>JAEUGZ010000354.1 GCA_016794725.1 Opitutaceae bacterium | reverse complement strand
GTGCACGTCCGACCTCCTTGCCGTCCACCACCATGATCGCGTCGGTGCCAACGATCGCGGTGTAGGCGTGGCGGTTGCCATCGTCGGAAATGACCGGATTCTGTCCGGCCCGGCGGTCGAAGCGCGGGCCCTCAACGCCGTCCGCCATAAAGACAAAGCGGCTGCCTTTCTGCACGTAGGAAAGGCCGTGGAGACCGGACTTGGTGAGGGTGGTTAATGAGATGTTGGTGGCGCTCGCCGCATCGGGTGCGATGACAAGCGACTCCACCTTGGCCTGGGTGCTGGTTGCGAACGGAGTGATCGCAACGATTCCGAGCAAGCGGACAAGTTCGAACGGGTGTCTCATGAGGGTGGGTAAGAGTTGGAAACCAGGGAAAACGGGTTTGCACCGGCGCGGGATGGGCGGGCGCCGGGGTGCGCGGGGGAGGGAAAGCTGCAGCCCGGGACCGGCCGGGAAAGAGGAGGCCGGACCAAGATGAATTCGACTCTCGAATACGCCGAAATCTGCCTGCAGTTGTGTATCAGTGGTTCGGGTCGCGCCTGCGCCGGCCGGAAAGAACCTGGCGGATGGAGGCGCGGGGAGCGACAGGAAGCGCGAGTCTCGGGTTGAAGAGGAAACTAACCGTCGTGTGGGAGCAGAGAGGTGTGACCCACCTCACGGGCAAGCATGCCATGTCAGAAGACCGCCTCATCCGCAAGCCCGGGGTGGAATTCGGACGGCGCAGTCCCCTCCCGACGCTACCGGCGCTCTCCCGGGAATATCCAGAACTGGTAACCATAGCCGTAGTAGGGCGAGGGCACGCCCGGAGCCAGGTGAAGATCCTCCGGACGATGGGTCGTGGCATCAAGGTGGTACTGCCTGGGCACGAGCGGTACGTGCGGGATCACAACCGAGTGCTTGCCCGGCCCCTCCGACCCGACCGCGGCCCAACGACGTTCTCTTCTCCCGCAAGCTCGGAGAACTTCTCCCTCAGAACGCTCCCCCGGTCATCGCCCGCATGCGTTCCCGAAACGCCTGTTCGGAGAGCGATTGGCGCAAGGCCGTCAGCATCACACTATCAGCCCCGGCAGGATAGCGGAGCTGGTCGCAACCGTCGGTTGCGGCCGCATAGACCACCCCGGCCACGTCGGAGGCCTGGGTGTACGCGGTGGGATAGTCCTGCATGGATTTGAGGTAACGTCCCGCATAGTCCAAATAGGCCGGCGGCAGCGCCGCGTCGCACCGACCACCGGAGTTGGTCGCGAACCGCGTGGTGGGCGCGAACCCGGGTTGGACGACCTTCACGCGAACGCCGAAGCATCCCATCTCATAGGCGAAAGACTCCGAGAATCCCTCGATGGCATACTTGCTCGCCGTATAGGCGGCCACCAGTGGCATGGGCGCAATGCCCACGCTCGAAGTCACATTGATGATGGTGCCGGATCCGCGCTCGCGCAGATGCGGGGCAATGGCGCGATTCACCGCCATCACGCCAAAGGTGTTGGTCGCAAACACCTCTCGGATCACTTCGTCGGTCACTGCTTCGTGCGCCCCGAACATGCCGATGCCGGCATTGTTCACCACGACGTCGATCCGCCCGAACTGGGCAATTCCGCAGGCGATCGCATCCGCCACGCTTTGCCCGTCGGTGACATCGAGGCGATCGACCCGCAGCCGGTCGCTGCGTGGGAAGAGATCGGTCCGGGGGGTGCGCATCGAAGCGATGACATTCCACCCGCGATCGAGGAACAGGGCAGCCGTTGCCTGGCCGAAGCCAGAAGAACAGCCGGTGATGAGGACCGTTTGGTTCGTATTCATGGGAATTTCGTGGTGACGGGCTCATCTTAGCGGATTTGGTTTGGACTTGCTATAATACCAAGTCCACATTTCATTATAGATCGTCCAAATGGATGCCCTTGCCGCCTTTGTCACCCTGCTCAAGCCGCAAGCCATCGGAGCCAAGGCCATCCACGGTGCCGGGCGCTGGGGTGTCCGTTACCCGGCCTTCAACCTGCCGAGTTTCGCGTTGATCCTCAAAGGGCCCTGCTGGCTGGCGGCGGACCAGCTGCCCGCAACCACCTTGGAAGCGGGTGACTTTGTCCTCTTCTCCGCAATGCCTGCGTTCACGCTCGCAAGCGATCCGAACGTCAAACCCACGGCCATGGATCCCCAACCCGCCGCAAACCAGGCGGAGGACCTCTTTCACGGCGATGCGACCGTTGAGCCCACCGTGAGCATGCTGGGCGGATACTTTTCCCTCGACCCGATCAACGCCTCCCTCCTGCTGGACTGCCTGCCACGGATGCTGCGTATCCGCACCACCGATCGCACCGGCGGCGGAGTCCCGGCGGTCGTCGGACTCATCCAACAGGAGCTTCGGGAGGAACGCGCCGGCCGCACACTGATCCTCTCACGGCTTGTCGAGATCCTGCTGGTCGAGGCGCTACGCGCCGCTCCCGTTGACCTGGTCACAGGCGGATTGATGGCCGGGCTGCGCGATCCCCAGCTGGCCGCCGCCCTGCGCGGCATCCACACACGCACGGCTCACCCGTGGACACTGGCAACGCTCGCACGCGAGTGCGCGATGTCCCGCTCGTCGTTCGCAGATCGCTTTGTCCGGGTGGTCGGCCTGACGCCGCTCCACTACCTGCTGCAATGGCGGCTTGCGGTGGCCAAGGACCTGCTGACCCGGCAACAGAAGACCGTGGGCGAAGCCGCGCTCGCCGTGGGCTATGAGTCCGCCAGCGGCTTCAGCACCGCCTTCAGCCGGGAAGTGGGGCAATCGCCCAAGGAATTCATCGGCCTCCACCGAACAGCGGCCTGACCCGGCCGCCTCCAGCCCGCACCCCGCTACAAACTGCGCAGGCACTCCGCCGGGCTGATGCGGCGTAGGCGCGGGAGACTGGGCAGGCACGCCACTCCGGCCACGCTCAGGATGAGCAACGCGGCCACGAGGTAGGTCATGGGATCGCGTGTCGGCACGCCGTAGAGCGACGCCCGGAGCACCGGGGCCACGAGGGCAGCGCCCACCATGCCCACCAGCACCCCTGCCGCCGCCAGAAGGAGGTGGGTGCGCGCGAAGCGCCGCCAGAGACGAACGGCGTCAATGCCAAGGGCGAGCCGGATGCCAAACTCGCGGCTCCGCTGCAGCAGGCTCGAAACCGTCACACTGTAGACTCCAATCGCGCACAGCACCATTGCGGCCAGCGCATACACGACCGTGAGACGGGCCGTGAGTCGAACCGATCCCAGTTCGCGATCGATCACCTCCTGCAGGGTTGTCCCAAAATAACTTGAAACCCGGGGATCAGCCCGGCGCACGACTTCGGTCACCTCCGTCACCGAAGGGGGCACCGTCGTGCCCCGGGCGTAGAGGAACCCGGAGATGGGAAACCAGCCGGCATAGTTGCAGAGGATGAAATCATTGTTGGTGGCCTTGGGACCCGATGCTTGAAAATCGCGCGCCACCCCCACAATCCGCACCGACCAGACCTGGTTCGAGGTGCCATATCGCGCATGCAAGATCCGGCCGATCGCGGACTGACCGGGCCAGAGACGCGACGCAAGCGAGGCATTGACCACCGCCTCGGCCGGCTGGTCCGGCGCACCCATCTTTTCGGTGACGGTTTTGCCTTCCAGCAGCGGCACCTCCAGCACCTCGAATATCCCTGGCGTCGTGGAGGCAAAGAACGCGCCGCCTTCCGACCGCTGATCCTGGAGGAGTTCAGGGGAACGCGCATACCACACGCTAGGCGCTCCACTGTAGCCGATGGCGGTGCTCATGAGTGCCGCCGCCTTGACGCCGGGCAGGGCGAGCAGACCCTCGAGGATTCGATCATGGGACAGACGGCGCGCGGCCGTGTCGGGCAGTGAGGAAAACGCCGCGCCCGTTTTGCCCACGTAGACGAGCCGGGCATCGAAGCCCCAGTGTTCCGCCGCCACGTGCCGCTGCGACCGCACGAGCAGCCCGGCGCACACGGCCAGCATCGTCAGAAGAGCCACCTGTCCGGCCAGCAGCAGGTGTCGCCCACGGTTCCGTCCGGAGCCCCGTTGCGCCCCCGCCGCCGCCTGCGCCAGCTGATCGGACCGGTTCAGAGTCAGGTGCAACGCCGGCAGAATCAGCGCCAACAGGGCCGACAGCGCCGCCAGGGCGAAAGCAACGGCGACATGGTGCCAGGCATAGGTGAAAGGCAGCCAGTAGGGCATGTTGGTGAGCACCAGGGCCCGGTGCACCAGGGGACCGAGCCCGACCAGGGCCACGCTGGCGAGGGTTCCGGCGATCAAGGCGGTCCACACCATCTGGATACTCAACCCCAGCAATACCGCCCGCCGCGGCAGCCCGAGGGCCAGCAGGGTGGCCACTTCCGCGGAGCGGCCGAAGAAGTCAATCATGGTCAGGTTCGCGGCGTTTGCGCAGCTGACCAGGACGAAGATGAGGGAGAGGGCACTGAGCACCCACGCACTCTGGTGCAGCGCATCATCCAGGTAGTAGTCGCGCAGGGGGGTCAGAATCGGACGGAGCTCGTAGGTGGCGGCGTACGTCTGCGCTCCCCGCCGCGCGGTGATCTGGCGCAGTTCCTCTTCGGCCCGCTGACGGGTGACTCCGGGTTTGAGCCGACCGATCACATCGTGAATGGGCATCTGCGGATTGGTCTCGAAGACGTCGCTGCCCAAGGAAAGCCACAGCATTTGATCATTGGGGAAACGAAACGACGCGGGCAGGATACCCACCACCGTCACCGGACGGCCGTCGAGGTTCAGAATCCGGCCCACCATGCCGGGGTCGGCGCTGTACCGGTTGCGCCAGAGCGGTTCACTCAGCAGCGCGACCGGTGCCGAACCGAGTTCATCCTCGCCCGCCACAAACAGGCGCCCGAGCAGCGGCTGCGCCCCCAGCAGGCGCAGGGCCCCCGTGGAGAGGTGCGCCGCAAGGAGGCGCTCCGAGCCTTCCGGAGCGGTCAGAAACGTGGTCCGGTAGAGTCCCACCGCGGCAAAATCGGAGAAGACCGTCTGGGCCGATTCCCAGGCGCGAACGTCCTCCCGCGTCGCGGCGGGGTGCTTGCCGTAGCCGACATACCGACGCGGCGCCTTCGGTCCACCCTGGGAGACCAGCAACAAGGTTCCCTCGGGATCGAACTCCGCGTTCTTCAGAAACACCGTGTGGAAGAGCGACCAGCTCACGACCGCCAGCGTGATCGAAAGCGCAAAGGTCACTGTCAGCAGCACCGCCTGCGTCGGACGCCGGTACCAACGGCGCCAGGCAAGGAGGAGCTCATAACACAAAATACGCATGCGCCGGTGCGCCAACCAATCCACCCCAACCACCGGGGGCGAGGCCAAACTCCGGCAATCATCGCTGGTACCCCAAGGAGACCGTCTCATGGGATTGGCCCGCGGGCAATTTCCCGGTTTGACTGCGACCACCCGACTTCCCGTGACGCTCCCTGCCCGACTGATCTCCACCGGCTCTCTTTTTTGGCTGCTGCTGTGTTTCGGAGGCTGTTCGCGCTCTCCGCTGGAGAGTCGTGTCGAGCGGTTTGCGAGCGAGGCGCGCGACCTTCCGGCACCTCCCGGTCTGAGCGGGGGACCCTGGACGATGCTCCATGGGAAAGTGGCCATCCTGGGCGGCACCGAGGCCGGCCGGGCCGGAGCATCCCGGGCCTGGCTTTATGATCCGGGTGCGCAGCAATGGGCCCCCGGCGCGAAGCCCCTTCCTCCCATCGACCCGGACACGCTTCTTTGGTCAGCGGCCGGGTGTCTCTTTCCCGGTGCCACAACGGGCGAGGGTCCGCACTGGTTACCCTCGGGGACAGGGGACGCCGTGGCGCTGCCACCGCTGCCTGCTGCGGTCGCCGGTGCGCGAATCACAGCGGTGACCGCGAGCGGGGGGCGACTGTTTCTCGCCCTCGCGTCGCGGGCCGCCGCCCCACCCCGCCTCTATGCCATCGATCTCGAGGGCCCCGAGGCAGCCTGGGCTGACTGCGGAGAAATCGCGGCGGGGATCGGCCACGTCACCACACTGGTGGGACAAAGCAATGGAGAGCGGCCCCATGTTTTTGCCTTCGGACAAGGCGCTGACGGTCCGGCGGTGGCCGCCTTCGAACCGCAACGCGGAACCTGGAGGACGTTGCCATCGCCACCACCCGAGGTGAACCGGGCGCGCATCGCACCCATCGGCATCGCCCACCTCTACGCGTTCGGGCCTTCGGCGAACGGCGGAGAAGGCACCGTCCTGCGCGTATTCAATACCATCACCCGGGTCTGGACGGAGCCGTATCCACTGCCTCTGTCCACGGTACGCACGATTGCCGCGACGGGATCCGGCACGCGAATGCACGCCCTTGCATTGGAGCCAAACGGCGCCGCCCGCCTCGTGACCGTCGACTACCTGATGCGGGCCCAGGGTCTGCATCCGGCCGATTACGGTGTGATCCTGCTGTTCGTCGTCGGGCTGGCCACCATGGGCGTGATCAACTCGAGGCGGTTTCGCTCGTCCGAAAGCTATTTCCGTGGTGGCCGGAAGATCCCCTGGCTCGCGGCGGGCCTCAGTGTGGTCGCCACCGGCCAGAGCGCGACGTCCTTTATCTCCCTGCCCGCTCGTGCGTTCGCGACCAACCTGCAGTTCACGATGCTGCCGCTTACCAATGTCTTTGGAGCGCTGATCATGAGCCGCTACTTCGTGCGCTTCTTCGTTCGATTGAACATCACCAGTGCCTACGAGTACCTTCAGGTCCGCTTCAGCCCGCTAGTCCACACCATCGGAAGCATCAACTACCTCGCCTACGAACTGGCGCGCATCAGCCTGTTGATCCTCGTGCCGGCGGTCGCCGTTTCCGCGGTCACCAAAATCGACATTTCGACCGCCATCCTCCTGATGGGGGCGGCGGCCACCCTTTACACCACCACCGGCGGGCTCGAGGGCGTGGTCTGGGCCGACGTGGTCCAAATCCTCGTGAAAATCAGCGCCATCCTCCTCGTGCTGGTGCTCATCTTCGCCCAGCTGCAGGGCAGTCTGCTGGACCTGGCCGGGGTCGCCTGGCGCGAGGGAAAACTAAAGGTCATCGACTGGTCCTTTGACTTGACGCGCGACAGCATTTGGGCGTTGATCCTCTTCTGGCTGACGGATGGCTTGAAGAGCTACGTGGCCAACCAGACGATCATCCAGCGGTTCATCAGCACCCGCGACGAACGCACTGCCCAACGGAGCATCCGGGCCTCCGCCGTGGCCGACACGCTGATCTTCTGGACGTTCATGCTCGTCGGTACCGGCCTGTTCCTTTTCTACCAGCAAAACCCGGGACGGCTGGATTTGACGATGGACAAACCCGACGCCGTGTTTCCCTGGTTCATCGTCTTTGAGCTGCCACCAGGCGTGGCGGGGTTCCTCATCACCGCCCTGATCACCGCCGCACTCTCCAGTCTCTACGGTGCCCTGAACAGCACCAGCACGGTCATGGTCACCGATTTCTACCGGCGGTTTGCCGCGCAACCCACGGATGCCGGCGCGCTGCGACTCGGTCGCTGGCTGACCCTCACGGTCGGGCTGGTGGCCACGGGACTGTCACTCCTCCTCGCGGGGCTCGCCTCACGATCGCTGGTTGAACAGACCCTCAGTGTCATCGGTCTCTTCGGGGGCGGACTGGGCGGTCTCTTCCTGGTCGGCATGTTGACCACCCGGGTGAGTGCGCGGGCCGCTCTGACCGGCTTCGTCGTCAGCGCAATGGTGCAATACGTGGTCAGCCGGCATACCCCGTTACATTGGCTGACTTACATGTTCACCGGCATGGGTTCCTGTTTCGCCGCCGCATGGCTCGCCAGCTTCATCTGGCCCGAAAAAAAGTCCCTTGAAGGATTGACCGTGCACACCTGCGCGCGGTGATGACCGGAACGGAAACGCGGTCCTGCGTTCTCGACTCAATCCCCACCGAACTCCATCTCTAGATCCAAACCCTCCGGGCGGAGGCGACTGACTCCTTGATGATTGTGCGAGCCGACACCTTTCAATCCCTCGCCGTGCAGGTTGCCGAGCGGATCCAGCGGGAGATCGACGCCAAGACCTGGGTCGGTTGGCTTCCGGGGGAACGCGTCGTCGCCGAATCGCTACAGGTCAGTCGCAAGACGATTCGCAAGGCGCTCGGAATCCTGCAGCGCGATGGAGTCGTGCGCACCGCCCACGGGCTCGGCCATGAGATTGTCGGCGGGACACACCCGACGCCGCCCGCCGACATCGCGACCAGAGAGTTGACGGTCGGTTTGCTCGCACCCGAGTCGCTGGAGCGGCTTAGGCCGTTCACGGCGCTCTGGGTCGATGCGCTCCGTTCCTTGCTGATCGAAAAAGGAATCCGCTTCACCGTCTTTTCCGGCCGACGTTACTTCTCCCTGCGACCCGACAAGGCCCTCTCCCGCCTTGTGAACCAGAACCCACAGTGTTGCTGGTTGCTCGCGCACTCCAATGAGCGCGTCCAGCGGTGGTTCCAGGATCAGCACGTCCCCTGTGTCATCGCCGGCTCCAATCACCATGGACTCGATCTGCCCAGCGTCGACCTCGACTACTTCGCCGTGTGTCGTCACGCGGCGGGCGTGATCCTCCGTCATGGTCACCGGCGTCTGGGATTTCTGACCCGGCTCTCCCACCGCGCCGGTGACCTCGAAAGTGAAGCCGGATTCTCCGCTGGCGCGCGACAGGCCAGCTACAGCGGAGTCACTCCGCATCTGATGCGGCACGATGGGACGGTCGCAGGTGTCAACCGCACGCTCGCCCGGGTTTTCGATCTCGCCGCACCACCGACCGCACTCCTGGTGGCGAACCCGGCCTACTACCTCACCGCCGTCACGTTTCTCGCGCAACGCCGGCTGAGTGTTCCGCAGGACGTTTCGCTCATCTCGAGAGATGACGACCCGTTCCTGGCCTATCTCAATCCCACGCCGGCGCGCTACTCCTGCAACGCCACCACGTTTGCGAAACGAGTGATGCAGTCGCTTCTGCCGCAGATCAAGGGCGAGCCCCTGCCCCATGCCACATTTCGGATTGAACCCACCTACGTGGCGGGCCCTTCGCTCGCCACGGTGGGTTCATCGCCCTGAACGCCGCCTACGGCCTGCCTTCGGTGCGAGGCTGGAAAGCCTTGGCCAGTTCACGGATGCCGAGGTTCATCACGCGGACATCCCCTCCCGGGCTGATGAAATTCGCCCCCAGCGAGTAAACCTTGTCGTACATCTCGCGTCCAATCCCCAGCGTGCCCCAGAATTTTCCATGCCGCTTGCAGGCCGCGGCCACCTGGCCCATGGCGGAAAAGACCTCGTCATGCGAAATCTGCCCCAGTCTTCCGATCCGGTGTGCATAGTCGCCCGGTCCGAAAAAGATGCCATCGACCCCTTTCACGCTGACAATGTCCTCGAGGCGGTTCAACGCCCCCTCGGTCTCGATCTGACAGAGGATGGCCGTCTCCCGGTTTTGGTGGGCCACATACTCTGCCGCTGGAAAATTCCCATACCGCCCATCCACCCCACCTCCGTTCCAACCCCGTTGACCGGTGGTCTCGCCGTTGACCGGGCTTGGATTGTTGAAGCGCGCCCAGCGTACGATCTCCCTGGCCTCTTCGGGCGTGTCGACCATCGAGCAGATGATGCCGCCCACGCCCGACTCGAGCACCTGCATGACCGACTTGTAGTCCGCGGCACGCATGCGCGCCAGGGTCGTCATCGGATACGCACGGGCAACCATGTTCAGGACCGCGAGGCGATCGACCGGAATATCAAAGTGCTCCAGGTCAAACCAGAGGGTGTCGAACAAACCGGTGCCACAGACAAAGTCGACGTGCCGCGGCGTCGCGTGATTTCCCAAGCTATAGAACGTTTCCACTTTACCCGCGCGCATGTGCGCGAGAAACCGATTGGGACATGGGGCTTGCATCAAGGAGAGAGGTGCCTCCGGAGGCTTCTGCCTGCAAACCCCTGCCACTGGTCTCCCTTGGAAGCCACCTGCATCCACTCGCCTTGATGGTGTTTCTCACTCCCCCTCTTGAGCATGAGCTGGAGTACCCCGCAGCTGGACTATGATTTGGTGGTGGTGGGCGGAACGCCGGGAGGTATCGCCTGCGCCGTTCGCGCTGCGCGTGAAGGCCTGCGCGTGCTCCTGACCCACTATCATGGCCACGTGGGAGGCCTCTGGAGCAGCGGTCTGGGTGCGATTGATACCCAGTACGCTGGCCGGCGGGCGCCCCTCTACACGGAGTTTTGCGACCGGCTCCTCGCCTTTTACCGGGAGCGTTACGGCCGCGACTCGCCGCAATACCGCGCCGTTTTCACCAAAACCCACGCGCGCTATTCGAACACCGGCCCGAAAGGCGATTCCGAGACGCACGGCATCCACGAAGCCTCCGGTGTCTTGCCCGACCACTACTACGGCAAATTCAACTTTGAGCCGCACGCCGCCGAGACGATCCTCAATGACATGATCGCGGCGGAGAAAAACCTCACGCTTTGGTTGAAGTGCGTGCCAGCGTCCGTAAGCCAGGCGGATCGGCTCGTACAAGCGGTGGAGTTCGACTTCGTCGGCGGACTCCCGCGACGCCAAGTCACAGCGCATTGCTTTGCCGATTGCACCTACGAGGGCGACCTCTTTGCCCTCGCTGGCGCCCCGTATCGCGTGGGGCGCGAGGGGCGCGCGGAATTCGGCGAGCCGCACGCCGGCCGGATCTTCACGGCCCTGCACTTTGCCACCAAAGACGAGGTGGGATTTCCCCGCGACGCCGTGGAAGGCCGACTCAACCTCGAACCCTACGAGGCAATCTCCCAGCAGATCTACGCGGGCAGCACGGGTGAAGGGGACCGCAAGGTGCAGGCCTACACCTACCGCCTCTGCCTCTCCAATGATCCCAACAATCGCGTGATGCCCGAAAAGCCGGTGACCTACGATCGCGAGGTCTTCGTGCGCATGCGCAACCGCTGGAGTCTCGGCTCGGCGATTCCGAACGGAAAGCTCAAATGGAACACCTCGAATCTGCCCGGCGGCAACTGGGACTATCCCGAGGCCGACTGGCAACGTCGCCACGAGATCCTCCGAGCTCACCGGGATCACGCCCTCGGGTTTCTCTGGTTCCTCCAGCATGACGACGCCGTGCCGGAATCGCTGCGGCTGCGCGCCCGTGACTACGGTCTGGCCAAGGATGAGTTTACCGACAATGGCCACGTCCCCTGGGAAATCTACGTGCGCGAAGCCCGCCGCTTGCGGGGACGCGCCATTTTCACCGAGCTCGATGGCACCCTCGCGCCGGGACTCCACCGCGCCCCGATCCACGCGGACAGCGTCGGCATCACCGAGTGGGGCATGGACTCCCACTCCGTGAGCATGGAGATCGTCGCCGGAAGCCGCCGCGAAGGCAAAATCCTGCTCACCGAGCTCACGCGTCCTGGCCAGGTTCCGTGGCGCTGCCTGCTGCCTCCCGACCACGATAACCTGCTCGTTCCCGTCTGCCTGTCCGCCACCCACGTCGGGTGGGGCACGATCCGCCTCGAACCCACCTGGATGCACCTGGCCGAGTCCGCCGCGTTCGCCGCGTCTCTCTCCCGGCAGCAAGGCACGCCTCCGGCACACCTCGCGGTCTCCCAGCTCCAACGCCATCTGGTCGAGCGGGGGGTGATGCTCTCGTTCTTCAACGACTTCGACATGGCCACGCCCGAGCCATGGGTGGCCGCCCTCCAGTTCCTCGGAACCCGCGGGTTCTTCGCAAGCTATGATGCGCGTCCGCTCGATCCCCTCGACACCGTGACCGCCGAACTCTGGCTCGGGATTTTTGCCGATTTGCTCGCGGGACGTCCCCCGCCGCCCGAACCCGTGCGCTGGGCCGAACGTTATCCACCAGCCTACACAGGCACTTCGATCTCATCCGAGGTGCTTCAGCAGCAAATCTCCGAAACCTGGCGTGCTTGCCACCTGCCCGAAGCAGGCTGGAAGGATACCTGGACGGCCTGCGCCCCGGTCGATCGACCCTGGACGCGCGCCGACGCCTGCCGTCTGTTTTACGAGTTGCTCGGCCGACGCGGCGCGTGATCGCCCAACCGGGATCTGCGCCACCAAGACCGCATCGCACCCCGATAGGATCTCGTCGGTCGAGTTCCCCGTGGTTGCTGACGGGAACCACTGGCGAACGTTTGTCTGTTCCGAATAGCCTCAGCATAGCACCCCAGTCACCCCATCACCTCGATGCGCCCCCTTCGAATCTCCGGCCTCTTCTTCGGGCTTTGCACGCTCGCGTCTTCGCTCTGGCCGGCCTTGCCGACGTCCCC
>JAEUGZ010000158.1 GCA_016794725.1 Opitutaceae bacterium | reverse complement strand
GCGCGTATCAGGCGCTGCTGGCGGCCGGCAAGGCGAGCAAGGTGAAGGTGTTCGGGTTTGACGGCGCCGATGACGTCGTTCGCTCGATCGCGGAGGGTAAGATCACCGCGACGGTGATGCAGTTCCCAAAAACCATGGCTCGCACCGCCGCCGAGAATGCGGACCGTTATTTGAAGGGAGAGCGGACCTTTCCCCAGAGGACTCCCGTCGCGGTCGAGTTGGTCAACCGCGAAAACGTCGCCAAGTTCGGCGACTATGGACGCAAGCCCTGATGCCTTACGGACGGGAACGTAATCCGCGGCCTCGGGCCGGATCAAGGCGTTCGCTCGACGGAGGTCACTGACATGGATACTCACGCTGCAAGCGGTTCCGCCCGTGCCCGCCCGCTGGTCTGGCCATGGGTGCTGGGGGCCATCCTGCTGATCGGTCTCCTCGTGCTCTTTCCCCCGGTGCGGGTGGTCCGCACACCGGTGGCCGGCTCCGCTCCGGGAGAAGCCGCCGCGAGCTTTTCCGCGACCGCTTTTGTCGAGACATTCTGGTTGAAGCGACTGCAGCCGGCGGCCCGGCAGGCTCCGGAGTTGGCTCCTTTTCTGGCGGCGGTGCGCACGGATCGACGGGCGGCGATGGCTGCATTTTCACAACGCGGCGGGCTCGGGGGCGCGGATCGGGTGTTCCTTCGGGGCTCTGGTCGCGTCGTAGCGGTGGAAAGGAACCGCGTGGTCGTAGACGTGGGAGGACACCCGATTGCGCTCAGGACGGGACCCGTTTTCGGCAACGTCGTCAGGGATGGCTGCGGATTGCTCGAGGTCAACGAGGTCCCCGGTCTGGCGGAGTTCAACGAGGTGTCCGCGGCGATCAATCGTGTCGTTGAAGAACGGATTCAGCCGGAGATTCGGTCCGTGGCCAAGGTCGGAGCTCTGCTCAGTTTTGCAGGATGTGCCGAAGTGCCGGAGGTGCTGCCGGGGCCCCCAGCGCCGATCCTCCTTTTCGTGCCGGTGTGGGCGGAGGCAAAGCCGTGATCGCGCCCTCGGCAGCCTTGGGTGACGTGGTCATCGAGGCCATTGGCATTGGCAAGACATTTCCCGGCACTCGGGCGCTTGACGGGGTGAACCTGACCGTGCGGGCCGGACGATTGATGGCGCTTCTGGGTGAGAATGGCGCTGGCAAGTCCACGCTCATGAACATCCTGGCCGGTGTTTTTCCGCCGGATGAAGGCACCATCCAGATGGATGGTCAAAGTGTGCGTTTCGCCAACCCGCAGCGAGCGCTGGCCGCGGGCATCGGAATTGTCTTCCAGGAACTCAGCCTCATTCCCTACCTCTCCGTCGCCGAGAATCTGTTCTTGGGACGTGAACCGCGCTCGGCTTCAGGATTGATCGACACCAGGCGCTTGCTTGCGGAATCGACCGCGGCGCTGCAACGGGTCGACCTCGCGGTCGATCCCACCACGCTCGTCGCGGATCTTCGAATTGGCCAGCAGCAGTTGGTGGAGATCGCCCGGGCGATCTCTGCCCACGTCCGTGTGCTGATTCTTGATGAACCCACGTCGTCGCTCTCCGGTCATGAGGTGGAGGTGCTCTACGGTGTCATCCGTGAACTCAAGCGTCGCGGCGTCGCCCTCGTCTACATCACCCACAAGTTTGAGGAGCTGGCCGCAGTGTGCGACGACGTCACGATTCTGCGGGACGGACGCGTCGTCGGTACGGCCCTGTTTCGCGATTTGACCCGTGACGCGATGGTGCGACTCATGGCCGGACGGGACACGACGGAGCTGTACCAGAAAGTCGCGTTCACGCCCGGCGAGGAGATCTTGCGCACGAGGGGACTCTCGCTGACCGGAAGCGGAGTGGGTCGTCGATTCCTGGTTGATCAGGTGTCCCTTTCCCTGCGAAGGGGTGAAGTGGTGGGTGTGTTTGGACTCGTTGGGGCCGGTCGAACGGAGCTGCTGGAAGCCCTCTTTGGCCTGCATCCCGACCGCGTGACGGGCGAACTCGTGGTCGAGGGCCGGGCAGTGCGGTTCGAGTCACCGGCCGACGCAATCGCCGCCGGGATCGCGCTCGCACCGGAGGACCGCAAGCGTGACGGCTTGGTGCTGCCGATGAGCGTGGCCGCCAACGCCAGTCTGGCCAGTCTCGATCGTGCTTTGCGGGCCGGATTTGTCAGCGAGAGGCGCGAATCTTCCTACGTGGGCCCCTACATCGATCGTTTCCGGATCAAGATCGCGTCGCTCAACCAGCGGGTGGTCGATCTGTCGGGGGGCAACCAGCAGAAGGTCATTCTCGCCAAGTGGCTCGCGACCGCTC
Organism: Opitutaceae bacterium; assembly: GCA_016794725.1. Lineage (GTDB taxonomy): Bacteria > Verrucomicrobiota > Verrucomicrobiia > Opitutales > Opitutaceae > UBA6669. The sequence continues at coordinate 10,981 of JAEUGZ010000158.1, read as the reverse complement.
CGAAGATTCTTCTGCTCGATGAACCGACGCGCGGCATCGACGTGAATGCCAAGCGTGAGATTTATGCCTTCATCGACGAACTCGCGCGCGCGGGACTCGGCTTGATCGTCGTGTCTTCCGAGTTGCCGGAAGTCCTTGCCCTGTCCGACCGCGTCCTCGTCCTCCGCGAGGGACGCGTCACCGCCGAGTTCGCCCGCGCCGACGCCACGCCGGAGCGGGTTCTCCACGCCGCGTTGCCTGATTCCTCCCGCGTTGCCTCCTGATCATGCCTGAATCCAAAGCCACCGCTTTCCTCACTCGCTTTCGGTCGCTGCTGGCCCTCGCACTGATGGTCATCGCGCTCAGTCTGCTTTCCGACCGGTTTCTCACCCCCGACAACGGTTGGAACATCCTCCGGCAGATTTCGGTGAATCTCTGCCTCTCGATTGGAATGACGCTGGTGATCCTCAGTGGCGGCATTGACTTGTCGGTGGGGGCCATTCTTGCGCTCTCCGGGGCCTTGGCGGCGGGAGTGCTCAAGCAGGGGCTGGGCATACCGGGCACGGAGTGGATGCTTCAGTTCACTCCGTCCGGGGCGATTCTCGTCGGAATTGGCGTGGGAGCCGCCGCGGGTTGGGTCAACGGGATTGCGATCACCCGATTTCAACTTCCGCCCTTCGTTGCCACGCTCGGCATGTTCAGTATTGCTCGCGGCCTGACCATGCTCTGGACCGGTGGTTTTCCGATCACCGGTCTGGGCGATGCGTTCGGTCACCTCGGCACCGGCGCCCTGCTGGGCATGCCGACGCCAGTCTGGATCATGCTCGCACTCACGGCGGTGTTTGTGGTCGTGACCAAACGCACGCGATTTGGCCGCCACCTGTATGCCGTGGGCGGCAATGTGCGCGCGGCCCGGCTGACCGGACTCAATGTGGCGCGCATCACCACCGCGGTCTATCTGCTGGCCGGTGCCCTGGCGGGAGTCGCTGGTTTGATTGTCACGGCGCGCCTCGATTCCGCCCAGCCCAATGCGGGCCTGGGCTATGAGCTCGACTCGATTGCTGCGGTCGTAATCGGAGGCACCTCGCTGGCGGGCGGACGCGGTTCGGTGGCCGGTACGGTGCTGGGCTGTCTCATCATTGGCGTGCTCAACAACGGCCTGTTCCTGCTCAATGTCTCTCCCTTCTGGCAGCAGGTCATCAAGGGCGTGGTCATCCTGCTGGCCGTGGCGCTCGACAAGGCCAATGCCCGGAATCGCGACGCATGAACACCCGACTGCATTGCCTCGTTCTGGTTTCACTTTGCCTGCTCTCGCTTTCCCCGGCGGCACGCTCCGATCAGGGCGCGCTGGCAGGGCAGCGGCATCGGGTCTTTGTTTCCACCGACATCGGCGGCACCGACCCGGATGACTTTCAGTCGATGGTGCACCTGCTGCTTTACTCGGATGTATTCGATCTGGAAGGACTGGTGTCGTCTCCTTTTGGACCGGGACGCAAGGAACACGTGTTGGAGGTCATCGACCGTTACGAGCGCGACTTTGCGAACCTTCGCACCTATTCGGACCGCTATCCCGCGCCCGAGACGCTGCGCGCCCTGACCAAACAGGGTGAGACCGAGGTCGCTCCCCCATCCGGGGTGCGGAAACCAACGGAAGGCTCCGAGTGGCTCATTCATTGCGCCCGGAGATCGGATTCGAGGCCGCTCTATGTGTTGGTCTGGGGCGGATTGGAGGACCTGGCCCAGGCACTGCACGACGCTCCCGACATTCTGCCGAAACTGCGGGTGCACTTCATCGGCGGGCCGAACAAGAAGTGGAGTCCCGACGCCTACCATTACCTGGTCACCCGCCACCCGACTCTCTGGATGATTGAATCCAATGCGACCTACCGTGGGTGGTTCACCGGTGGCAATCAGGCGGGTGAGTGGGGGAATGGGGAGTTTGTCCGGCAGCACATCGCCGGACGGGGCGCGCTCGGTGAGTACTTTGCCACCCACCTTCAAGGGGTGATCAAAATGGGGGATACACCGACGGTCAGCTGGCTTCTGCGCGGCACGCCCGAGGATCCTTCGCAGCCGGGATGGGGCGGCCGCTATGTCCGCGCCTGGACGCGGCCCTTCCGTCGCTTCGATCGACTCACCACGGCCGATGACTGCATCGAGCAGTTTTCGATCCTTGAGGTTGTCCTCCCGGCCCCACCACCCGGGCCGCAGCCGCTGGCAGCCACCCTGGTGATTGAGAACCAGGCACTGGTCGGTGAATCCGATGGGGCCGGCGGGGTTCGGTTCCGATTCTCACCCAAGGACGCCAAACGGTATGCCTATACGATCCGCAGCAACGCACCGGCGCTCGACGGCAGGGCGGGCGCGATCACCGCGGTGGCCGCGCCGCCGGAGGCGGCGTTGACGCCGGACGTCCGCTGGCCGAACTGGTGGACCGACGATCCATCGCCCTCGGCGGCCGAAGGGCCCCATGCGGGCGCCCGCACCGTGAGTGACTGGCGGGAGGCCTATCTCCAGGACTTCGCGCGCCGTCTTGACCGATGCCGCGCTCCGGCGGCGTTGTCCGGCCGCTGACCTCCCTTGCCTCTCAGGTCCGTGGGGCGGCGGCCGTGGGGCCGGCGTTTCCGCCGGCTGTGTCCGGCAGTTCATAGAGGCGGAGCTCGCTGGGCGGTGGAATCACGGGGCGGGGGCGGTCGCGGTTGCGACCGAGCGTCTCCCAGCGCAGGAGCCAGGTTCGGCCTGGGCTGTGGCGGGTCACCGACTGTACGGAAAGACCAGGAAAATCACCCCTCACCGCGAGAAGAGGCGCTGGAATAGGGGAGGTCGCGGGCGGGAGATGCCGCACGACCCGAAGGGTCTTGCTGTCGATCACCCAGCGACCCGACCCCGTGGAGACCGTGGCGTAGTCGAGGATCACCGTGCCGTCCGGTGCCGCCATCGGACGTCCGAGGCTGACCTCGCCCGGGATCGCCCCGCCACCGCGGAAGGCCCAGCGAAAGGTCCAGTCACTCAGGACCTGGATGTCCCATCGACCAGAGTCCGTGGGGCGGGCAATGTAGGCCTGGGACCGGCCCGATTCGTCGTACCGATGGTAGACCGCGAGCACGCGGCCCTCGGCATCAAAACCGAGCTCCCGACACATATTGATCAGTCCGCCTCCAGGACTCGCGGGATCCACGACCTCGCTCGTGGCATAGGTGATGGGAAGGGTGAGTGGCTGCCCGCTGCTGGTCTCCCAGTGAACCAGGTCACGACTTCTCGCATACGAGAGCGTGTGGTTGGTGGCGGCGTCGGGCGTGTCGCGCCAGACCCACAACACGTGGAAGAACCCATCGGGTCCGGCCAGAGGGGCCGAGGCGTAGGCGCTGCGTTCGCCTTCACCCTCGTGCAGCGGGGTATCAAGGAGACGACTCCAGGTGCGTGTTTCGGGATGGTAGCGGTTGTAGTAGTCGCTGCCATTGCCGCTGCTGCCGTCACGGTAACGAAAGAGCAGGTCGCCGGCGGCGTTCTTGAAAAAGAGCGGATAGGTAGTGCGCGACTCGCGATCGCCGGTCATGCGGTCAAGCCGTTCGAGGGAGGAAAGATCGAAGGGGAGACGCGTTCGATAGTAGATCAGTGGATCACCGTGGAGGTTGCCGGACAGGTGGAGACAACCCTCGCGGTCCAGCGCGAGTTGCAGGGAGTTGTGGCTGTCCCAACCGACCGCGTTGGATGGATGGTCGCGCTTGGGAACCGGCCGGCCCTCGGGGTGGATCCGGGTCCAGGTCCCGCTTTCCATCGGCCGACTTGCGATCGTCATGCGCCGTTGCGCGTCATAGTAGGCGATGAACAGGTGTCCGTGCTCGGCGAGGAAGGCGAAGGCGACCGGATGACCTGCCCAGGCATTGTCAATGAGTTCGCCATCTTGGCTGGGACCGGCCACTCCCGCCGGGCTGACCAGCAATGCCGACACCGCGAGCCACAGGCGAAGGGTGACCATAAGGGACCCGATGCTAGTGGCAGTGGCCCGAACAAGGCGAGCCGGCGTGCGGGCGCAGGGCGGTGGGACGCCGCCGGCTGCACAGGTCCGCCGGAGATAGATGGCGGTGGGGCGGTAGGCGGCCGGCGACTCGCACAATCCGCTCGCCTGGAGCTCGCTTGCACGTCGAAACTGTGGGTGAATGAAGTCACTGTGGGTTGCGTCCTTTGCCCTTTCCGCCACCCTGGCGTGGTCCGGTCCCGTGGTGGATCGGCCTGCCGCGGTTGTGGTGGAGACGATCTGTGCGGCGTGTCATGGCGCCAACCTCACCGGAGGCAGCGCCCCTAATCTCCTCGACGATCGGTGGAATCACGGCGGCGAAGACGAGGCGATTCGACAGAGTCTCCGCGAGGGCTGGCCGGCGACGGGAATGCCGTCGTTCCGGGAGGTGCTCACTCCGGGCGAAGTTCAAGGGTTGCTGGAGCTCCTGCGCGCGCGCGGACGTGACTATGCGGCCGGTCGGATCCAACCACCTCCGCCTCCACCGCCCGAGCCGATCGAAAGCGAGTTGCATCGTTTCCGGTTGGAGACCGTGGCCGACGCTCTCGACACCCCCTGGGGGATGGCATTTCTCCCGGACGGACGCCTGCTGGTGACGGAACGTTCCGGCAATCTGCGTGTGATCGCAGATGGAAAACTGGATCCGCGGCCGATCGAGGGACTTCCCCGAGTGCACCACCGGCAGGATGGCGGATTGTTTGACGTCGTCCTGCATCCTGACTACGCGCGCACGGGCTGGGTCTACCTCGCCTATGCTGAACCGGGTGTGACCGATGGGACCTCCATGACTGTGGTCGTGCGCGGCCGGATTCAAGGGGGCCGCTGGACCGATCAAGAGGTCCTGTTTCGCGCCGGAGCCGAGAACTACACGGGGGATAACTCCCACTTTGGCTGCCGACTGCTCTTTGATCGCGCGGGTTACCTTTTCTTCACGGTGGGAGACCGCGGCGTGGCCACGGATGCCCAGAACCTGGCCAGCCCACGCGGGAAGATCCATCGCCTACGCGATGATGGCACCGTTCCGGCGGACAATCCCTTTGCCGGAACGCCGGGTGCGCTCGGGACGATCTGGAGTTATGGGCATCGTCATCCGCAGGGACTTGGCTTTGACCCCAAATCTGGACGCCTGTGGGCGAGCGAGCATGGACCGATCGGGGGGGACGAACTGAATCGCATCGAACCGGGACGCAACTATGGCTGGCCCATTGCGGCCGGCGGCGCGGACCTCGGCCGGACTTTTGTCCGGCAGCGGGACGGATTGACTGCTCCGGTGCTGATGTGGTCGCCGTCGCTCGCGCCATCAGGGGTGCTTTTTTACACCGGCGACCGCTTTCCCCGATGGAAGAACCAACTCCTGGTTGCCTGCCTCATCAGCCAGCAGGTCCGTCGGATTGAGACCGCGGGCGACCGGGTGGTGGCGCAGGAGATCCTGTTCAAGGGACAGGGTCGGGTGCGCGCGCTCGCCACCGGACCCGACGGCCTGATTTACCTCGCGCTCAACGGCACGCCCGGGCGTGTCGCTCGGCTGGTTCCGCTGGACGAGGGCGAAGTATGGACGTCGAACCAACCCATCCGCTCCGGCGTCACCCGCGGTGTCTTTGGCCGCACTGCGGACGGGGTCGAGGTGGAATCCTACACCCTGAGGAATGCGAAGGGAGCGGTGGCGAAGGTCATCACCTACGGGGCCATCCTCGCTGACCTGCAAGTGCCCGACCGCACCGGCCTGAACACGGGCGTCATTCGGGAAACTGTTGCCAGTGAAAAAGGATTTGAGCAGGGATTTTCCCAGGCGGCCGCGGTCTTTGGACGGGTGGCCAACCGCATCTCCCAGGCTCGATTCACGGTGGATGGGGTGGAGTACAGGCTGAAGGCCAATGAAGGGGTCAATCACCTCCACGGAGGCGACCGTGCCTTCCATCGCGTCGTCTGGCGTGCGACTGTGCCTGACTTCAACCGGGCGTCGGTGGAACTCAACTACGTGAGCCGCGACGGCGAGGACGGGTTTCCGGGAACGGTTGCCGTCACCGTGACGTATACGCTGACCGACGACTCGACGCTTCGGCTCGACTATCGGGCGACCACTGACCGGACCACGCCGTTGAACCTGACCAACCATGCCTATTTCAACCTCGGCGGCGGTGGCGACGTCCTCGATCACGAGGTCGAGATTTCCGCGCAGCGGATTGCGGTGACGGGCGAAAATCTGATTCCCACCGGGGCGTTCGCTCCGGTTCGCGACACCGTGGTCGACTTCACGCGGCCGACCCGGCTGGCGGCACGCGCGAGTCAGCTCCTGCGACGATCACGCTATGACCATTCGTTTGTGCTCGATTCGACCCTGATGGATCGCGGGCTGCGGTTTGCCGCTCGAGTGGTGGAGGCCGAAAGCGGGCGCCAGATGGAAGTGTGGACGACCGAGCCCTGCCTGCAGCTCTTCACCAGCCCGTTGAGCGAGCAGCCCGTGATCGCACGGGTGGGATTTTTCTGCCTCGAGGCGCAGCATTTTCCTGACTCGGTGAATCGCCCTGAATTTCCCTCGACCCTCGTACGACCGGGTGAGGTCTTCCGCTCCACCACCGAGTATCGATTCTCCACCGTCGCCAATCCTAGGGAGTGACCGCTTTCCACAACCTAAAGTCATCCCAGTAGATTTGCAGGGCCTTGTTTTGGTCACGGAGAAAGCGGACCACTTCCCTGGACGTGTACAGCTTCATCGGATTGTAGCCGGTCATTCCATCGGGATGCGGGTCGCGGGTGTGGTGGGTGAAGTGGGTGACGTCGAAGACCACCTGCCGCGGTTCTCCTTCCGGCGTGAGCGCGACAAGAAAGCGCCCGTGATCGGCGTTTCCCTCCTTGAAGTAGCACTCCAGGGTGAACCAGCGGCCGATCGGCACCTTGGTGGTGGAATTGTGCCCCCGCCAGACCTCCTTGAAACCTGCATCCTCGGCGTTGAGGGTGAAAACGAGGTCTTGCGGATTAGTGCCCGGTTTGCCGATTCCAAGGGTGATCCGAAATCCGTGAGGTTCCGTTTTCACCCACCACTCGTTGTTCCAGAACTCGGCAATCGTCAGCCAGGAGATGCGACGGGGATATGACTTTAGAGCCGCGAGATCCGGATGCAGGAAGACGCTGACCGATTGATAGAATTCCTTCAAGCCTCCCTGGATTTTATACAAGTCCACCTGCACCCGTGACTTGGTTGAGGACTCATCCGCTGCCCAGGCGTCGTTTGCCCAGAATTGAAGGACGTGATTCTCAGGGCGTCCGGGCTCGGCGATGACCCGGGCGAAACGCTGCTCCACCGTGCCGCCGGTGTAGTTGATTGACAGCGGGGTGCGCGCGAAGGGCGCCAAGTCGGCCACCCAGTCGCTCCTGGATGGAAGCGAGGGATCCCGCCCCACGAGTTGGTCGCTTGATCCCTGGTCCGACTGAACCACGCGGCTGTCGCCCTCGAATCCGGATTGAAACACAAGCTCCCACCGGGCGGACGAGAGCCCGGGCGGGGGAGCTTCCGCCTGGGCCGCGGCGAACAAAGGCGGGATCACCCAGCCTAGGATAAATGGAAGGAGGCAACGAGAGTTCATGGGACGAGGGTGGGCGCGGGCCATGGCGAGCGACCCATCCGAGACAACCGAGAACAACCTCAAGTTCAACCGCGGCGCACCGTCGCGAGACCGTCCCCACTGCGGGGTTCGGAGAGCGAAGAAGTTAGCAAAGAAATCGGCGTCGCGATCGCGCGTTTCGTGGGCTGGCGGCGGGTGGGGCAGTCCGGTCCCGGCCCGCATCAACCGGGGGCGAACTTGATGCGGACCGCAGGGGCTGTCAGTGTTCACCCACAATGAAGAAACTTCTGGTGGGGCTGATGGCCTTGGGTTGGGGACTGGTTGCGGCGGTCGGGGCAGCGTCCGATGACCTCGTGCCGGCGCAGGAGTGCCGTCCTCGCGGGGGATGGCCGCACTTCTTCGCTTTGACATCGACACCCGGAGCCGAGGTACGGGTGGCCTACCTGGGTGGATCGATCACGGCCCAGGCCGGCTGGCGGGTAAAGAGCCTCGCGCACCTGCGGGCAACGTATCCAGACGTCCGGTTCAGCGAAATCAACGCGGCGATTGGAGGGACGGGATCGGATCTCGGGGTTTTCCGACTGCAGCAGGATGTCCTGGTGCACCGGCCTGACCTCGTGTTCGTCGAGTTTGCCGTCAATGACGGCGGCGCTCCGCCCCAGCAGATTGTGCGGTGTATGGAGGGAATCGTGCGCCAGATCCGTCGCGAGCTTCCGGCGTGTGACATCGGCTTTGTCTACACCCTGACCGAGACCTTGTCGCCGGCGATGCTTGAGGGCAAATTTCAACGCTCTGCGAGCGCGATGGAACAGGTGGCGGAGCACTACGGACTGCCTTCGGTGCATCTCGCGATGGAGGTGGCCCGGCTTGCCGCCAAGGGGCGCCTCGTCTGGAAGGGGCCGCTGCCGAAGACGGACGAGGAACGCAAGGCGCAGGGCGATGCGGTGGTTTTCGCGCCGGATGGAGTGCATCCACATCCCGAGACCGGCCACGTTTTGTACACGGAGGCGTTGGTCCGATCGCTGGAGCCGATCCGGCAGGCATCGCAGGCACCGCGCGACCGCACCCTTCCGGCGCCCCTGGATCTGCTCAACTACGAACGGGCGAGGATGATTCCAATCGGTGCCGCCCGGCTATCGTCCGGTTTTATGAAGCCGGACCCGGCCACGGATCCGTTTGCCAAGACCTGGGTGTCGCGTCTGACGGACCTGCGCCGGGCGACGACTCCAGGCGAGACGCTGACCTTTCGTTTCAAGGGAACCCGCTGTGCGATCTATGACGTCATCGGACCGGATAGCGGGCAGGTTCGCGTGACACTCGATGATCGGCCGCCGGAAATCAAATCCCGGTTCGATTCCTTTTGCACGTACCATCGACTGAACACCTTTCTGGTCGGGACCGATCTTTCCGACACCGTTCACACGGTGAGCATTGAGCTCCTGCCAGAAGCCCCCGACAAGGCGGCCATCCTCGCCCAGCGCAAGCAGACGATGGACGACCCTGTCCGCTATGGCCCGCTCACCTTCAATCCCGGAGCGATCCTGGTGGTGGGCGAGGTACTGGCCCCGTGATGCGCTCCCGCGACGGCGCGCGCGCGTCAAGTTAAGGACCGGGCGTGGAAAATCGCAGGGGTTCAGGTGGAGGTGGCCTCGGTGGTCTGATTTCTACACGCGACGCCGTTCTCCGCGGGGTCGGCGACCCCACCTCTACCAGACGGCGACTTCGAATCGCGCATAAGTTGACGCGCATGTGCAGCCGCGGGATCGGCGCCGGTTGCGCATCGCGGATACCAAAACGGCCGGATGCAGTGGTTCGTGGACCGTCCCCCGGCGCCGACGGAGCGTCGCCCTCCACCGAACCCAATCTCAACCAATAAGGTACGTCTGCGGCTCCCTGAGTTGACGCGTATGCGCGACGGAGGTGAGGCCGGAACCACGGGGCAGGGGGGAGGGTCGTGGCCAGGGAGGAGGACCGTGGTGAAACTCCACTCTGCGGAGGAGCACGGCTTGTCCCGGGAGCAGATTTGATTTCCCGCAGCCTGAGGCCGACGACCTCCCGATGGGTCGAGACCTCAGGGCTTGGCTCGCGCTGTGGTAGGCGCCGCCGGTTCTCGGGCGATGCGGGCGCCGGGAATCTTGAAAACGAAGGCGTGTCGGCAAGGAGATTCCTCCGGACCGAGCGTGGGCGTCGCGAGGGTGAGGGTTGATCCAGAAACAGAGGACGCAAGGGTGCCGGCGACACCGAGCATCGTCACCTTCGCCCCTGCCGGCACCGTGACATCGCGGAGAACCAGCTGGGGTCCGGGCCAGCCGACCGAGATGGCGTAGAGGGCGTCCGGTTTCTGGGTGAAGAACACCTGTTTGACCGCCCTCCCGTCCCTGGGAGCCTGACCCACCTGATCGAGCAGGTTGTACTTGATCATGTATTCGCCGTACTCCTGATCGACCCGTTTACCCCCGGTCCACTGGGCGGAACGACCGGCCGGGCGGGTGCCGTAAATCGCCTCGCCATTGACCTTGAGCCAGTCGCCGATGTCGAGGAGACGCTGCTCCATGAGCGGCGGAATCGTGCCGTCAGCGGCCGGACCGATGTCGAGGAGGAGGTTTCCCCCGCGGCTGACCAGGTCGACGAGGACGAGAATGAACTCGCGGGACGACTTGTAGTCGTCGACCCGTTCCGCCCGATTGAGGCCGTAGGAGTAGGCCATGCCGCGACTTTCCTCCCACGGATGGGAGCCGTCCTGGAGGCCGGCGGCGTATTCGGTGGTCCAATAACCTCCGTGCTTGTGGCGCGTCTCCTTCCCCCAGCGGTCGTTGATGACCACCTCGGTTTTGGACGGCGAATCATTGAACAGCCAAGCCAGCAGTTCCTCACTCTTCCACTCCTTGGAGGGCATGTCCCATTCCCCATCGGCGAAGATGAGGTCGGGAGCGTAGCGTGAGACCACATCCTTGAACTGGGGGATCATGTGTTCTGTCACGTACCGCTTGCGGTCCTGCAGCCAAAGCGGGTTGAACCACTCGTAGAGCGAATAATAGAAGCCAAATCGCATGCCTTTTTCACGGGTGGCGGTGGCCAGTTCGGACATGAGGTCGCGGCGCGGTCCGATCTCCAGCGCGTTCCAGGGGCGTCCCCAGGTCCGGCTGGCTTCCGCACTGGGCCAGAGGGCGAACCCTTCGTGGTGTTTGGAGGTCGGCACCACGTACCGCACGCCGGCGCGCGCGAACAGATCGGCCCATTGGCGGGCGTCGAAGAGTTCGGCGGTGAACCGGGGGGCGAAGTCCATGTAGTTGAAGAGGGTGCCGTAGTTACGGGCGTGATGGTCGCGCCACACCGCGTCCTTGGGTGCGCTGCCGGTGACGCGCCGCCAGTACCACTCGGCATATTCCTTGGAAGCACCCCAAGCCGGCACAGAGTAGAC
>JAEUGZ010000156.1 GCA_016794725.1 Opitutaceae bacterium | reverse complement strand
TCCGTTCCGGCGATCCAAGCCGGCCTAGAATACGGTCTCGGGCAGCCGCACCGGCTTCGTTCCCTTTCCATCAATGTCCCGTCCTGTCTCGCAATCCCACTCATCATGCCTCTCGTTACTGTCGTCGTCACACTCATCGTTGTTGGAGTCGTCCTTTGGGCCATCAACGCGTTCATTCCCATGCAGGGAACGATCAAGAGCATTCTCAATATTGTTGTCGTTGTCGCGGTAGTACTCTGGCTGCTGTACGGCACCGGAGTGATCGGCAGTTCGGGCGACATCAAATTGCCGACTCTCAAGTGAGGCCATGACGCGCGCGGACGCTTGACGGCATTTCCCGCACCCATGAGCCCCCCGGCCGCCGCTGCCAAGTCGACCCCCCGCGGTGCCCGTGAGGCGCCGAAGTCTCCGAACGGACCGTCGGCTGATCCGTTTGCAGATCTCTTTGAATTTGCACCGATCAGTTATGTGACCCTCGGTCCCGACGGCATGGTCCGTCGGGCCAATCTCGCGAGCGCCGACTTGATCGGTGCGGCTCGCGACCTGTGGGTGGGTCAGCACTTTGTGACCCTGCTGGCCGCGCCGTACCGACTGCCGTTCCTCACGTTCCTTGAACGGGCCTTTGCCCAGCGCTCGCTGGTCACGGAGTTGTTCGAACTCAAGGCCTTTGGCCGCCCCTCGCGTTTCATCCGGTGCAAGGCTCAGTCCTGTCCGGGCGAGCTTGAATGCAGGCTGGTGATGGTGGACCGGACGGATCAGGTCCGCGTGGAGGAGAAAGTGCGCGTCTCGGAGACGCGTTACCGCCGGCTCTTTGAGGCGGCGCATGATGGCGTCCTGCTGATGGACCCCACTACGCGGAAGATCACGGACGCCAATCCCTTCATGACGCGACTCCTGGGCTACAGCTCCAAAGAGCTCCTGGGCAAGGAGCTGTTCGAGATCGGATTGCTCAAGGACGAGACGGCCAGTCAGGAGATGTTCCGCAAACTCAAGCGCAATCGCCAGGTGCGTTATGAGGATCTCCCGCTGGAGAGTCGGGACGGCCGTCACCAGGAGGTGGAGGTGGTGGCAAATCTCTACCTTGAAGGCGGGGTGCCCGTCATCCAGTGCAACATCCGTGACATCACGGCCCGCAAGGATGCCGAACGCGTGCTGCGCCGCAACGAGTCGCTCTTCAGTGCGCTGGTCGCGCAGGCCCCGGTCGGCGTGTATGTGGTAGATGCGGCTTTCCGGATGCAGCAGCTCAATCCGCTCGCGCAGAAAATTTTCGGCGCCATCCAACCGCTGATTGGACGTGATTTCAACGAGGTGGTGCATGTGCTCTGGCCCCCCAAGGTTGCAGTTCGCATCGCGTCCACCTTCCGGCACACACTCAAGACAGGTGAACCCTATCAGACCCTGACGTTTGCGGAGAGACGGCGGGATCTGGGCGTGACCCAGGATTACGAGTGGCAGCTCCAGCGGGTGACTCTGCCGACCGGTGAATTTGGCGTCGTCTGCTTCTTCAATGACGTCACTCAACGCAAGCAGGCCGAACGCGCCCGGCGGCGATTGGACGTGATGACCGCATCCAACGTGAAACTGAAGCGGGAGATCTCCAAGCGGCTCCGCGTTGAACGCTCCCTGCGCACCAGCGAACAGACCGCGCGGCGCCTGCTCGCGAAGGCCCGAAGCCTGCAAGACTCGGTTCGGGACATTTCCCACCAAATGGTGCTTGACGAGGAGAATCAGCGCCGGGAAATCAGCCGCGAGCTGCATGACAAGATCAGTCAGCTCCTGATTGGGATCCTCGTGCAGCTCTCGGTTTTCACCCAGGCGGCGACCGTGGAACCGGCGGGTATCCGCACGGCGGTTGCGCCCCTCCGCAGACTGGTTGCCCGGTCTGTGCGCGTGGTGCATCGGTTCGCGCGTGAGCTGCGCCCTGCGATGTTGGATGATCTTGGCCTGATTCCGGCCGTGCGCGCCTACATTGAAGACATGCCGAAGCGCAAGGGCCGGACCATTCACTTTACCGCACATGCGGCGGTCGAAACTCTCGACAACGAGCGCAGGACGGTGTTGTTCCGCGTGGTGCAGGAGGCGCTGGTCAACGTGTCCAAACATGCTCGGGCCCGAGAAACGCATGTCACCATCACCCGGCTGCGTTCAGGAATTCGACTCGAGGTGATGGACAACGGGATGGCTTTTGACGTTGAGCGACTCTCGTCCCCAAAGTGGAAGCAGCGCCTGGGACTGATCGGCATGCGGGAGCGTGTGGAGATGGTGGGTGGTCGGTTCTCTGTGGAGTCTTCGCCCGGAAAGGGGACCACCGTGAGGTCGGATGTGCCCTTTGCCTCACCTGCACCACGTTTGCAGGCTCGGGTTTCGACGACGCGGTCGCGCCGCAAGTCCGAGCAGTTATTCACCCCATGGGAACAGCCCAGTCCGACTTGAGTGACGCTCCCGCGATCGGCTGGTCGCTCGTGACAGCGGTGATTAAAGCAGTGCTGCGCGGATACAAGGTTGGCCGCGATTGCGATTGGGTTCTCAATTGACCAGCTCCGGGTGACTGGTGAAGCGAGCAAGGGCCTCGGCGAGCAGCGGGCCGGTGGGAAAGGTGGGAGATTTCTGGAGAAGAAGAGTCGAAGGTCGTTTACGAAGGCAGAGAGGCGGCCGTTGGAGCCGATGTGTCGAGTGCCTGAAGGGAACCCGATTCCCGTTCGATCAAGGCGCGCAGGAAGCCGCGGGCCCGGGCGATGCGGCTCTTGACCGTGCCGAGACGCACGCCGAGCGTGGAGGCGATCCGCTCATAGGAATTCTCAAGGACGGAGCGTTGGGTCAGAATCTCCCGCTGGTCCGAGCGCAGGAGTCCCATGCAGCGATTGATGCAGTCGGCGAGTTCGCGACTCTCCGAATGGCCCGCGGGATCCGGTGCGGGGCAGATGCAGAGATCCCCGAGGGTGGTGGTGGATTGCGGGTGGATCGGCGAGTCGAAGGAGTGGGTGACGTGCCGCCGCCGCCGGTGGTCGTATCCGTACCGGTTGGCCGAGAGGTTGTAGGTGATGCGGCGCAACCAGGTGCCGAGTGACGATTCGCCGCGGAAGGTGCCGAGACCCCGGTAGGCCCGGACCAGGGCGTCCTGGGCGATCTCCTCGGCGTCGGCTTCGTTCTTGAGCAGGGAGTAGGCAAGGGCCACCAGGCGCTTGCGGTGGCGTTCCACGATCTCGGTGAATACGCCCCGTTCGCCCGCGTTGAACCGACGGACCAGATCGGCGTCATAGATTCGGGCCGCGGAGCTGGGCTTGCCAAGGTGGGGGCTGGCCGCGGGTGCGGCGGTGGATCCGATCAGGTTTCCGTTCGAGAGGGTGGCGATCATGGGAGGTGGCTGGAGCCTTGGACGCGAACGAGGCCAGGGCGGCGCAAAGGTGCGCCTGCGAAACGGTGCTTCGCGATGGTATCTCCGGGCTGGTGTCCGATGGCCGTGGTTGAGGGCGGCGTATCCATGATGCGACGATACAGTAAGTGACCTACAGGCTGAATGGGGTGTTCACCTAGCGCGACTTCCGGCGCAGCCGGTCTTCAGGTGCCAGATCCGGAGACTATCCAATCTTCGACCTTCACCTTCGATTCCCATGCTCGCCAAGTTTGCGATAGATTTTTCTCGCGCTCTCGTGCCGCGTCGTCCGGGTATTCACCCATCTGACCGACGGTCGCATTGACGCCGAGGACTGCCCCATGCCGCCCCTGGCTGCCCGGGCGCGGATGAGGGCGATCCGTCTTGACGGGGCGGCCGTGACCGCGGTGCAGTTCGGCCGCCTCCTCAAGATTGCGGCGGAACGCAATTCCTCCGAGCTGCTGCGGGTCTCACTCGGACTTGATGTCGCCGAAATCAAGGATCGATTCGGCTTCGCGGCCTGACGCGGGGGAGTGAAACCCTCGTGCGGTGAGCTGGCGGTCCTGTTGCAAGCAGGGTCGTCGTCCATAGGCGTTCTTTTTAGAAGCAAGTGGAGCCCTCAGTCCGACCGAAGATATGAATGCAGGATTGGTTCGGGTGGAGGGCGTTCCCGCAGTCGCGCATGCGCGTCAACTTAAGCTCGATCCGAGGTCGGCGTTTGTTGGAGGTGGGGTCGCCGACCCCGCGGGGATTGGCGTTGCGTGAAGAAAACGGACCACGGAGGCGGGACCGGTCGGTCCCGTCGCGGCCTCACCGAGGCCACCTCCACCTGAACCGCGGGCATTTCTAGCGTCCGTTCGCTAAGTTGACGCGCATGCGCAGTCGCGGGACGAATGGGCGCGAATCCTGAAGGCCTTTCGCCGGCGGGCGCTCTGGACCTCGCCTGGCCGGAGTCGCTTCGAATCAGGCGGGTTTGTTCACTGCGACCGCGGCCGGAGTCGCAGTCGCGATCAGTGTCGTCACCGGTGTGACGGGCGGGGCGCTGGACCAGGAGCGTGGCACGGACCAGGCGCGATCGCCGAGATCCATGATCAGGGGATCGAAACCCATTCCCAGCACCCGGCAGCTGACAATCTGGTCGGGATTCAGTCCGATGAAGTGCTTTCCAGGCGTGGCGTTGTAGTCCCACACCCAGTACTGATTGACTGGAGCGCCCTCTCCCGGCTCGGGACCGTAGTCGAGCGGGGCGCATTCATGGTCGACCGTTCCGGTGTCGGGCAGTGAGTAGAAGGAGAGACGGATCCGTTCCCGTGCCCGGATGGCGTCGATAAATTGAGTGTGACTTGAGATCATGGGAGGAAAATGAGCGGGAGAAAGGCGGTGTGGCCGAGTTCAGGGCGTGAGGTCGCGGGCGAGCACCAGGAGAATGATGCCACCGAAGAGCAGGCCGATTCCGATGACCAAGGGTCCCAGCCGGGTCTCGGTCGTGTCTTCGGCGCCATACCGTCCGATTCGCTTGTGGGCCGGTTTGACCCGTCGTACGGCGTGAACGACGAATCCGACGCCGACGACGAAGAGGAGACAGGAGGAGAGCCCAACGACGAGTGCGGCCGGGGACAGGGACGCGAACATGGCGGGAAAGCGACCGACGCTGAAGGCTGGAACTCAGGACGAGCGGCGGCGGATCAGTACACCGGCGACCAGTCCAACGCCGAACGCGAGGGCGAGCGATTGGTAGGGGTTCTCACGGATGGCGGTGTTGGTGCAGGTGGCGCCGGCGACCACGCGTTTTCGGGCGCTGGCGTAGAGGTGGGACAGACGATCCTGAGCGAGCGAGAAGCGCTCGCGGATGGCGTCAAAGGCTTCCGTCGAGTGCTCCGACACCGAGGAGGAGAGGATGGCTTCGGCATCTCGCACCAAGGATTTCAGGTCGCTGAGCAGTTCCGAGGGAGTCTGGGCTGAATTGATTTCGTTTTTCATAGGAAAAGAGGAGTGGGAATCGAGGAGGTGCGGAGCGATGCGGAGGGCGAGGTTTCGTCCTGCCTGGGCGCGACGAGGGAGCGCCTGCGCGCCACAGTACGACCGATCGGGGCCGGACACCATGGGGCATTGACCTACCGTTGCGGTCCTTACGTTGGGTCGAGGACGGACGCCACGCCCCCCCCGATCAGGCCCCGATACCGAGGTGATTCACGCGTGCCGGCCACGGAAGAGTGACGCGGCAAACAGGATGAGGAACAACACGAAGAGGACCTTTGCGATGACGGCGGCGGTGCCGGCGACGACTCCGAAGCCGAGCGCGGCGGCCACGAGGACGATGACGAGAAACAGCAGGCTGTTGCGGAGCATGGGCCGGGGGGATTGGATCAGGCCGGATTGGGACTGCGCGTCAGGCCGAACAGCCCAACGGACACGCCGGCTGCGCCACAGAGCAGCCAGCCAAAGGGAGGGAACCCCGAGGCACTGGAGGCGGATTCGGGATCGGAAACGGAGAGGGCGGGGGTGGGGCTGCGGTTGACTCCGAAGAGCACAAGGACGATGCCGCTGAAGAAGACGACGAGTGAGAGGAATTTGCCCATGGAGAGGGGGAGTTGACGGACGGGACGGATCAGGCGGCGGCGGGTGACGAGGAAAGGATACCTTCGGGGGTGGGCGTTGCGATGCGCGGCGCCAGCACGAGGGCGGTCGGAGCGGCGAGGCTGCCTCCTTCGTTGTCCCAGGCGGCTTCAACCGGTTTGGGCGGAGTCAGGGGCGAGACCACGAGGGGGTTTCGGAGCGTGCTCAGGAAACGGCGGTGTCGGGCGTCGAGTGCGAGATTGCGCAGCATGGGACCGGGAGGTTGAGGGGGGCGGTGCGGACGTGGCTTAAAGCAGTTCCGCTTCGCCCGGGACTCGATAGTCCAGGCGAAGCGGAGTGCGGGTGGGAAGTGACGAGCAGACCGAGCCGGGAGCTCAGCTCTTCACGCGCATGTCATTCGTGACGGATTTCACGCCGCGGACATCCTGGGCGAGCTTGGTGACGAGGGATTTCTCCGCGTCGGAACCGGAGTCGCCCGTGACGCGCACGACGCCGTCGACGGTGGTGACCTTGGTCTTGATTGCGCTGGTCGACTTGTGGGTGAGCAGTGCGTACTTGACCTGACTCGTGATGGATGCGTCGTCCATCTTGTCGCTCATAGACATCTCGGAGGTGGAGGGAGTCTCTTTGACGACGATGTCGTTCTTGACCGATTTGACGCCGTCAATGTCCTTGGCGTACGCGGCGGTGAGTTCCTTCTGGGCGGCGTTGTCTGCGGTCCCGCCGAGGGTCACGACCCCGTCCTGCACGGCGACCGTGGTGGAAGTGGCGCTGACGTTGGCCTTGACGAGCAAGCGACTGCGGATCTTGAGGGCCATCCATCCGTCGGATTTTTCTTCATACGTGGACTTGATCTTTATTTCGTTCCGCACGGTGGTGACACCGGGGAGGTCGCTCACGGTGTCCTCGGCGAGGGCTTTCTCTTCCGCATCCTGGACGGTGCCGCTAAGGGTGACGATGCCGTCGTCGGCCTTCACCTTGACGTGGTTGTCGAGCACGGCGCGATAGTTGTAGGAGGCCTTGGCGGCTTCCTCGATCTTGCGATCGGTTGACGAATTGGCGAACGCCGCGAACGGGGCGGCGACGAGCAGGGCTGAGAGCAGGAGCGTTTGTGTTTTCATACGGAAAAGGGTGACGGAGGGAGGAGGAGCAGGGGAGACGTGAATTCCGAAGCACCGGATGCGGTGGGGAATGCCACGGAATCCGGCGCAGGACGCGGGTGTCGCGGTGGTTGCGCGGCGAGCAGGCGGCGTTACTCGTGAACGATTCGAATCGGCGACCGGCGGGCGTCGCCCGGCAGGCTTTTCGATCGGGTCAGATTCGGGAGCATGTCACACCTTACACCGGTTCGTGGAAAGGCAGCATGGGGTGTAACCCGGCTGTGGGGCGGAGCTTGGGTGTTCCCTGGCGGAGAAATGTCCGGCGGAGGTGGAGTCAACGACCCCGTGCAGATGGACGTGGCGGCGGATACGGCAGACTCCTCGCGGCCGTTGATTCGTAACAGAAATTAAACTACACCCTGCGCGCGGACTCCGCGCCGCGTCAGGCGGCCTTGAGCAGGCCCTGGAGTCGCTCGGCGATGCGTTTGGTGCGCTCGACGTACTTCTCGGCGTCCTTGGCGGAGATGCCGGCCTGAAGCAGGACATCGTCCGTCAGGGCCCAGGCATGCTGTTCGACCACCAGGCCCTTGCCGAGCTCGCTGGCGATCCAGCAGGCAATGTGGAGCAAGGCCGTGATGCGCGAGCGGGCAGGGTCTCCGGCCGGTGCGAAGTGGTAGCGGATCGGCTCGGTCAGGCTGGGAGCGAAGCCCCACAGGTGAAAGAGGCGATCGACGGCTTCGGTGCTGGTGGTGCCGAGGGTGTTGAACTCCCAGGCGGCAACCAGTGCCGCGGTGGGGTGGCGACCGCTCAGCGGCCGGCAGGAATAGTCGGCGGCCACGCCTTGCAACAGGAGACGGCCGACCGGTCGCAGGAGTCCCAACGTATATCCGATGCTCGCGTCCTCACCCTGGGCCTGGGCCATGCCTTCGAGGGCGACGGCGGTGGTGACGGAGTTTTCCCAAAGTTCGTCGCCGCTGACTCCGTAAATTGACAGACCGACGCAGTAAAGTTGCGAAGCGACCGCGGCGCCGACGAGACGATAGACCTCGTAGAGGCCAATCCGGTCAATGGCTTCTTCCAGGCCGGTGATGTGCGTGCCGCGGGAAAACTGGGCGGAGTTGCTGATCCGAAGCACCCGGGCGGTCAGCACGGCGTCCAGACGCACGACGGCGACGATGTCCTCGACGCTGACATCGGGGTCTTTCATCGCGGCGCTGAGCTGCTGAAATACCCGCGGCGCAGCCGACAGCTTGCTGGCTGCGGCGGCGAGACGGGCATCGGAAACAGGACCGGCTGACATGGGATCAGGTAGAGCCACGCATCGTCACGGCCCGGACCTACTTTAACGTAAATTTACGTTTGAGTGGCTCGACGCAAAACCGCGCCAGTGACCCTATTGCAAGAGAGAGAGTCAGACGGATGGCGCCCTGTCAGCCCAGAAGTCCGATTTCCCGGCAAGGCGGGGTCGGAGCGTGGGTGTGGGTACGGATCAGTTCGCGCCGCAGCCAGTCCAAGGCGGCATTCACCGCGCGGACTTTGACCGTGGAACGGGGACCGGGATAGGCCAGTTTCTTCGACCACACCCCGTGCGGCGAGTAGAGGGCGACGTAGATCGTGCCCACCGGATTGGCCTCGGTGCCGCCCGTCGGACCGGCGAACCCGGTGATCGCGAGGGCGTAACTGGCGCTCAGCCGCTCCGCGGCTCCGGTCGCCATGGCCACGGCATTCTCTGCGGAGACTGCACCATGTTGGGCCAGAATATCTTCTGGAACATCGAGCAGCTGCATCTTCGACTCATTGGAATAGCAGACGCAGCCCCCGGCAAAGAATTTGGAGGCGCCGCAGATATCGGTGAAAGCGTTGGCGAGCAGGCCTCCGGTGGCGGTTTCAGCCACCGCCAGGGTGTGTTCGTGGGTGCGCAGCAGATCGGCGCAGACCCGGGGCAACGAGTCGTGCCCGAAGCACATGAAATCCTCGCCGAGCAGGCCGGCGCATTCGGACGCGAGTTCCTGCAGTTGGAGGTCGCTGAGGCGCTGGCTGGGCGAGCTCAGCCGGCAATCGACCTGGCCTTGGTGGGCGCAGAAGGCGACGCTCAAGGCGTCTCCGTACCGGTCGAAGAGGGGCTGCAATTTGGTCTCGAGTGCACTTTCGCCAATGCCCGCCGTCCGCAGCTGAACGTAGGCCTCGCGCGCGCGAATGTAGCCGCGTTCGGCCAGCCGCGGCAGCACCTGCTCGATGAACATCGGCTGCAATTCGTTCGGAGGGCCCGGCAGCATGCAGAGGACTTTTCCGTCCTGCTCGACCCACAGTCCAGGGGCGGTGCCATTGGCGTTGGGAAGAACCTCGCCACGGGCGAACCGGTAGGCCTGTTTGAGGTTGTTCGGCGTCATCTTTCGCCCCAGGCGGGCGAAGCGGTCGGCGATCGTCTTCTCGATGGCGGAATCAAACACCAACTCCTGGCCAATCACGGCCGCGATGGCTTCCCGGGTGCGATCATCGCAGGTGGGCCCGAGGCCGCCCGTGGTGATGATCACATCGGCGCAGCTCCAGCTCTCGCGAAACTGCCGCACAATGTCGTCGGCATCGTCCGTGATCGTGACATTCCGGTTGAGCATCACGCCCCGCCGGCCGAGTTGGGAACCAATAAAGGTCAGATGCCCATTGGCAGTCAGGCCGAGCAACAACTCGTCGCCGAGTGTGAGCAGCTCGAAGCGACGAGTCGGAACCGAAGGAGACGCTGAGCCGGACGAAGGTGAAACCATACTTGCGAGAGGTGAAAATAAGCTAAACTCGGGAAAATGCCAGCCACCCTGATGGATAGCAGCGAATCACCGACCTCCCTGAAAGAAAAGGTCCGACGCCTTCCGGACAAGCCCGGCGTTTACTTGATGAAAGATCGTCTGGGCCGCATCATCTACGTCGGTAAGGCCAAGAGTTTGAAAAAACGGGTTTCGTCCTACTTTACCCCGTCCCGGGCCATGACCTGGCACCCCAAGATCCGCGCCCTGATCGAGATGATCGCGGACTTCGACACCATGGAGGTCCGCTCCGAGCCGGAGGCCCTGCTGCTCGAAGGCAAACTGATCAAGCAATGGAAACCGCGTTACAACACGGACTTCACCGACGACAAGCGTTTCCTTCTCGTCCGGGTCGATCTGACCGAGGAACTTCCGCGGATCCGGCTGACTCGCATCAAGAAGGACGACCGCTCCCGGTACTTTGGTCCCTTTGCCCACTCAGGGTTGCTGCGCAAGACCCTGGGACAAATGCGGCGTCAATTCGGGGTGCTGCTGGGCGATGCCACGCCGCAGAAGCAGCCCGACGGCACCTGGAAGCTCTACGATGATGTCCGCGAGGAGCTCTATGGGTTTCAGAACATCACGACGGCGGAGGCGTACCGCCATCGCGTCGATGACGCCTGTCAGTTTCTCGAGGGCAAGTCACGCGAGTGGCTGGAAACCCTGCGCGAGGAGATGACGGCGGCGGCGGGACGACAGGAATTTGAAAAGGCGGCGGAGTTGCGGGACATCGTCTTTGCTTTGGAAAAGACCCTGGCCAAGACGCGCAAGTTTGAGCGCGACCACCCGGTGTCGACACCGGACGAGGCGGCGATGGTGGAGTTGGGGACGGTGCTGGGTCTTCCCGCTGCGCCGCGCATCCTCGAGTGCTTCGACATCTCGCATATCTCCGGGACCTTTGTGGTCGCCTCGATGGTGCGTTTTGCGGACGGGCGGCCCGACAAAAACCAGTACCGTCGCTTTCAGATCAAGAGCTTCGTCGGCAACGATGATTTTCGCGCGATGGAGGAGGTCGTCGGCCGGCGCTACCGGCGACTCAAACAGGAGGGCCTGGCATTTCCCGATCTCGTGGTCATCGACGGCGGCCGTGGTCAGATTGGAGCTGCGCTCAAAGCCTTTGTCGCGATCGACGTCACGCCCCCGGCCTTGATCGGCCTCGCGAAAAAGCACGAGACCATCCTCTTCATGGATGAGCGGGCGCCGCTCAACCTGCCGCTCAATTCCCCGGCGCTCAATCTCCTCCAGCGCCTGCGTGACGAGGCACACCGTTTTGCCAACACCTACAATGCGGACCTGCGTTCGAAAAAAATCCGCGAGAGCGTGCTCGACGACTTTTCGGGTTTGGGGGAAGTCCGCCGCGCGGCGCTGCTGGAGCACTTCGGCGACATCGACCGCCTCCGCGCAGCCTCGGCGGCGGAGATCCGCGACGTCGAGGGCTTCGGACCCAAACTCGCGACCGAGCTCTATGAATACCTGCACCGCCCCGCGCCCGCGCCGGCGACGCCTCCTCCGGATTCCGCACCGGCCGTGGCGGCGGAAGAGTGAGCTTTGGAAGGAAGGGGGGAACGCTGAACGCTGAACTTTGAACGCTGAAGTTCGGAGGGGTGCTGGGAGGACACGGGGCCTGGGATGCGGAAGCCAGTATCCAGGA
>JAEUGZ010000351.1 GCA_016794725.1 Opitutaceae bacterium | reverse complement strand
CGATCGTGGACGGA
Source organism: Opitutaceae bacterium (assembly GCA_016794725.1). Lineage (GTDB taxonomy): Bacteria > Verrucomicrobiota > Verrucomicrobiia > Opitutales > Opitutaceae > UBA6669. The sequence continues at coordinate 8,932 of JAEUGZ010000351.1, read as the reverse complement.
TTGATCGCGAAGTTGGGAAAGCCTTCGGGGAAGTGAGCTGAGTCCAACGGAGGCGGGACCGCAGTCGCGCCTGCGCGTCGACTTAAGGATTGGGCCTGGGGAATCGCATTGTTCTTGTTGGAGGTGGCCTCGCTGAGGCCGCGACGGGACCGACCGGTCCCGCCTCCGGTGATCGATTTCTTCACGCGACGCCCATCCCCGCGGGGTCGGCGACCCCACCTCCAACGAACACCACCCTTAGGTTGACGCGCATGCGCAGTCGCGGGACGAGGCCGCCTCCAGCGGAAGCGCGGACCTATGCTATGTTCGCGCGGCGATCGACTACTGGGGCGGGGCCGGCAGCTCGTAGACTTCGACCAGGGCCTCGCCGGTGGTGTTGTCCACTCCGGAGACCTGGGCGGTGTAGCTGCGTCCGGCCGGGAGGGTGACCACCAGGGCGGAATCCCGGCTGCCTGCGGGAAGTGCAAAAGCCCCCACCTGGGCGAAGGCGGTCGCGAGCGCGGGCGCCCAATCGTCGTTCTCATCGATGCGCGTGGCTCCGTCGAGGACTTCGAGGCGCGGATTGGCGAGCGCGTTTGGCACGCCGAGTGCGGTCAGGCTGGGGCCGACGGCGCGGATGAGCAGCCGTTGACTGCCGGCGCCGGCGACAACGAAGCCGGTGATGAGGATGTCGGCGCCCGTGCCAACCTGATTGCGGGCCGAGAGATTCACCAGCCGGGCGATATTGCCGGAGCCGGCGTCATAACCCTCGATCAGCACCACGCCCGGGCTGGTGCCGGTGGCGTGCACGGTGTGGGCGCCGCTCAGCGTCTGGAGCAGGGCGGAGTCCCGGCTGGCGGAGGGAAAGGGGAACGCTCCCACTGCCGTCATGGTCGACGTCAGTGCGGACGCCCAATCATTGTTGCCGGCGACGCGCGTGGTGTCCCGGTACAACACCAGGCGCGGGTCGGGCATGGCGGTGGCCAAGCCGAAACCCGCAAGCGACGGCCCGGCGGCGCGCACCAGCAACGGCTTGCCGCCGCCGCTGATGACGAAGCCCACGATGACGGTCTGAGAGGCGGCCAGTGTGGTCCGAACGGATACATTGGAAAGCCATGCGCGCGGGCCGACGGTGAGCACGGCTTCGAGGCTGGTGGCGGTACCGGCGGGATTTGTCACCACGACCCGGTAGCGTCCGGCATCCGCCGCCGCGACGGTGGGGAGAGTGAGTGTGGCGCTGGTGGCGCCAGGCACGGCGAGACCGTCGCGTTGCCACTGGTACGTCAGGGGGGCCGTGCCGGAGGCGGACACGACCAACGTGGCCTCGGAGCCGGCGGTGACCACCCGCGACGCCGGCTGGGTCACGAGCCGGGGAGCCCCCGCGCTGCTGTCCGTGTGCGCGACCTGCACGGTGCGGGTGACGCCTGGGCTGCGGGTGTATCCAGATTTCGTCGCCTCGAAGGTCAGGGCATAGGCGCCATCGGCCTGGCCAGTGGGCACGACCGAGTCGTAGGAGACCCGTCCCAAGGCATCGGCAGTCACCGACGTGACGCTGGCCTGGCGGTTGAGCAAGCCGTCGCTGACCTCGAGCGTGGCGCCCAGCACGGGGGCACCGGTGCCATCGACCACCCGGAAGCCGAACGTGGCGGTTTGCAGCCAGTCGCGGACAAGGGAGGACTCGATGGAGTCGCTGATCAGGGAGAGGGAGGTCGAGGCGGGCGCCCGCGCGGCCGTGACTTCGTTGGAAGCGGCGGCGGCGTCGCCGGCCGCGTTGAATGCCTGGACACGGTAGTCGTACCGTGTGGCGGGCGCGGCGGTGCTGTCGCGGTGGGATTGTGCGCCGGCGGCGAGGGTGACCAGTATCGTCCAGGCGTCGGTGCCCTCCAACCGCCGTTCCACGCGCAGGCCGTCCTCGTTGTTGGCGTTGTCGGTCCAGGAGAGATCGATGCCGCTGGCATCGCTGGTGGCCTGCAGCCCGGATGGACCGTTGGGTGGTGTCAGCGGACCGTCGAAGAACTCCCGCAAGCCCTCCCGGATGGCGCGGGCGACGAGCCGCCGGAAGGCTTCGACCTGCAATGCGTCGTTGTCCGGGGACTGTTTGTCCATGAAAGCGAGTTCGATGATGACAGCCGGACGTGTCGCCAGCCGGTTTTCTCCGTAGCTGCCGTTGAAGCCTTTCACCCGCCGGTCCGGCCAGGCGGCGTTGAAGTCACGGCGGATCGCGGTGATGACCGCGGCGTGCAGGGTGTCGGCCAGCCGTTTGCTTTCCGCCGCGACCGTGTTGTTGGTGTCGTAGAGGGTTTCGGTGCCGGTGCCGCCCCCGCCGTTGTTATGCAGGCTGACCAGGACGTCGGCGTTGACGGCATTGGCGTAGCGCGGACGACAGCGGATGTCCTGTTCCAGGTGGGTGAAGCCGGACTCGTTCCAGACCGAGGGGTCGGCCCCGAGGGCTTTGACGTGGTAGCGGGCGGCCTCCTGCCAGCGCGGAAATCCGGACTCCCCGGCGCCGGCGAGTCGGTTGAGCTCGCGCGTGGGCAGGACGATGGCGCCGGCGGTGCGCAGTTCCTCGTCGAGCAACGTGACCAGGTCGTGGTTGATGAAATCCTCGACAATCCCGAAGAAGGGGGAGCGCTGCAGCACCCACGCGGAGGAGGCGTTCAGGTAGTAGCCGTGACCGGGGCTGACGGCGACCCGCCGCGCGTTCAGGCCGGCGCTTCGGGGCAAGGCGGGTGGGCTGGGGTCGATTCCCTGCAGGTGACTTTCCGTGGAGCGGTCGAGGGCGTTGAGCAGGAGGTGCAACGGCACTCCGTCGATCACCGTGTACACCTGGTAGTGGGAGAAAACCGGATCGAGCACGGTGCCCACGGCTTCATGGATGGCGTGGCTGGCGGCCTCGAACGCGAGGCTGCCCGGCTCGAAGGCCAGCAGGCCCCGGTTGAAGGCGAGCGTGAGCCGGTCGCCGTCCAGCGACGCGCGGGTCAGCTCCACCGGTGCCTGGGCGCCCAAGGCCCCGACGGTCCCGGCCCCGGGCAAGCCTTCGGCCAGCCGCTGCCGAACGGCGGCCTCGACGGCGGCGACGAGGGGGGCGCGACGCGGTTCGCCGGCTCCCTCGGAGTTCGGGGGGACGGCGGCGGCTCCCGGACTGGCCAGCCGGCAGCACAGGACAAACAACACGACACGACGCAGGGCAGGAAGGAAACGAGCCACGATGAAAAGTGGGAAGAGAACGCCTCGGAGAGCGGGAACGGGCTTGAGGCCTTTGGGTTCGCAGTCCGACACTAGCAGGCACCGGGTGCCAAGCAAGATTCCCGGCTCCTCCATGCCCTTCGTTTCAGTGACTCCCCCGCTTGCCCTTCGTCTCGCGATTGCCGCCCTGGTTGCGCTCGGGTCGGTGACCCGCGCGGCGGCGGCCACCACCGTCGTCCGTTCGCTCGCGGAATTGCAGCTCAAACTCAATGACGCGGCGCCCGGCGACACCCTGACCCTGAAGGACGGTGTTTACACGACTGACGCGCCGATGATTGTGAACCGGCGTGGGGCGGAGGGGCAGCCGATCACGATTGCGGCCGAGACGGTCGGTGGCGTCGAGATCGCCGGCACCCACGGTTTCACACTGATTTCCCCGGCCGGCCATATTGTCGTTTCCGGTTTTGTGTTCACCCACAACTCCGGCAAGACGACCATCGCTGCCGGCACCAGCCATGTGCGGTTCAGCCGCAATACGTTTCGCTGCCCCGGCGAGGGCCCCTACCTCACCGTCAACGGCCACGACGCGCAGATCGACTTCAACGAGTTTGCCGAGAAGAAGTCCGCGGGGGCGATGATTGCGGTTGGAGGGACCGGTGCGCAGATCGCGCAGCGGCTTTGGATCCACCACAACCACTTTCACGACCTCGTGACCAGCACGGGTGAGAGTGCGGAGATGATCCGGTATGGGTTGAGCGCCCTTTCATTGTCCCTCAGCGCCGGCGTCGTGGAGCACAACCTCTTTGCCCGATGCCGGGGAGAGAACGAGCTGATTTCGAACCGCTCCAGCGGAAACACGTATCGTTTCAACACCTTCATCGACAGTCCGAGCGCCCAGGTCACTCTGCGTCACGGGAACGCCTGCCGTGTCTATGGCAATGTGCTGCGCAACACCGAAGGGCTGCGCCTGTATGGCGACCGCCACGTGGTGCACAGCAATCTGTTTGAGGGAAACTACATTGGCGTGAATCTTGGCAATGGCGGGGGCGAAGTGGCGGATGGCGCGCCCCTGGCGAGTCACGATCGTCCCGACGACTGCGTGATCGCCTTCAATACGTTCCTCGACAACCGCACCCATTACCAGATGAGCCGGCGCACGCCGACCGCGCTTGGGGCGCAGCGCACCGTGTTTGCCTACAATGTCCTGCAGGGCGGTGGCGTGGCGGCCAAGATCGACGGCCCCTACACCGAAGCTGTGTGGACCGGCAATGTGGTGTGGTCGGTGGCGGGGCCCGGCAGTCTGCCGCCCGAAGGTTTGGTGGCGGTGGATCCCAAACTCGCCCCGGGTGAAGGCGGGATCGTGCGACCCCAGGAGGACAGCCCGCTGGTGGATGTGGTCGAGGCCGGATTCACGATGGTTTCGGTCGATATCGACGGACAATCGCGTCTCGGAAAAAAGGATGCGGGCGCGGACGAGCGGAGTGAGGAACCCAGGGTGGCCCGACTGCTGACGCCCGAAGAGGTCGGGCCGCTCGCGAAGTGAACGCCAGCCCCCGCCTTGACATCAGCGGGCGGACTTTCAGCGTACACGGGCGGGTTTTGATGAAGACCACTTTAATGCTCCTGCTCCACCACGGACGGGCCTTGGCCTGGGCGGGATTCCTCGTCGGCGCGACGGTCGTGCTGGCCCAGCCGGCGGTCGAGGGACCGGTGCCGCTGTCCCGAGCGCCGGCCCCCGAAGAGCTGAGCCAGTCGGAGCTCCTGAAAGCGTACCTGCAGGTCCGCGATCAACTGCACGCGACCCAACTGGCGGTGCTGAACAACCGCGTGGAGTCCGAAGCCGCGTCGCGGGCGCAGGCCGCTGCCCTGACCGAGCGCCTGGACGCGATCAAGGCCGCGATGGAGGCGGAGCGTGAGCGGCAGCGCAAAGAGACGGAAAAGGCGGAGACGGAACGTCAGCGCCTGCAGCAGGAATCAGAGAAATCAAACCGCGTGGTGCTGTGGGTGGCGGCGGCCTTTGGCGGCATCGGACTGATTGCGATGCTGGCCACGCCGCTCTTCCAATGGCGGGCGATCAAACGCCTGGCGGAAGAGGGCGGCGGTCGCGCCGCGCTGGCGGTGGCGCCTCGTCCCGGGCTGATGACCGGGGATCCCCTGGCCCAGTCCGATCAGACCGTCGTGCAGTCGAATCAACGGTTGCTCACGGTCATTGATCGTCTGGAACGTCGCGTCCTCGAGCTGGAGGACACCGCCAGTGTTCCCGCGACCGTGGTGGCGACGGCTGTCCCTCCGTCCTCGAGTGAGCCCGGGCCCACGACGGTGGCCGTGGCGCCGGCGGCGACTCCCGCGGCGGCTCCGGCGGCACCTGCCCGGATCGATCCCGTCACCATCCGGCGCACGTTGCCGGTGGACGGTCCCCAGCCGATGATTGATGCGCTGCTGGTTCGCGCCCGCGCGCTTCAGGCCAACCACCAGCTGAAGGAAGCGGTGGCGTGTTATGACGAGATCCTGCAACTGGACGTCAATCACGCCGAGACCCTGCTGCGCAAAGGCACCGCGCTGGAGCGCATGAAGCGCGATCTCGATGCGCTGCGGTGCTATGATCGCGCCATTGCGGCCAATCGCCGCCTGACCCGCGCCTACCTCTACAAGGGTGGCGTCTGCAACCGCCTGGGTCGGTATGACGAAGCTCTCGAGTGCTACGAACTCGCGCTGCAAACGGAAGAGGACGAGGGTGTGGTGAACAGCCTGCGACCCAAGGCGGAATCCAACAACTGAGTTCGCGACGATATCCTTGCTCCCCGATCCCCGCACCGCTCCCCCTTTTCGAATGCCGTTGTTCAACTCCCTCCAAATCACCATGGACACGATGCGTGCACGTTGGCTGCCGCTGGCCCTCGTGGCCGCGGTCTCGCTCCTGCCTCTCCGGGCGGCGATTCCCGAGTACAAGTTGGGCGACATTGCCGCGGAAGAGGTGATCACCCCGGTCCCGCTGGTGGTGGTCGACCCCGATGCCACCGAGGCCCTCAAGCAAAAGCTGGCCCAGGATATTCTCTTCGTTGTGCGTTACTCGCCGCAGACCACCCTGGCGGCGGAGGTGCGCCTCCGCGCGGCGGTGGCGGAGACCCGCACCCACTTCCTCGAGCAGCTCCAGGAGGCCTTCAAGGGCCGCACCCCGACCGAGGCCGACCTCGGTTCGCCGGAGTATGCGGCGGTCGTGAAGAAGGTGGGGGAAACGGCCCCCCGCCAGTTTCCCTTTGCCGTGTTTGGACCCGTGTGGATACGCGGCCAGTCCGATGAGACGCTGGCAGCGGCGCTGATCCAGCCGGTGCGCGACGTCATGGCCCAGCCGATTGTGGGCAGCAAGACCGAAAGCCCTCTGCCGACCAACCAGCCCGTGCGGCTCCTCACCGTGCGCTCGTTGGAGGATGCTCCCACGCCGCGTGAACTGGAGAGCGCGGTGCAACGCGTCTCGGCCGGACAGATCCTCAGCCTGTGGCGGGCCCGCCGGCTGGTGGAAACCAGTTTCCCTGCGAACCAGGATGCGATGGGGCGGTTTGCCGCCTCCTACGTGCAGATGAATGCCGTGCCGGACGCCGAATTGACCGAGGTGCTGCGGGCGCGTCGCATGGAAGGTGTGACCGCGAACGAAACCTATGCGGCGGCCCAGACCGTGGTGCGCCAAGGGCAGCGGATTGACCGCAAGGCCCTCGCGGCGCTGGCGGCCATGCGCGAGCGCAGCCTGATCGGAACCCTTCAGTCCAAACTGGCGCAGGAGCAGACCGTGGCTTCGCAGCTCAGCCGCCAGACCCTGTGGATTGCGGCGGGATTCGCGTTTGTCTGCGTGACACTCCTCCTGATCCTCTGGCGCCTGCGCAGCCGGCCGGGCACCGCCCTGGTCCTGACGTCCGGGGGCGTGCAGGCCCTGCCGGGCGACGAGGCGCTGTCCCTGCCCGAGGGCGGTTCAGGTTCCGAGGCCTGGCGCCAGCGGGCGCTCGTCGCCGAGGGCAAGGCGGCGCGGGCCCAGGATGCGATCCGCTCCGGGGTGCTCGGTTGGATGAAGGAGAAACTCTACCAGACCCTCTTCCGTCACCGGGCCGAGTTGCTCTCGGCCCAGCAGCGGGCGCAGGCGGAGATGAGTGAACTGGAGCGCCGTCTTGAGCATCTGCACACGCCCCTGCAGGAGCGCATCAGTGCCTACGAGAAGCGCATCGCGGAGCTGGAGCAGGAGCTGGCGGCCAAGGGTGAGGAAAACCGCGAGCTGATCGGAGCCCGCATTGCGGTGACCCGGCAGCAGCTCATCGTGGAGCGAGAGCGCAGCCGTTACGCGGAGAATTGAAGCGCGAAGGCGCGACGACGCAAAGGCCGGAGACGTAGAGCGAGGAGCGGGGAAGGCGGCGATCGGACGAAACGCGGAGGCGCGAAGGCGCGGAGGACAGACCGTGGAAAAGGACCGGGTGTGAAGTCGGTGTGATGCCTGCACTCCATACCCCGCACGTATCACCCTTTTCAATGCTCGTTCCGAACTCCGCGCCCCCGCGCCTTCGCGTTTTTCCCGATGCCCCCGCGGCTTCAAACCGAGGCGGGCTCCTGCTTGGGGAGCCAGCGGAGCAGGGCTTCGACGAGGGCCGGGCGGGAGATGGGTTTGGTGACGTGGTCGTTCATGCCCGCTTCCAGGCACCGGTCGAGGTCGCCCTGCATGGCGTGGGCGGTCATGGCGATGATCGGCACCCGGTGATCGAGGACCACGGTTTCCAATGATCGGATACGTCGGCTCGCCTCGAACCCGTCCATCTCGGGCATCTGCACGTCCATCAGCACCAGGTCGTACGGTTCCTTCGCCAGCACGCGCAGGGCTTCGCCCCCGTTGTCGACCGCATCCGCCTTGAGGCCGAGCTTGGCCAGGAGGTCGAGGGCGACAATCTGGTTGGTCGGATTGTCCTCGACGAGCAGGATGCGCGCGTCAGTCCGGACTCCGGCAAGACGCGACCGGAGCGGGGTGGTGCTTTCGGAGTGCAGGCTCGGAGCGGGAGCCGCCGCGCGAGACTGCAGCAGGCTGACCAGCGTTTCGATGAAGTCGGACTGCCGAATCGGCTTGGTCAGGTGGCCGCTGAATCCGATCGGCTGGAAACGTTCGGGTGACGCGGCTTGCTCACTGGAGGCCATCGCCAGCAGCCGGGTGGCGGAAAGCGCAGGGTCGGAGCGCACCGCCCAGCCGAGCGTGGCGCCGTCCATGTCCGGCATGGTGAGGTCGATCAGGGCGACAGAAAAGGGATGACCGTCGGACACGGCAGCGTGCAGGCGGGTCAGGGCGGCCGCGCCGCTGGCCGCTTCTTCTGCCATCGCGCCGGAACGGATCAGGCGGGCGACGATCACTTCGCGCGCCTTGGCGTTGTCGTCGACTACGAGCACGCGGAGACCCGCAGGCAGCACGGCCGGGCTCCGCCCCGATTTGGGCTCGGACTGACGCAGCAGTCGCGCAGTGAACCAGAATTCCGAGCCGACACCGGGTTTGCTGTCGAGGCCGATGGCACCGCCCATCAGCTCCGCCAGCTGCTTGGAGATGGCGAGCCCGAGGCCGGTGCCGCCGTACTTGCGGGTGTTGGAGGCGTCGACCTGGATGAACTTGCCGAAGAGCTTGTTCTGCTGGTCGAGCGGAATGCCGATGCCGGTGTCGCGCACCCGGAACCGCAGGACGGCGCTCCCGTCGTCGGTGGCATCCACGGAGACTTGCACCGTGACCTCGCCCTCCTTGGTGAACTTGATC
>JAEUGZ010000096.1 GCA_016794725.1 Opitutaceae bacterium | reverse complement strand
CGAACAGCGCGTTAAAGAGATCATCGTCAACCAGCTCAATGTGAACGAAGAGCAGATCACGCCCCAAGCTTCGTTCCTGGACGATCTCGGTGCGGATTCGCTCGACACGGTCGAGTTGATCATGGCGTTCGAAGAAGAGTTTAAGGACGAAATCAAAGGCGAGATCCCCGAGTCCGATGCAGAGAAGCTGCAGACGGTCGGTCAGGTCATCGACTACATCAACGGCAAGGCCGGAGCCAAGTAAGGCCCCCATGGATTTCCACGAGGCGTCCTGCCGCACCGCGGCCGGGCGCCTTTTTGTTTTTCCCCATTCAAGGGTGGCCAAGTCAGCCGTTTCCTGATCGCTCATCCTTTTCCACGCATGGCTATGACAATGGAAACGTCCTCCGCATCGCAGCGTGTCGTTGTCACCGGTCTCGGTGTTGTCCATGGTCTCGGGCAGACCGTGGAAGCGTTCTGGGCGAGCATGCTGGCCGGACGCAACGGGATTGACCGGGTCGCGCTTTTCGACCCCACGGGATTTTCAAGTCAGATCGGCGCCGAGGTGCGGGGGTGGGAGCCGGATGCGCACATGGACCCGAAGGAGGTCCGGCGGAACGACCGCTACACCCACTTCGGATTTGTCGCGGCGAAAGAGGCGTTTCGCGACTCGGGAATCGACCTCTCGCGTCAGGATCCGGACCGGATCGGCGTGGTCATAGGCTCGGGTATCGGAGGAATGGCGACGTTTGAAACCCAGCACAAGCGACTGTTGGAGGGCGGGCCCCGCAAGGTTTCGCCGTTCACCATTCCGGCCTTGATCGGCAACATGTGTTCGGGCTTGTTCGCGATCGAGATCGGCGCGCGCGGCCCCAACTTCGGCCTGGTGTCAGCCTGCGCCACCGCCACGCACGCCCTCGGGGAGGCCATGCACATGATCCGCCGCGGGGACGCCGATGTCATGGTGGCTGGCGGCGCCGAGGCGGCGATCACGCCGTTTGCCTACGCGAGTTTCTGTTCGATGAAGGCGATGAGCACGCGCAATGACGACCCGGCCACCGCCTGCCGGCCGTTTTCGCTCGGACGCGACGGCTTCATCATGGGCGAGGGCGCCGGCGTGCTCGTCATCGAGTCGCTGGCCCACGCGCGCGCCCGGGGAGCGAGGATCTACTGCGAGTTGGTTGGATACGCCGCCACCGCCGACGCCCACCACATCACCCAGCCGGATCCGGAGGGCAAAGGATTGTCGATGGCGATGCGCCGTGCCCTCGCCAGCGGAGCGGTGCCGCCGGAACAGGTCGACTACATCAACGCCCACGGCACGAGCACCCCTTACAACGACAAATTCGAAACGCTGGCGATCAAACGCGTCTTCGGGGACCATGCCCGTCGTCTTGCCATCAGCTCGACCAAGTCGATGACCGGTCACCTGCTCGGCGCCGCCGGCGGCATTGAAAGCGTGATCAGCGTCAAGACGGTGCAAACGGGCCTGATTGCCCCGACCATCAATCTGCACGAACCGGACCCGGAGTGCGACCTCGACTATGTGCCAAACACCGCCCGCGAAGCGCGGGTGACCACGGTGCTGAGCAACAATCTCGGTTTCGGCGGGCAGAATGCCGCCATCGTTTTCCGCGCGCTCTCCTGACCCATCCCCTGTTCGCGCCAGTCGGCTCGAGGCGGCGCAAACGGGAGCGAGGAAGGCTGCAACCAGACTGGCCTGTCGCCGCGGTAGACGGGGCTGGAACACAAAAAAGCCCGCGGCGAACGCCGCGGGCGAAAAGCACTCACTCGAATGAAGGCGGCTAGACCTTCTGGACCAGGCCGGCCTTGATGGCCTTGACCGCCACCCAGACGCGCTTCGTGCCACCGTTTGCGGTCCGGATGCGAATGCGTTGCAGGTTCGGGCGAAACTTGCGAGGCGTGATGCTCGTGACGTGCGTGCCGATGCCTCCGCTCTTTTTGCTCTGACCTTTACGGTTGATGCGGGAGCCTTTGACAGGACGTCTACCAGTGATTGCGCAGATACGGGCCATAAACGAGGTGGTTAAAGGGTCGGACATAAAGACCCGAGGCGGGGCAGTGCAAGGGGAATTTTACCAACGTTCCGCGCTTAGCACCTGGAACTTCTGTCCGAGGTGGGCGGGATGCAACAATGGGAGCAGCGCCTGCTTGCGGGGACTCCGCAGGCCACCCTCGGCAGCCAGGCTGGACTCAAGGTAGCTTGCGGCGTGACGCATGAAAAAGGCCTCCTGGGAGGTGACGCTCACGGCTTGGCAGCCGTGCTGCTGAAGGCATTCGACCAGCCAGTCCCAACAGACATGGACGGTCAGATCCTGTTCGCCTGGCCGACTTAGTAACTCATTGGATTGCTGATGTTTCCAGTAAGTCCGAGCCGTGCCCTGCGGGGTGGCTTCCGCGAGTTCGCGCAGACTCTTGCCATAGTCACAGGCAATAAAAACGCCCTTCCAGGAGGGCTCGAGGAGGCGGTTCAACAGGTCAATCGCGGCCCGCGGTGCGTCGAAGTGGTATCCGTCGCGCCCGACCGGGGGCAGCCACGGTTCCTGAACCGGACCCAGTTTGACCTCGTCGAAGTCTTCTCCGGCCAGTCTCACGCCCAGATCGCACCAATTGCCGACCTCGACCACAAAACTACGAAATGGCTGTGCATCAAACAGTTCATTGGATAAGACGATGAGCGATCCGTCCAGATTCAGCGGGTCTCCCAGTCGTCGAACTTCCGCTGCGGCAAACGGATGAACCACCCCTTCCAGCACGGTGGTCTCGGGCTCCGCACCGATTTCGACAAACGTGAGGCCGGCCGGGCTGCGTCCGCGAAGGAGCGTCACGCTGGCCGCCACCACCAATTCTCCAAACCACCGTCCACTGGTGCTGGCCGTGTAGAAGTCAGTGCCGGGAGCGCGCCCCACACGCCTGCGCCCGGCCCGATAGTAGCCGCCGATCGGATCGTAGAGAGCGAGGTGCACAAAGTCGTCATAGCGCAGGGCGTTGACACCCTTGGCCTGGAGGACGGATCGAAAACGGTCGAGAAAGAGGGTGGAAGGAAGGGTGCGGTCAGACACAGCGAAGGAAGTCCCGAGGGACGGGTGACGACTGATCTCGTTTATCTATTGAATTCAAGTGATTTGAGAAACTCCAGCGCGTCCTTTGGCTGCGACGCTCCACGGTCAGCGGGCGATGAAGGCGGGTGATTCCCTGGAAACCGGGGGAAGGAAAGGGACGGGAGCTGATTGTTCGGAAAGAGCTCACCGGCGGCAGCGAGTCCCCATTTACAAAGTGCTTCCGATGCCCACGCTCAAGGCGATGCTCAAACGTTTTCTGACCATTGCCAGCGGGGCCCTGGTGGGCACTGCGCTCGCCTACACGGCCGCGAACTACGCGTCCGCCTGGGGGCTGTGGCCAAATCGTGAGCTCGACCGTTCATCGTCCTACGTCAAGCAGGTGATGGAATTGGTGGCGGATAATTATGTGGATGGCAGCAAGGCGGGATACGATCAGCTGACGAAGTCGGCGCTGCACGGGCTGTTGGAGTCGCTCGACCCACATTCGGAGTTTTTGGAGGCGCGTGACTTTCGCGAGCTGGAGGAGGACATGAATGCCGAGTTTGGCGGCATTGGCGTGCAGGTGGAGATGCGCGAAGGTCGCGTGGTGGTCATTTCTCCGATCGCGGGCACACCGGGAGACCGCGCCGGCATCCAGCGGGGCGATGCGATCATGGCGGTCGATGGCAAACGCCTCGACAAGGCGGCGATGAACGACGTGGTCGATCACCTGCGCGGCAAGCCTCGCAGCAAGGTGACAGTGCAGTTTTATCGCCCGTCGACGAAACGGGAGTTCGAGGTCACCCTTGTGCGCGAGATCATCAAGGTGGAGAGCGTGCGCGATGTCCGCCTGCTTCCGGATGGAATCGGCTACCTGCAGCTCACCCAGTTTTCCGAACGCACCGGGGACGAATTTGAAGCGGCCCTGGCGAAACTCAAGTCCCAGGGCATGACGGCGCTCGTGCTCGACCTGCGCAACAATCCCGGCGGTCTCCTGGACGCGGCCGTGGCGGTGGCCGAGCCCTTCTTCAACCGGGGCGAGCTGATCGTCTATACCCAGGGACGCAACCCGAAGGACCGGGAGGAGTTCCTGGCGGAATCGCGACGTCCCGCGCTCGCCGTGCCCATCGTGGTGCTGATCAATTCCGGGACTGCGAGTGCGGCAGAGATTGTGGCCGGGGCGCTGCGGGACACACGCAAGGCGGTCATCGTGGGCGAGCGATCGTTCGGCAAGGGTTCGGTCCAGTCGATTTTTCAGCTCAAGAATGGCGAGGGACTCCGCCTCACCACGGCGCGGTACTACACGCCGAGCGGGGTGACGATCCATGAAAAGGGAATCGAACCGCAGGTGGACGTGGTCATGACGCCGGAGGAGGACAGTCAGCTGCGCCTGCAGCGTGCCCGTAGTGATGTGTCGGATACGAAGGAATTCACCGAGCGCTTCGGCTTCACGCCGATTCCCGACCGCCAGCTGGATGCCGCGGTGGAGGTCGCGCATGGTTTGCAGGCATGGACGCGGCGTGCGGTCGCCACGCGGTGAGAGGTTCTGGATGATCCTTGCGCTTGAGAGTTCCTGCGACGAGACCGCGATCGCCCTGTTCGACCCCGCCCGGGAGATCCGTGGCGAGTGGATCCGCAGTCAGATCGCGTTGCACGAAGGCTACGGCGGGGTCGTTCCCGACCTTGCCACGCGCGAGCACCTCCAGGCGCTCCAGCCGTTGCTGCGCGAAGCCCTGGCGATGGACCCGGGCTTTGCGGGGGTGACCCGGATTGCGGTGACCCATGGGCCGGGCCTCGCGGGCTGTCTGGCCATCGGCGTCGCCTCCGCCAAGGCGCTGGCCTACGCGCTTCAGGTGCCCCTGGTGGGAGTCAATCACCTTCGCGGCCACGCATTCTCGCCGTTCATTCCCGTACATGCCGAGGATCCGGCGGCATTTGAACGTCGCTGGGAAGAGCTCACGCCCCACCTTGGATTGATCGTATCGGGAGGCAACACGCTGCTGTTTCAGCTGGGACGCGACCGACGGATCACGGTTCTCTCCACGACGCGGGATGACGCGGCCGGCGAGGCCCTCGACAAAGGGGCCAAGCTCCTTGGGCTCGGGTATCCCGGTGGTCCCCTCATCGAGGCGCTGGCGCGGCAGGGAGATGTCCGGGCGTTCGAGTTTCCCCGTGGCATGGGAGGCCGTGATGAACTGGATTTCAGTTTTTCGGGGCTCAAGACGAGTTTGCGTTACCGCCTGGAAAAAATGACCGCGGACGACGTGGTGGCGCGTCGGGCCGACCTGTGCGCGAGCTACCAGCAGGCGGTCATTGATGCATTGGTGCGCAAGACCGCGGCCGCGATGCGGCGGGAGGAGGTGGAGGTGCGCAGCCTCGGGCTATCGGGCGGTGTGGCCAATAACCGCACGTTGCGGACTGCCCTGGCAGAGACAGCGTCACGGCAGCGTGTGCCGCTGCTGGCAGCCCTGCCCAAACACACCGGCGACAACGCGGGCATGATTGCGTTTGCGGCGTGGTGTGACCCGCACGTGGCGCCCAGCGCCCTGAACGAACTTCGCATCGCCCCAGGGCTTACCCTGTGACGGACGTGGACCGACTTCACCCTCAAGTGTAGTCGCGTCGCAGGTTGCTGGGCAGGAGGCCGAGTTCCTCCCGGTATTTGGCCACCGTACGACGGGCGATGTTGATGCCTTTTTCCTGTAGTTTGGCCACGATCTCCTGATCGCTCAGGGGGTGACTCTTGTCCTCCAGTGACACCAACTCATCGATCATCTCCTTCACGCTCGTATTGGAGACGGATTCACCGCTGTCGGCCTGATATCCGGGGGTGAAGAAAAACTTGAATTCAAAGACGCCGTGCGGGGTCTTGATGAACTTGTTGGCGATGGCGCGACTGACGGTGGTTTCGTGCACACCCACGGCATCGGCGATCTGGGTCATCGTCAGCGGCTTCAGCCGGGACACCCCTTCGCGGAAAAACTCCTCCTGCACCTTGATGATCTCGCGTGTAATCCGCTCGATGGTCTGCTGGCGCTGCTCGATGGAGTTGATCAGGAACTTTCCCGAACGCATGCGCTCGCGCACATAGTCACGCTCATCCTTCGACAAGGCTCCTTTTGCAATCATCTCCTTGTAAGTATTGGAGATGCGCAACCGGGGGATGTAGTCGCTATTGAGGATGATCTTCCATTCGCCGCGGTCCTCTTCGACCGTCACATCGGGAACGACCACGCGATTGTTGTCGTCCGCGAACCGACGGCCCGGGGCGGGATCGAGCGTGCCGATTTCCTCGATGGCCTCCTGGACATCGTCCATGTGAGCCCCGATCTTGCGTGCGATTTCCGGGATGCGACGCCGGGTGAGCAAGGCGAAGTGATCGCGGACGATGCGCGCGGCAAGGGAGTCACCCCGATTCTTGGCCTGAAGCTGGAGCACGAGGCATTCGCCGAGGTCCTTGGCGCCAATTCCCGCCGGCTCGAACGCCTTCAGGGTCTTGAGCGCGTCTTGAACGATGTCGAGAGCCAGTCCGGTTTGAAGTGCGACATCGGAGGCGGTCTGGGTCAGGAACCCCCGATCGTCGAGACTGCCCACCAGGTGTTGCATCGCCAGCATGGCTGGCTTGCTCAGGTCGGTCATTTCCGCCTGCCGCATGAGGTGCTCCTGCAATGAGGTTTCCGTCACCAGCGAGTCAAAAAAGTGCTGCCGTTTTTCGGCGTCGTCCGCGGTGAACGGCTGCGCCCCGCCGGCATTGCTCATGTAGTCGCGCCAGTCTTCGTCGAGCTTGGTGAGGATCTCGAACTCCTTCGAAAAATCCATCTGCTCGCGTTCATTGCTCTGCGAAGGAGCCTCGTTCGGACCTTCGCCATCCCGATTCAGATTGTCGCGCTCCCGTTCCTCCGACTGCTGCTCCAGGCTTGTCCCTTCCATGGGCAGCTCCTCAAGCGTGGGATTATTCTGCAACTCCTCCTGGATGACGGATCGCAGATCGAGCGCGGCGACCTGAAGAATTTTAAGTGACTGCCGCAACTGCGGCGCGAGGACCAGGGACTGGGTCTGCCGCTGGCGGAGATCCTGACTAAAGCCGGGTCCAGCCATGGTGGTTCAGGAAGCCGCGACCGGGTGACCCGGAGCGACATTTGCGCGTGAGTGACGGAAAAAGGGTCGCAGCACCGAACGGCCCCGTTGCCCGGGAATGCTGCTCTGGACCCGAATTGCAGGTTTGAAGGTGGTTAACACGCGTTCGGAGGAGAATCGGCACGGCTCAAGCTTGCAAGAGGGGAAATTGTAGCTAGCACGAAATCTGCTGCAGGGGATTCGTTCAGTTGACAGGCGGGCCTCGGGAGCTAGGGTTTTCCGATGATTACGCTCACGCCTCGCGCCGCCCTCCAGGTCCGCACGATGCTGCAGGACGTGGATCCGTTGGAACACAAGCGCCTGCGTGTTTTTGTCGAGTCCGGGGGCTGTTCCGGATTTCAGTACGGCATGTCGTTCGACGTGCAGAAGCCGGATGATCAGGTTCTGGAGAGTGAGGGCCTGTCGATTCTCATGGACCCGACAAGCTTGGCCTACCTCAACGGTTCGGCGATCGACTTTGATGACGGCTTGCAGGGTAAAGGGTTCGAAATCAAGAACCCCAACGCTCAGAGTACCTGCGGGTGCGGCAAGTCCTTCGCCTGATTTTAGGCCGGCGCGACGGTTGTCACGCCAGGGTGAGGGATCGCTGCCTTCGCTTCCCGCGCGATGGTAGCCGAGTCGCGGGGCGAATCACCGTGGTGCAGGGCGACGATTCCCAAGGTCAGGCGCTCGACTCCCACTGCCTTGAAACCTGCCGAATCCAGTTCCGAAGCGAGCTGGGCATGGCTGGGAAAACTCTCCACGGATCCGCAGAGGTAGTCGTAGGCCCCGCGATCTCCCGTGACCGCCCCCGCCACCCAAGGCAGGATCCGTTTCAGGTAGAAAAAATAAATCGGGCGAAACCACCGGTAGGGCTGCGAGAATTCCAAAACAAAAAGTCGTCCTCCCGGACGCAGGACCCGGCGCATCTCGCGCAGTGCGCGTCCGCGGTCGGCCATGTTTCGCAAGCCAAATGAAATGGTCACCGCATCGAACGCTTGATCGGGCAGGGGGAGACTGAGTCCGTCGCCCTGGCGAAACACGACATTCGCAAACGTCCCCGGTGTGGCGGCCTTCTTGATTTCCGCCTCGTCGAGCATGGGCTGGCAGAAGTCCATTCCGACAATGGCGGTGGAAACAGGAAGCCCACGGCTGAGTGCGAAGGCCACATCGCCACTGCCCGTGGCCAGATCGAGCACATCGGCGGGATGGCGTTTCCTTACAGCCCGTACCAGGCACCGTCGCCACCAAACATCCACTCCTCCGCTCAGCAGGCGATTCGCGAGGTCGTAACGACGCGCGATGCGGGAAAACATGGAGTTGACGGCAACCGGATCCGGCATGGTGAGCCCGGAACCGAACGCCAAAACGCTCCCAAGGCAACCCCAGAGGCGGATTCTGCGGGCTCGCCTTGGTTTGGCGAGCGCTCCTAGCGTCGCGGGATGTCCTCCCCCGGTTTTTCTCCCGACTCGGTGCCTGCCTGGGTCGGCCTGGCCGCCCAGACTGCCGCCGAGGCGCATGCCGGACAGTTCCGTCGGGATGGGGTCACGCCCTACCTCAAGCACCCCGAAGCCGTGGTGGCCCGGGTCCGCGGCGACGCCTCCGCGGAGGCCGTGGCCTGGCTGCACGACGTGCTGGAAGATACACCGTTGACCGTCGAGGACCTGCTCCGGCGTGGCATTCCGGATGAGGTGGTCCGGGCGGTGAGTCTGCTGACCAAGGGAGAGGGCTCCGACTACAGGGCGTACCTGGCGCGCGTCCGCGACCATCCGCTCGCCCGCAAGGTGAAGATCGCGGATATGCTGGCCAACCTTTCCGACCATCCGACCGATCGACAGATCGTCAAGTACGCCCAGGGGCTGCTCGTCCTGATGAACGCACCCGCGCTCTCGCCATGATTCGCACCGGGGTCCTTGCCGTCCTGATCGTGGTCGCCGGGCTGTCGCTCTGGGCCAACTGGCCGGGCCGCCGCCTGCCGGCCGGCGCCCGGGTCGATCGCCTGGTGGTGGAAAAGGCGCGTCGTCTGCTGGTGGCTTACCGGGGAGACGAGATCCTGGCGACTTATCCCGTCTCTCTCGGCACCGTTCCGGTCGGTCCGAAAGTCCGGGAGGGCGACCGCAGGACGCCGGAGGGCGTGTATCGCATCACTGAACACAAGCAGGACAGCTCCTACCACCGGGCCTTGCGGGTTTCCTATCCCGGTCCCGAGGACATTGAACGAGGTCGGGTCGGCGGGTACAATCCGGGGTCCGACATCATGATTCACGGGCTGCCCAACGGCATGGGGCTGATCGGCCGGTTCCAGCGCTGGCGCGACTGGACCGCCGGGTGTGTGGCACTGACCAATCCCGAGATCGACGAATTGTTCGCGGCGGTCGTTCCGGGAGCCGTGGTTGAAATCAAGCCCTGACCCCCGGCTCTGCCGGTGGGCGCGGCCTAGCCTCAGTTCTTGGGCAGGGGATCGATGTCGGTGGGCGCAAACGAACGGGGCAGGGCGGCCTCGCCGCTCTGAAAGCGCTCGTAGAAATCGACGTGGTCCGGATTGGCGAAGGGGTAGGTGTCGAAGATCTCGGGATCGGGCCCAACCAGACGGGGATCGCCCTGCGAGGACAGCGTGGCGTTGAGTCGATCCGTCAGGGAGTACCGGGCGGCGGCGCGGTCCAGGTGTCCCACCACATTTTCGACGCAGTCGGGATCCGTGCTGAGATCGTACAGCTCTTCGTCAGCCCTCATGCCGAAGGAGGCCAGCCAGGCGGGTTCGTCAGGCTGGTTGCGGTGACGGGCGAGGATGAGCGATTTGGTGGGGCTGGAATCCACATCGCGATAACCGGTCTCGGGGTTGCCCGACGGCCAGCGTTCCGCGTGATAGTTGCGAAGGTAAAGCAGACCGTCGGCGATGATGCCGCGGATGGGATAGCCCTGGTTGCGGGGCCGGCCAGGATCGTGACGTTCGCGACCAATCAGGACGGCATCCCGCGTTGGATCCACCCGACCCTCGCGATCGCTGCGCAGGAGCGGAAGGAGACTGCGGGCCGGCGAACGCGC
This sequence comes from Opitutaceae bacterium, assembly GCA_016794725.1. Taxonomy (GTDB): domain Bacteria; phylum Verrucomicrobiota; class Verrucomicrobiia; order Opitutales; family Opitutaceae; genus UBA6669. Next base: position 1,721 of record JAEUGZ010000096.1, on the reverse strand, counting down.
GAAGGTCGGATGGGGCCAGGCCAGTCCCGCCGCTTCCATCAGGGTGGGCACGAGGTCCGGCAGTGAGACGTAGTCGTCGACGCTTCGACCCGGGTGGGGCACACCGGCTGGCCAACGGATCGCGAGCGGCAGGTGGACTGAAATGTCATAGCACTGGCCCTTGGCGCGAGGAAACGGCATGCCGTTGTCCGACGTGACGAGGACGAGCGTGTTTTCCAGCTGACCCCGGCGCTCCAACTCGGCCAGCATCCGGCCGAGGTGGGTGTCGAAGTGCTCCACCTCCAGGGCGTAGTCGAGGAGATCCGATCGCACGGTTTCGTGATCGGGCCAATGGGCGGGGAAGGAGCGAATGTCGTCCGGCTTCTTGCCTCCCTTGGTCACGCCCGACCCGGCCTCATACGCGCGGTGGGGCTCCATGCCGCCATACCAAAAACACCACGATCCCCCGGCCGGAGCTGCGTCGAGGAAAGCCGCAAAGTTTCCCGCGTAATCATGATCCGAGATGCCGGTGGTCGGCGGAGGCGCCTTTTTGGTTTGAAATGGCGTGCCAAGCAGCAGACGCGGCGAACCATCCCCCTGGCGCGCGATCCCGGGTGCCCAACCTTTGCCGGTGAAACCGACGCGGTAACCGGCGCGGCCGAGCGTTTCAGTGACCGTCGGAACTTCCGGCGGGAAAAAACTCCAATGGGTGAATCCTGCCCCGAGCTGCCACGGATTGAGTCCCGTCAGGAGACTGGCACGCGACGCCGAACACTTCGCCACCGGGGTGTAGGCGTTGAGGAAGAGCACACCTTCGCGGGCGACGCGGTCAAAGGCGGGGGTGCGGACCCAGGCGAGGCCGTAGGCCGAAGCGTGGGGGAACGACCAGTCGTCAGCGACTGCGATCAGAATATTCGGGCGGGACGAACCGGCAGCCGCGGCCCGGACGACGCCGAGGCCCGCCATCAGCGTGAGAGAAGCAAGAAGGCAGCGGAGGACCATCGGAGGAAGCTTAGCGATTGCGCTTGGCCGCACGCGTCATGTTGCCGATGGGGATTTTTCCCTGTACGGTCCAACCACCGTCGGCGTAGAAGACCTGTCCCGTGACATAGCTGGAATCCGCGGAGGCAAGGAAGACCGCCGGGCCTACCATCTCCTCCGGCTCACCCGTCCGCCCGAGCGGCACGACCCCGCCCCAGGCGGTGCGGTAGTCGGGATCATCCTTGAGGTTGCGCTCCACGTTGATCGGGCCCGGGGCAAACGTATTGACGCGGATCCCATAGGGAGCGAGCTCCACCGCCAATTGCTTGGTCATGCCATTGATCGCGGCCTTGCTCGTGGCGTAGGCGACGAGATTCTTCACACCGAGCGCGGCACACACGGTTGAGATGTTGATCACCGACCCGGCGGTTTTGGTGTCACGCATCCATCGGGCCGCGCCCAAGGTGCAGAAAAAGGTGCCCTTCAAATTGGTGTCGAGCACCGTGTCCCACTTTTCCTCGGTGGTGTCGAAAAACTCCGTCCAGCCGGTCAGCCCGGCATTGTTGATGAGCACGTCCAGGCGAGGAAACGCGGACCGGGCGCGTCGGAACAGGCGCTCAATCTGGGAGGTGCTGCGCAGATCGGCAGGGATCAACACGGCGCGCCGGCCGAGGGCCTTGACCTCTCGTGCGACGGCCCGGGCGTTGTCGAGATCCTGGAAATAATTGAGGACGATGTCGGCGCCCTCCTGCGCGCAGCCG
>JAEUGZ010000079.1 GCA_016794725.1 Opitutaceae bacterium | reverse complement strand
GAAGAGGCATGACCTCCCCAAGTACACGGACATCTTGCAGAAGCTAAACCTCCGCAAGTAATCTCTCTCAGCACACGGGCGACCCGATCCGCGGGTCGCCCGTTGTCGTTACGACACTCGCCGACGACCGGGACATTTCCGTTTGGTGCCTTCTCTCCCAGGGAGCGAAAGGCGCCAAACGGAAATCTCTCGTGTCAGTCACGAGGATGCGAGGCGAGTTACCCTCACCGATCGGAATCGCCTCGGCGATTCATTCCGGCGCCCGGTCTGTGACCCTGCGCCGTTGACACCCCCGCAGGCCATGCGCCTGCACCTCAGGCTTGGGCCGAAATTCCGCCCAGCCCAATCCGTAATCCGTCAGCTATCAGTCAAGTTAAGTCATGAATCAGAAATACACCGTAACGGTCCCGGAACTCGGGATCACGTTCTCCACCGGCTCGATCGCACAACTCGCCAATGGCGCGGTCAATGTGTGCGTCGGCGAAACCAATGTCTTCGTCACCGCCTGCGTCGCTCAGACCATGCGCCCCGGCCAGGACTTTTTCCCGCTCACAGTCGACTACCGTGAAAAGTATGCGGCCGCAGGTCGTTTTCCCGGCGGCTACTTCAAACGCGAGGGCCGTCCGTCCGAGAAGGAAATTCTCACCTCACGGCTGTGCGACCGTCCCTGCCGCCCGCTCTTCCCCGAGGGTTTCCTCAATGAAGTCCAGATCATCGGACAGCTGATGTCGGCCGACCAGCTGAACGAAGCCGACATTCCCATGGTCAACGGCGCGTCTGCCGCGCTCGCCATCTCGGACATTCCGTGGTCCGGCCCGATCGCCGCCGTTCGTGTTGGTCAGATCGACGGCCAATTCGTCGCCAACCCGACCATCGAGCAGATGTTCTCCAGTACCTTGGACCTCATCTACGTCGGCAACGAGAAGGACATGCTGATGATCGAAGGTTCGGCCGACCAGATCGTTGAGGACCGCTTCATTGAAGCCCTCGCCTTTGGTCACCAGTCGATTCAACCGATTATCCGCGCCATCAAGGAACTGGTAGCACTTTGCGGTAAACCGAAGGCCACGTTCGCGCTGGTCGGCGCCACACCGGAAGCCCGCGCCATCATCGAGCGCGTGGTCCCCGCTGAACGGCTCGCGACGGCGATTTTCGGCAAGGAAAAGGCCGCCCGCGGCGCCGCCGTGAAGGTCCTCAAGGAGGAAGCCAAGACCGCGTTGGTTGCGGAGTTGGGCGAAGGCAAGTTCACCGACGTCGACCTGAACGTCGTGTTCGAAGACCTCCAGTACAAGGCTTACCGCAAAACCGTGTTGGAACGGGGCGTTCGGGCCGACGGCCGCGATGCCAAGCAGATCCGCCCGCTTTCTTCGAAAGTTGGCGTTCTCCCGCGTGTCCACGGTTCCGCTATGTTCCAGCGGGGCGACACCCAGAACATCGCCATCACCACGCTCGGACCGACCAAGGAAGCCCAGGAGATGGATGGCCTGACCGGCGGAGCGACGTCGAAGTCTTTCATTTTGCACTACAATTTCCCGCCCTTCTCGGTCGGCGAAACGGGCCGCTTCACCGGCCCCGGACGACGCGAGATTGGTCACGGCGCCTTGGCGGAACGTTCGCTGGTGCCCGTCTTGCCCCCGGAAGACGTCTTCCCCTATTCGATCCGCGTGGTCTCGGAGATCATGGCTTCAAATGGATCCACCTCGATGGCCTCCATCTGCGGCGGCTGCCTCGCGTTGATGGACGCCGGCGTACCCATTATCGCCCCGGTCGCTGGCATCTCCTGCGGTTTGATGACCGAAAACGCTGCCGACGGCTCGATCGTGAAATGGACGACCATCACCGATATTCTCGGAGAAGAAGACCACTTCGGTGACATGGACTTCAAGCTCGCCGGTACGACCAAGGGCATCACTGGCTTCCAGCTCGATCTCAAGATCAATGGTCTGCCCTTTGAAATTGCCAAGGTTGCCATCCACCAGGCGCGCGAAGCACGGGTCGAGATCCTCAAGGCCATGCTCGAGTCGCTCAGCGCTCCCCGCAAGGACCTCTCGAAGTACGCTCCCCGCATCCAGACGATTCAGATCGATCCGGAAAAGATCGGCCTCCTCATCGGACCCGGCGGCAAGACGATCCGGCGCATCGTCGAAACGACCGGTGCCCAGATTGACATTGCCGAGGACGACTCAGGCAAGGTCTTCATCTACTCGAACAACGCCGACGCGATGAATCGCGCTGTCCAGGAAATCGACTCGCTCTGCGGCGGCGGTTCCCAGATCGAGATCGGCAAGATCTATCAGGGTCGCGTGACCGGCATCAAGGAGTTCGGCTGCTTCGTCGAATGTCTGCCCGGAAAAGAGGGACTCTGTCATATCAGCGAGCTCGCCGACATGCGGGTTCGCCGGACCGAGGACGTCGTCAAGATGGGCGAGACCATTTGGGTGAAATGCGTGGGAATTGATGAAAAGACCGGCAAGGTCCGCCTCTCCCGCAAAGCCGCCATGAAGGAGCGTGAACAGCAGGCGCAGGCTGCCGCCCCGGCCCCTGCCGCCGCTCCAGCCGCTCCGGTGGACGCTCCCGCCGCCCAATAGGTTGACCGAAGGTTGAATTACAAAAGCCGGGGTGCACGCACCCCGGCTTTTTTCTTGCTCAAAAACGCCGGAGGCCCGCGCTTCAGCTGAGCTCAACATGATTGTCCGCAACCGTCGCTCTACTCTTTTTTCCAGCCCATGCGCCTGATTGTCACCAACGACGACGGCATCCACTCCGTCTTCCTCCACGAGCTTGTCCACGCCCTCCTGCACGCCCGACACACGGTGTACGTGGTCGCTCCCAAGACGGAAAAGAGCTGGATCGGCTGTGCCAAGTCGCGCCACCATGCGATTACCTCAGAAGTCATTGATGTGGGCCTGGGCTGTTCCACATGGACGGTGGATGGCACTCCCAGCGACTGCGTGAACATCGGCCTCGCCCATCTACTCCCCAGAGGACATGAGGTAGAGGCGGTGGTCTCCGGCATCAACATGGGTCGAAATGCCTCGTTGGGCTTCATCCTGGCCAGCGGCACGATTGGCGGCGCGTGGGAGGGCGCGGTCCATGGTCTCCCTGGCCTCGCGTTCTCACAGGATATGAACTCGGAGGTTTTCGCACGTTTGAAGGCCGCAGGCGATCGCCCCGACGCCGATCTGAGGAGATCGCTCGAAACCTCGGCCCAGCGTGCGGCCGAACTTGTGCCCCAACTCGTGGCCCAGGGTCCCACGGGAGGCTTTGTTGTGCACAACATCAACTTCCCGCTTCCCAGCCGACCCGAGTGCAAGGTCCTGCGCACGGTCCCTGCCCACGTCATCATTCCCGGACTCTTCAGCCCCGCCGCCGACGACGGCACCCACCGTTTCGTCTTTCATCTCGGCGAAGACAAGTCCCCTGCCCTGCCACTCTCCGATCGCGCGGCACTCGATCAAGGGCAGATCAGCCATACCGTGCTCGACTACCGTGCGTTGGGACACCCCTACCTGGGGAGTTGATTCGCGATAGCTACAAAGCCTTGGCAGCCACGCGCTTTCATCCAAGACTTTCACTGTTCCCGCTTCGATATGCTCACACACTTGCTCTCCTTTGTTGCCGGCGCGCTGGTGGTCTATGTGTGGATGACTTTGCGCCGACCGGCTCAAGCGTGGTCCCCATCGGCCCAGAATCCGGACATTCACGGCCAGCGCACGCCCTTGCCGGGTCCAACGGACGAGGAGTTGGAGGAACGCATCATCGAGTACCTCTCCACCAATGTGGTCTATCACATCAACGACCTTTGCCAGTCGCTCGAACATCCGAAAGGCGCACGCTATGTTCGCGGCCAGTTTCACAAGCTCATGGAGCAGGGGAAAATTCGTTACAAGGACATGGTGTACACCATTTGACCCTCGGATGGGATCGTCTACCTTCCCTCCCCGCCTTACGACATGATCGAAGTTGAACACCTGACCCGCATCTTCAGAACCTACAAAAAGCAACCCGGCTTTTGGGGGGGAGTGAAAGGCCTTTTTCGAAGGGAGTTTGTTGATACTGCGGCGGCGAACGACATCAGCTTCACCATTCGGGAAGGCGAATTCGTGGGTTTTCTCGGGCCGAACGGCGCCGGCAAGACCACCACGCTCAAGATGTTGTCGGGTCTCATCTATCCGACGAGTGGATCAGCCCGGGTTGCTGGATTCGATCCCACCCGGCGGGAAAACACCTACCGGAGGATATTCGCCCTTGTTCTCGGTCAGAAGAACCAACTTTGGTGGGACCTTCCGGCAATTGAGTCGTTTCAGCTTCTGCGACACATCTATGGGCTGTCTGCAACCCAGTACCGGGAAACACTGGACGAGCTTGTGACCCTTCTCGGCGTGAGCGAGAAGCTCAACGTCATGGTTCGGGAACTTTCCCTGGGCGAACGCATGAAGATGGAGTTGATTGCCGCTCTGCTTCACCGCCCGCGCGTGCTGTTCCTCGATGAGCCCACCATCGGGCTGGACGTGATTTCCCAGAAAGCGGTGAGGTCATTCCTGCGCGACTACAACCGCAAGCACCGCGTCACAATCCTGCTCACGAGCCACTATATGGCCGACATCAAGGAGCTCTGCGAACGCGTCGTGGTGATCCACAAAGGTCGCAAGATCTATGACGGTGCGCTCGACCGACTCGACCGGAGTTCAGGCAGCCGCAAGAAAATCATTCGATTCATCCCCCAGGATGCGACCGCGTTCCCGGAGACGTGGCAGTCCACGTTCGGAGACACCAAACGAGACGCCGAGGACGGTCGCTTCACGGTGCGGGTGAATGGCGAAAACGTGGTCGCGGTCTCGCAGGAGATTCTGACCTCGGGCCCGGTGGCGGATATCACGATCGAAGACGTTCCCCTGGAGGATGTGATCGCCGAGCTCTTTGCGACGCAGACGTGACTGAGGCACCAACAGAACCATCCCGGCGACAGCGACAGCTCTAGAAGGCAGGCCAGTCCGGCGCCGTGCCTGTCAACTCCAGCACGAACCGGCGCGTGGTCGCGGCACTGTGACGGGCGGCTCGCACCAGCGCCGCCGAATCTAGTGGGGCGCTGATCGAGATTGCCTCGCGCTCCTCCACGGGCAGCAACGACTCGGCTCTTCGCGCATCAAAACAGGGAGGCTCTCCCCGTCGCAGGCGCCATTCGTTCAGAAGTCGGAAGTTGATCTCAGCAGGAGTGCGGTGCAACCAGCGCTGGGCGGCGATCAACTCACCCTGCTCTGCCTTCTTGGAAATCCAAACGGCATCCACGTATGCCGTGTCCGCAAGCGCCCTCACTTCGGCGTCGCTCAACCGCGGATCCGAAACTTCGTCGACCACTCGACGGTAAAACGCCGTCCAAGAGGGTCCTCCACGGAGCACGCGATGCCCCGGCCTCAAAATGATCGCCATGGGGGCGAGTGCCGCCCCGAGGGAAGGGATCCGCCGGTGGAGTCCCAGCGTTACGCACAATCGCGCCAGTCGCAGTTTCGCCAAGGGCACGATCACTAAATCAATCTCGCCAATGTCGAAAAGACCCGTCGCTTTCCTGACACCTCCGGTGGCCGGTCGCACCGCATACGCGCGAAGCTGGCAGCCCGCCAGTTCGGTCGACCAGCTCCCTGTCTCAAAGCGCCCTGGCCGTGACGTCACCACCTGCAAATCCACATCGGAGGAGGTGGTGGCTGTCCCCTTGGCATGGGAGCCGAATAGGGTGACGACTTCCACGCTGGACCGGCGATCAGCCCAGTTCAAGAAAGCCATGAGAAGGGGCGACTCTACCATTTCCGAAGCGAAATCAGGATCTCCGTCCCCTCCATTCCGGGTCCGGCGTGAATGGACCCACCGTGGAGGCGGATGACTTCCTTCGCAATAAAGACGCCCATTCGCCCTTGGTTCGGAACGCTATCGGGTGTGGCCTCGGGCAGGATGCCCTCGAGTTCCAAAGTCTTGCCTTTGATCGAAACCAACGCGGTCAATTTATCCTCGGTTCCGGTCGCACGGAGTTGAATTGCCAACTCTTTGGTACCCAAATCACCCCGATTCGCGGTCACGGTCCGCAGAATTGATTCCAAGGCAAACTCCACCAGGCGCGGGGCAATCGCCAGATTCACAGGATCGGGACCGACTTCGGCCCGCACCGAACACCGTTCCCCGACCCCCTGAATCGTGCCCCGAACATCGATCGACTCAACATGCGCTTCCGTCAGTGCCGCCATGTGGGTGAGTTCACGATTGAGCGTTTCAAGCCGGGTCACGTCCGTCTTCATGGCCTCCCGCAATGCTGGCGGTACGGCATCTCCAGCATGCCGCAGGGCAGTCAAAGAAACCAAGGAGTTGCCTATCTCGTGATTGAGGGTGAGTGCCAACTCCCGCAGCAGATCAAGTCGTTCCGCCCTCGATCGCTGCGCCCGGTCGAAGAGCTCACCACTTGCCTCCTCCCAAAAGGCCCAGGTACCATTGGTTTCAGCAATAAAGCCCGCACTGGCACGGAAAGGCTGATCGGAGGTGGGTGAAATGCGCCGGGTATCACGAACTCGCCGGACACGTCCGATCAAGGCCCGGACCGCGAGCGGTACGGCTCTTGGGGGATCCTCGTCTGCGGAGAGGATGAGCGACTGGGGCAGGTACTTTTCGGCTAAGTGGGCCCGCTCATGAAACAGCGCCAGCCGGCCCAACTGGGTGCTCCCGGCGAGAAACTGCCTCAGCAATCGGGCGACAAACACCGCCCGAGCCTTGTCCGCCTCGTCGTACGACTGTCCATCATCACGTACTCCACAAGCAATCAGCCCCAACAGGTGCCCATTCTCATGCAACGGTACCAAAAGCCGGGCTCCCCAAAGCGCGAGGCGGTTACGGACGGCCAATTCAGCGACCGGATCAGGGGGGCCTGGCCAGTCGACACCGTCGAGAACCAACGGATGGGCTGCGAGGTAGCCCACAATGGGCTCGTCCAAAGGAAGAAAGGAGGCGCCGCGATCGGCCCGAAACCCACTCTCCTCTCGCAGGAAAAAGACCGTGTGGGAGGCGCGCAACAAATAGCGCGAAGCGCGTCGGAACTCACCGAGCAACCGTTCCCGAGAAGCCAGGTTTTCAACCGCACCTTCCAGGAAGTCCCAAATCTCCGGCGTATCGGCCCACGAATGAGTGCGAGGCACGGACGGGGAGTTACGCGGTGCATCCAGACGGCGCATTTTCTCCATCATCAGGTCCAACGCGGCATTCCGTTCGGCCAACTCTTCGATCAACGGGAGAACCTCACGCAAGCGAGACCGGCTCTGTTCATAGGTATAGCGCTGCCGGGCACGGCCACTCTGATACAACTCCTCGTAAGCCTGGGTATGGGGCTCGCCCACGACAATCGTGGGGCACTTCTCCAACGAAACTGGCACCCGTTCACTGACAATGGCGTCCAGAATCACCACCACCGGAAGCCCAGGGGGCAACCGATGAGGAAGCGCGGAGTCCGTGAGGGTCAAAACCGCGCGGCCTGACGGCAGCTGGCTTGCCCAAGCGGACTGAAGCGAAAGGTCTTCGGTTGCTAGGAGGAACGTGGCGGGCATGGAAATACGACGCGAAACGTCGCACCCTGACCAGGGGCAAAGGGATCCACGCTGATCGAGGCGCCCAAGCTAGAAAGAATCTCGCTGCAAATTGCGAGACCGAGTCCAAATCCCGAGGATTTTGTGGTCTGAAAAGCCTCGAATAAACGCGAACGTATTTCAGGTGCTATCCCTGGTCCGTGATCGCTGACAATCAGTTCTATCCCCTGATCCACATTCCGAGTGGTTAAACGCACCCATCGCTCCCGCTCCTGCGATTCCTGGGCCTGAATTGCATTAAAACAAAGGTTGAGAATCACCTGCTTGGTCGCGTTGGCATCAGTGAACGCTATATCCGGAACCGCCGCCAATTCGACGACAATCTCCGTCTTCTTGTCTTCAGCCTTGCTGTAAACCAGTTCCAGCGAGTTCTTGACCACGTCGTGCAGCGAAACGGGATCAGGCTCGTACTTGCGGGGGGAAGCCAAATCCAGCAGCTGCTCCGTCAACCGCTCAATACGCGCCACCTCGCTCCCGATCAACCGCGAGAATCGCACCCGAAACGATTCATCCATATAATGAATCGGAAACAGTTGTACAAACGTCTTAATACTCACCAAGGGATTCCGAATCTCATGAGCCACGCTCGCACCCAATACACCAACCGTAGCTAATTGTTCAGCACGCTGTGCCTTTGTCCATAGACTGGCTCGCGCAAGTGCAGTTTGAAAGATAGACGCCAGTTCAAACATCTGCTGAACCTCGGGATATGTGAATGGCCTCCTTGTCGCTCTAACGCCAGCTCCAACGAGAACGTCTACTGTTGATCCCTCTCGCAATACCAAGACGCCTAGTCGATGCTCTTCTAGAAAACGTCTCAACGCCTCTCTGCTCGCATTGCTGCGTTCCCGTTGAAGTCTTTCGGGAGTTGCCCAACGCATAGTGCGAAGCAAATCATAGACTGCACCATCGATTTGGAAGGCACCGCCCTCGGAGCGCAATCCATCATCGCCTTTCACAACAATAATCCCACTTTCGCTTTGCGACCAACCTGAGAGTATCCTTAAGAACTCCCGCTGCAGAGCATCAGTTCGAACCTCCTCCATCGCAATTTCATAGGCCTTCGACCGCGCCTCTGAAGCACGCGGATAAACGAGCAAAACATTGTTTATGACCTTCTCAAGCTCCGACGCAAACCACAACGCAACGGCAGCTGTCCCAACCCAAGCGACACTGCTCGGAACAAACAGCGCGAATAAGACATCTGCACCATAACCAACTCCAGCAACCAAGAGTACGAGCACCAGTCGATGACCACCTATAATGAAAAGATGCTTGGCATCAAATACCCTTCCACTGGTAATTGAAAAAGCAGTCAATCCAAAGAACAGCAATATTATCAACGGTTGAAACCGAATCAAACTCGGCTCATGAAGTATCGCACTGGCCGCCATTAAGCTCAGTATGCTAACAGCAGCAGCACTCCCCCCACCGAGCCAAACCTGCAACTCCAGACGTTTCACGCCCTGAACGCGGTTCAATTGCCGGTACGCGCTTAGCAACAACGAAAAATACATTACAACCAGACCCACAATATACGCATAATAACCTCCGCCATATATTCTCTGGTCGGGACGCGAATGCCCGGGAATAAACCACTCAGTAAAAGGAACCGAAGCAAGAAACAGACTTCCCAAAATCCATCCTATTTTCCCGCGAAGCAATGACCCCATATCCAACTCACCAGACAGCTCCTCCTTCGCAAACAACAAATGAATAGGAATCAAGGCTCCAATTGCGGTTGTGACGCGCAGCCACGCCAACCCCTCGTCCGCATGAGCAGTTAAAGTAATATGCAGAAACGCCAGCCAAGCACCGCCATGGAAAGAGCAACTACTGACAAGGCGATTTACCCTGCGATTCGGATTCGCCCACAATATAATAGCACCGATCCCACAGATTAGAGCCGCAGCAAGAAATGCCGTGGTCACAGGCTACGCTCCAAAATCAAAGTAGAGTTGGTGCCATTCACTCCGTGTGAATTGACCAATGAAAATCGCTGCGCGACCGCAACCGGCGCGGCACACAAGTTCAGTCTACAGTCTGGGTCGGGATACTTCCAGTTTACCGTGGGAGGAACAATCTGATCCCTCAATCCCAATGCTGCAGCAGCCACCTGTATAGCGGCTGCCGCACCAAGCGGATTTCCAATAGACCCCTTAATCGAATACGCTGGAATCCTATCAAGTTCATCTCCAAATACGCCTCTCAGCTGCTTGGCTTCGGCAGCATCAATTAATCGGTGCCCAGGGCCCCAAGCGCTAATAGAATCAATTGCCGACTCCCTAACTCTAGCATTTGAGAGCGCCAATTTTATCGCTGACTGCATACCATCACACAGTTCCCCACGTTCGTCGTTGGAATATCCATATCCAACGAGACTACAGTACCCAGGCCTAGGACTATCGTCAGGCTCAACTATAAACATACATGCACCTTCACTTACAATCCCGGTTGTACGCCAGAGATCAAATGGACGACTAATCGTGAGGTGATTCTGGTCTGTGGGCGGAGTCATACCAACTGCGCGAAATTCCAGCATTGGATGCTTGTACAATGGAGCCTCCGTCCCCCCGCAAATGGCAATATCAACTTCACCAGAAGACACTGCATCAGCGGCATGACCGATTGCATCAAGTCCAGAACAACAGGAACTCTGAAAAGTCATGTTTCGCGAACTAATCTTAAGCGCTTCGGAAACTGTGGCCGCGACATGCGCCACACTGGAAACAAACACTAGCTTCGACTGAATACCTCTTATCCCACTCTTTGCAACGGACTCTGTCTCACGCGTAATCGCACCAAAATCCATCAGTGACGTACCGGTAAAAACTGCAACTCGCATTGCACGAACGTCGTCGAAAGTGAGTCCTGCGTCCTTCACCGCAAGAGCGGCTCCAAGCACCGCCATCTGCGTGTGTCTGGCAGCGGTCCTTAGAGCAGGAAATGGAGTAAAGTGTTCATCAAGGGGTAGTCGATCAACCCAAGCAGCTACAAATGGACCCCATTCCTCGCCTAGTTTCAGAAATGGTCTAATACGACTAGTCGATTCGAGTATGCCGCTCCAGAACTCGTCTCTGCCAGTGCCTGCCGGTGTAACAGGACCGATTCCAGTGATCTTCACACGACGTTTCATTGGGTTCTTCGCTCCTACGGTGCAGTCGTGGAGACCACCTTAATCTGATATAAAATAAGCGTCTACTCCGGAACAGCCGGAAAGACCAGTTTCATAGTGGTACCTTTGCCAGAAACGGATTCTAGCGCAAGTGTGGCACCGTGAACGCCTAGTAAGTGCCTGCATATCGAGAGTCCGAGTCCGGTTCCGCTGGGCTTTGTGCTAAACCCTCCCCTCAAAGCATTTCGCACCGTTTCAGCATCCATTCCTATGCCATTATCAGCAACGGTCACCTCAACGGACTCGCCAAGCGTTTCGATTCGAACTTCAACTTTTGTCGCGTTGGCCTCAAGCGCGTTCTTGAAAAGGTTCTGAAACACTCTGGCGAGTTCAAATCGCGCACCTTTAACCCAAGCCTGGTCATCGCCCACGACTTCAATTGCGCTGTTCCCAAAGAAAATAACGTGACGCACCTCCTTTACCACAGATATGATGTCAAGCATTGCAAACTCTGTGGTTTTTCTAGTTGTTTGCCTCCAATTATCGGCGAGGTGGTGACAGTACTCTGCAGCACGCTCAACTATGCTCGAATACCCTTTGAGTTTCTCTGCTCGTTCGGGATCCTTCTTGGAGATGTCATTTGCCTCTTCCGCAAGAAGCCCAGCATAGCCAATCATCACTGTCAGTGGATTAGCCAGATCATGAACGAGTTCTACTGCAGCCCGAGCTTGCCACACTTGCGGTTGTTTTTCGGAAATCTCTCGCTTGAGTGCGGAATTCAAATCCAAGGCCTCTTTCGCCATCTTAGCTTGCCGCCTACGTTCGATTGTATGAGAGGTGTTCTTTTTGACGGCCGCAATTAGCTCATGTATGTCCGGCGGCTTTCTAAGGTATTGGTTTGCACCGCCTAGCATCGCTTGCTGGGCAGTTGCGAGGGTCCCGTAACCCGTTAGCATTATCACCGACACTTCCCCATCAAATTTCCTGATTTCCTCGAGCGCCCTAATTCCATCCATTTCTGGCATTCGAATATCAAGAATCACGGCGGCGTACGGCCTCGCGCGAAGCTTTGCAAGTGCTTCGGCCGCACGCTCTGCGGTATCTACCGCGAAGTCGGCAGACAAGGTAAACGCAATCGATTCCCTTGGTCCATATTCATCATCCACAACAAGAACCAATGGTTTTTCAGAGGCACTGGTCTGAGACGAAGCCGGTTTCGTGTCGGTGAACATGTATGGTTTATTTAACGCGACAAACCTGGGTCGAGGATTTTAGGTCAACTTGAAGCCCGAAATGTATTTGCGCAACTACTGCTTGGGTGTCAAGCGACGCTTCCCGCATCGTTCCACGGTCCCTAGATTGCACTAAATCGTGCGTCAAAATACATGTATCAGCCTAGATTTGTATCTCTTTTTTATCCAGATTTTTAAGTTACAGTTTCTGCATGAGATACTCGCAAGAAACTAGTGCCTTTCCGCGTTTATCTTGTTCTAGAGAATTATGCCTCATCGGCCCTCAATTCTTGAGAACGATTGTGTTCCTAGATTTTTTGTTTGATCTCGATTCGCGACCGCGGTATTGCAATTGGGTTGTCGGACGTTTTCTAGAGATCTGTACCCCACTCAAACTTATCTTCCCAGTTTTCTGACTCACCAAGCACCGGGCATGCGTTGCACCAGCAAGACCGCTGACCGAGCGAACCTAATTCCACAGAAATAGATTTGTAAGCACATGATAGCAAATCTCTCAAGCATAGTGCTCCTAGCGGCAATTGTTTGCGGTATCCTTGTAATTTCTGCGAATCCCAGGCGAAAGGCCAATCAGGCCTTATTTGCTGGTATCATGCACTTTGCGATTTGGCTATCTCTCCGAGAGATGAGCAGCCGATATCCTCAGGACATCTTCTGGTTCAGGCTCTGCGTCTCAGTTGGCACCTTGTTGCTGGTGACGCTTGTATCTTTATTTGAGACGATTTCGAGGAACTCATGGATACCGGGCAGCGTAACCACGCGCATATTGGCAATCGTTGCGGTTATCGCCTCTACAATACCTTGGACCGAATCGTTTGTCACGGAGTCGTCAAGCACTAGTGACAACAAGACTGGTTTCGCGTACGTGATATATGTCTGCACAACTTGCCTGTGCTACATAGGCTATTGCATCGTAACATTTCGGCGAGTGAAAGAGATGAAGGACCCCGCTCGATTTGAACTAGTAGCCGTAGCGTTACCCGCTGGGAGCATAGCACTTTGCATATTCTTACTCATGGGATGCCGAACCATGTTCCCCGGGCAAATACCAGCAATCACAACACCCTTATTATCTCTTGTGTTTATCGCATTGCTTGCATACTCAATTACGACCCACAAGATTTTCGATGCCCAGTATTTATTTAGAATTACCGCCTATTTTCTGACCCTCGGCGCCATTACCACAACGCTCAGCCTACTTCTATACGAAAGTCTACAAGGGACTGCTCCCGTTCTCCTGATCTTCAGTATTGTAGCTGCAAGTGCTATTGCAGTGAATCGATTAATTGGCACAAAGCTCGATAAGTTATTTTTTAATCGTCCCGAACTTTCCGCCGCTCGGGAGTCCGTTCATAAAGTGGCGAGGACTGCACTGTCTGAGGACCGGCTCAAGGCCGAATTGGCGGCGACGATCGGAGGATGGACGGAAACCACGGTTTCGGTGCTTTCTCCGGAAGAGGGCCCATCGGATGGTTCCGCCCTGCAATCGCTTGGTCTGGATGATCCCGTCTTTCAAGCCCTTCAAGAGTTACGTTGGGTCACTCCAGAACGTCTGCAGCGGGAACGCACTTCCACGAGCCGGGCCCTTCTTCAATCGTACCTGGAGACACATCATTTGGGTGCCTTGGTTATTAGCACCAAAGAGGAGACACCTTTGGTCCTGGCCATCGGCCTTCGGTTGTCTCGCCGGCCCTTTACCTATCCAGAGGTGCAACATCTGCTGGAGTTTGCTTCGCTCTCGCAGCTCGCGTTGACCAAGGTCCGATTGGTCGAGCAGGCAATGCACGCCGATCGGCTCGTTACGGTAGGGGTCTTGGGTGCGAGCCTGGCCCACGAGATCCGCAATCCCCTTTATGCGATCAAGGCCTTCGCAGACCTTCTCGCCGATCATTACGACCGGCCGGAATTTCGAGACCAGTTTCGCACCATGGTGGGGGCCGAGATTGTTCGCATCGACGAGTTGCTCTCTCAGCTGATGCGCATGGCCTCACCCCGAAAGCCTGTCCTGGTGATCCAGCATTTGCACACGGTGGTGGAGCAGAGTCTTGATCTCGTCGGACACAAGATACGTTCCCAAGGCATCGTACTACAGACAGACTTTCAGGCCACGCAGGATGAACTCGCCACCGACTCCGCCTATACACGGCAGGTGCTCTTCAATCTGTGCCTCAATGCCATTCAGGTGCTCGTCGACAGACCGGATCCGCGCTGGATTCGCATCGCCACTCGCGACGTACCGGAGGGACTCGAACTGTCGGTCAGTGACAATGGTCCTGGAATTCCGGAAGCGATTCGCGGCAGACTGTTTCAACGATTTCAGAGTATGTCAGCCCGCGGCTTGGGACTTGGACTTTCCATCAGCCGAGAAATCATGGTGAGCCTGGGCGGTTCGCTCGATGCAGACGCCTTCAAGCCGGGCCAAGGAGCTGTGTTTCGAGCTGTCTTTCCGCGTCCCGCGTCGATGACCGCTTCGAATCCGCCCGCGATGGTTAATTACTCCGCCTCCACGAGGCCACTCTCAGCCTGAGCGGGGCCCAGTCTCCCGGAAACACAGTTGCTACGCCACGGGGTGGGTTGCCCAACGGCAGAAGCAGTCCTTGTGCGTCACCATCAGTGACGCGGACACCTGCGCCGCCAGGTCGGAATCGTTTCAGAAGCATATATTTACCGGATTCGACCAGCGCCCGGCACCGCAACCAAAACATACTATTTGGGGGAGTCGAAGCGAAGCGATCCGGTTGCGACTCACAGAGCCGCTGGGTACTCAAGCGCGGATTCAGACCTTCAGATGTCAATCACCCGCCAGTTGGACACCAATCCTTGCATAACTCGAACTTAGCCGCGTTGATTCTTCCCGCGACCGCGGGATCTGTGGATCTAGTGCGGCCCCAGTGAACATGCATGTCGCTTCGCTTCACCTCTATCCCGTAAAATCTCTTCGAGGAATCTCTGTTTCGGTGCTCGAGGCGGATCGATTCGGAATAGCAGGAGATCGACGCTTCATGGTGGTGGACGATTCTACCTCCAAAGTCCTAACCCAACGGACTGCCCCTGGAATGGCGGTCATCGCGACCGCACTTGACCATGGGCTCCTTCAACTGACTGCGCCGGGAGGTGACACGGTCTCGATTCCGACGCAACCGGCTGACGGACCGGAACGTAGCGTCACGGTTTGGAAAGACACCGTCACGGCCGTGGACTGCGGCAATGTGGTTGCCCAGTTCTTATCCGACCGCCTCGGTCAAGCGTGCCGCCTCGTACAGGTCGGTGCCCACTTTTCTCGCACCGTTCGATTCAAGGCGGGTTACATCCCTGCGCCCTCCCCCGTGGCGCTTGAAGTGGGATTCGCTGACGCCTACCCGGCGCTGATCGTCAGCGAAGCATCCTTGTCATCACTGAATGATCGATTGCTTGAAAAGGGCGAGGAACCGGTGCCTATGGACCGCTTTCGGCCAAACATCGTTATAGCTTGCAGCGAAGCTTTTTCTGAAGACACCTGGCAACGATTTCAAATCGGAGGATGGACCTTCTGGAACTCCGGTCCCTGTGCTCGGTGCACGGTCACCACCACTGACCAGGCTACGGCCAGGCGAGGAAAGGAACCCCTTGCGACTCTTGCCCAATTTCGGAGGGATCCCAACGATCAAAGTCAGGTGAACTTTGGGCAAAATGCGGCGATTGTGTCGCACTCCGGCCCTTGTCGACTCGGGGATGTAGTTCATCTCCTCACCTAGCGAGCAGCACTGCACGCCCTTATCGCTTCCGCACCACCCGCTCGCGAGTAAAGAGCAAACCCGACGGCAGCCGATCAAGGGGTGTCAGCTCCACCTCTGTTGTGGTAGAATGCTCTGCACTGCTTTCCGCCACGAACCGCGCCTTAATCGTAAACGTCGATTTGGCGAAACCTTGGGCCGTGACGGGAAGAAAGACCTTTCGCGGCGCGCGACCAACCGGAAGCCCGTTGACCACGATGGTCGCCCCCGTCGGATCAGTCTCCACCATCACCGCCATCTCACCTTCAAGCGGTAAAGGGGTGGATTCGACCGCAGGTCTCAATTCTGTCGACGGCGGCACATGTTCAACGGGTTCTAGGGAAACGGACGGCTCGTCCTTTGGTTCCGGTTTAGGCGCCGACGCGACCTTCGGAACGGAAGAAACGGCAACTACCGGCGCGGCGCGGGTCGCAGGGCCTGACACACTGCGGGTGGCACAACCTGAGAAGGCCCCCAACAGAGTCGAAATCGAGGCTATTACAACAGAAGAGCGTCTGCAAACCATTGCTTACAATTCCGGTTTCCCAAACCTATTCGCGAGAGGTGAAACGAACGAGTGACGATAGACGAGGCTAGGGATCCGCTGTTTGAACAACAGTTCCTTACGTCAATCCCATTTCAGGTCGCCACGCTCCATTTTCCTCCGTGCCCGAGATCGTTTGGCTTCGACCATACGGCGTTTTTGCGCAGCCGATCGGGGCCGCGTCCGTCTTCGATTCGCTTCCACTTGATTTCGCCGTTCTTCAATCGCCTTGTTTTGAGAAAGATGCAACTTTTCAGCCAATCCTTCCCAGGCTGCAACTCGGTTTTGGACCTGCGACCTTCCCGCCTTGCACTTAACCTGTACCCCGGTGGGACGGTGAATCAGCCAGACCGTCGAGGAAGTCTTATTGATTTTCTGACCGCCGGGCCCTGAGCCACGGACGAAACGCTCCTCAACGTCATCCGGTTTCACTCCCAGATCGGTCAAACGTTGATCTAGTGCCTCGTCCAGAAAGGGAAACGCACCATTTTTGCGCATGATGCAGTGAAACTCACTCACCTTTTCGGAGTCAAACGCGGCTTCCGCATTCAACCAAACTTTCCCTCGCTCCCCGCGCAGGCACCATCCACGTTCTGAGCGACTCAATCCCCGCCCTATGCTCACCGGTCCCACCTGGTCCCAGAAGCTTCGAGATGAAATTGGTCAGGCTGTCATCGGCCAAGACCTCGTTATTGAGCGTCTCCTGGTGGCCCTGCTCGCCAACGGTCACGTGCTGCTGGAAGGCATGCCGGGGCTCGCTAAAACACTGCTCGTCAAGTCGCTGGGATTGGCCCTCGGGGTGCAATTCGAACGGATCCAGTTCACACCCGATCTGCTGCCGAGCGACGTCGTCGGCACGATGATTTTTTCGCCGAAAGACGGCACCTTCACCGCCCATCGCGGGCCGATCTTTGCGAATCTTGTGCTGGCCGATGAAATCAACCGGGCGCCCGCGAAGGTGCAGAGTGCGCTGCTCGAGGGAATGCAAGAGCGTCAGGTCACGATCGGGGGGCAAACCCACCCGCTTCCGCGACCTTTCCTGGTCATGGCAACGCAGTATCCGGTTGAACAGGAAGGCACCTACCCCCTCCCCGAGGCCCAAACCGATCGTTTTCTGTTCAAACTGCTCGTCGAATACCCGTCCGCAGATGAAGAGGCCTTGATGCTCAGTCGCTGGGGCCAAGTGACGCGCTCGCCCGTCCTGCAGCCCGTTTCCAGTCCAGAAGAACTACTCGGACTGCGCACCGCAGTGGACAAGATCCATATCGCGCCAGCCATCGAGGCTTACATCCTCTCCTTGGTCCGTGGCACGCGCGCACTGACGGTTGCCGACGACCGCGGCTATCGGTTGCTCACCTTCGGCGCCTCACCCCGTGCCTCACTGGCGCTCTACACGGCCAGTCGCGCCCTGGCTTGGCTGCGCGGAAACGACTTCGTCAGCCCCTCTCTCGTGCAAGAGCTGGCGCCCGACGTTCTGCGCCATCGCATCGCATTGACTTATGAAGCGGAAGCGGCCGAACAGTCGGCCGACAAGGTCATCTCCAAAGTGATCGAGAAAACACCGGTGCCTTCGCTTTAGCTCACGCTCCACCCGCTCTGCTTTCTACGCCGCCAAGTTCGGCACCTTCAAAACCGGGATCCACCTTCCCTGCACTTGTGTCCAGTCTCTCGTCCGCACCCACACCTGCTTCGTCTCTGGCCCTCCTGCGACAGCTGGAATGGCGCGTGCGCCATGCCGTCGAGAACATCCTTAGCGGTGAATACCGATCCGCACTCCGTGGCCGCGGAATGGAGTTCGATCAGGTGGTCAAATACGAGTTCGGGGATGATGTGCGCGACATCGACTGGAACGTCACCGCACGTCTGGGCGAGCCCTATCGAAAGAAGTTTGTTGAAGAGCGCGAAGTCACCGTGCTCATCCTGTTCGAAGACACGCCGTCACTTCAGTTCGGCTCCGGCTCCGTTTCCAAACGCGAAGCCCTCCTCGAACTCGCCGGACTGGTGATGATGCTGGGGGCGATCAACCGCGACCGGGTTGGATACGTGCACGCCACACCGACGGGTTACTCGTATCGGGAACCGATTCGGGGCCGTGGAGCCATCATGCACGCAGCTTCCACCTTGATCGGCATGCCTGCGCCCAGTCTCGCCTCCGCCCGTCCGGCCGGCGGATCGAACTCCACCGCCTCCCGCCCCCTGGAGATTCCATGGAAACTCGTCGCCCGCGCAGCACCCAAACATTCGGTGCTGATTTGGATGGGTGACTTTGCCCCGGCTCCGGCGCCGGAAGGCTGGCCCGTCTTCCAGCGACGCTATCAGGCGATGGGATTTCGGGTCGACGACCCTTGGGATCGGCAGTTTCCCGACGCAGGTACGGTCGCGGCATTTGATCCCATATCGGGACGCCTCGTCACCTTGGAGGGGTCCTCTGCCGAACGCTCAGCCCACACCGCCTGGCGAAATGAACGCGACGCGACCTGGCAACGGCTCTTTCCCGACCCCCAAAGCCGTCTCGTGGTTGGCAACGACGAATCCCGGCTCGATGCGTTGGTGAAGTTTTTTCATGCGCGAATGCGGGGCCGCAGCGGATAACCCTATCCACCGTGTCGAATCTGATCCTCAAAGATCCACTCTGGCTGCTCGTGCTTCTCGCGATCCCGACTCTGATCTGGGTCCGAGGGCGGAGGTCGGTCTCCGTACTAGTGGTTCCCTTTGCCGCCTCCTGGCACCGCCCCTCACTTACCCAGGTCTCCCGGCTCCCGCTCGGACTGGCCTATATCGGACTTTGCCTGCTGGTGCTCAGTATGGCACGACCCCAACGGGTAGAAAACAAACAGGAAGTGCGTTCGCAGGGTTATGACCTCATCCTTGCCATCGATTTGTCGGGTTCGATGCAGGCCGAAGACTTCGAACGCGGGGGTGTTCCCATCAACCGACTTCAGACGATCAAGCCGGTCATCCAAGCTTTTATCAACGACCGCCCCAGTGATCGCATCGGAATCGTCGTTTTCTCCGGTCGAGCCTACACCCTCGCGCCTCTAACGTTCGATCACGATTGGCTGGGTCGGCAGGTCGAACGACTCACGATTGGACTCATTGAGGATGGCACTGCGATCGGGG
This sequence comes from Opitutaceae bacterium, assembly GCA_016794725.1. Lineage (GTDB taxonomy): Bacteria > Verrucomicrobiota > Verrucomicrobiia > Opitutales > Opitutaceae > UBA6669. The sequence goes on along the minus strand of JAEUGZ010000079.1, from coordinate 5,948 downwards.
ACGGACTTGGCGTCGCAATTTCCCGGCTCGAACAGGTTGAGCGTGCGGAAAAGGGGCAACGCAAAGGTGCCTTTGTCATTCTCCTGACCGACGGCGCCAACAACCGTGGCACGTTGAGCCCGGCACAAGCGACCGAAATCGCGAAGGCCCGTTCGCTTCCCGTTTACACGATCGGGGCGGGACGAAGTGGAATGGTTCGCTTCCCCGTGTTCGACGATCGAGGAAACAAAATCGGCTACCAAGCGCGTCCCTCCGACCTGGATGAGAATGCGCTCCGACTGATTGCTCATGAAACCGGAGGACGCTACTTCCGCGCGGACGACGTCAAGACCATCGAGAGCGCATTCACGTCAATCGATCGCGCCCAGAAAATCGAGTTCCAGGCAAAGAGCTATTTGGTGACGACCGAGCTCTTTCCGTGGGTTCTTCTTCCAGGATTGGCATTGCTCACCGTATCGGGACTTCTCGTACGGATCCGCGCCCACACGCCCCCTCCTCCGGTTTCAATCACGCGCCCTAAGCCGGCAAACGCACCCGCGCTCGCACGATCATGAGCTTTGCCGAACCCTGGTACCTCGCGCTCGCCGTCGGACCTCTCATCGTCCTGATTTGGGGCGTCCTGCGACGCGGCAAAGGAACGGGCCCAACCAATTCGAAGATCCTCCAAGGTGAAGCCTCACATGCGACCGTGAGACTTCGTCCGAACGACCCACGGCCCGTCCGGAATCGTCATATCACTTTGTGCCTGGGTCTCGCGCTCTGCTGTGCCGCCGCCGCCCGCCCGCAGTGGGGACGCATCGAAGAACCGGTCTTTGACCAGTCGCGAGAAATCCTGCTCGCGATCGATTTATCGAAGTCGATGCTGGCCCCAGATGTAAAACCGACGCGGCTTGATCGCGCCAAACTTCTGATCCAGTCGCTGCTCGAACGGCTGGCCGGAGAGCGTGTCGGCATGATCGTGTTCTCGGGCACGGCCTTCCTGCAGAGCCCCCTCAGTGCTGACTACGAGATTCTGCGTGAATTTCTTCCAGCCTTGAATCCGGACTATCTGCCGGAAGGCGGAACCAACTATGAAGCCCTACTCCGCACTGCGCTCACCGCCTTCAGTGATCAGGGTGGAGCTGACCGTTATCTGATCATCCTGAGCGATGGCGAGGCCAACGACGAGGCGTGGAAACCGCTCCTGGAAGAACTAAAGAGCAAAGGTATCCGTGTCATTGGTCTCGGAGTTGGAACTCCAGATGGAGCGATGATTCCCGAAAGTGGGGGTGGATTCGTAAAGGACGACCGCGGCGCGGTGGTGTTGTCCCGCCTGGAGAGCCGCACCCTCCAGACCCTAGCCGAGTCAACCCAGGGTCAGTACGTGGATGCCTCGGCGTGGGTCGACCTGGCGGAACTCGTTCAACAAACGGTCGAAGCAGGCAAGCGCGGCGAGTTTCGCGAAACCAATCAAATCCGTTTGGCCGAACGTTTCCAGTGGTTCCTCGCACCCGGACTCTTGTTCCTCCTCTGGAGCGTGTGGAGGGAGTTTCCGGTAAAGCCCACTCCTCGCAACGCAGCTTTGAAACTCGAGACACCATGAAGTTCAGCTCTACCTTGTTGGCGCTCGCGTCCGTGCCCTTGCTTGGCGCACCTCCCACCCCGGTCAGCACAGGCGATACCTTTGCGGAGCCGCTCGTGAAGGCGGTCTCGGAAATTGCCGTCAAAGAGACGCCCTCCGCCAAGGACTTTGCCCGGATGACCGACGCGACCCTCGATTTTGTCCGCCGCAAGTCCAAAGCGGGCGAGGGATTCAGCCAGGATGTGGTCCACTCCGGCCTCGATGGCGTCGACGCAGGCGAGAAGCTCGACCCCAAGCTCGCGGATTGGCCTTCCTTACGAAAAGAACTGCAAGCCTACCTCAACGAGCCAAAACAAGAACCTCCGCCTCAGAAGGGCGACTCCAAGGAACCTCCGCCGGAGGACAAAAACCCCGAAAGCAAAGAACAGGACTCGGACTCAAAGGACGACGCGAACGAGTCCAAGCAATCAAAAAAATCCGCCCAGGATTCGAAGTCATCCGATTCAAAGTCAGGCAACGACAAGAACGAGTCTCAGCCCGAGAATTCCAAAGCCGATCCACAGGACGGAAAGTCCGAAGAATCAAAGAACGAGAAGACGAAGAACGCTGGGGACTCCGCCTTCGGCGACATGAACAAGCCACCACCCTCCACACCGCCCCCTCCTTCACCGGAAGAAAAATCAAATGGCGCCGAGGAGAATCAACAGGTCGGCGGCCAGCAGAAGAAGGAAAACGCCGCCGATGTCACCCCTCAGCTGGTGATGCCGTTGCAAAAGCTCGAACAGCTGAAGCAGCAGGATTCTCCCGCGAAGCTGTTTCGTTTGATGGAAGGTGAAGCCGCCCCGGGATCGGCCAAGAAGGGCAAGACGTGGTGACCATGGAACTACGATCCTACTCTCCTTCCGTCGGGCTGCGGTGCCTGCAGATCGTCGCACTGCTCGTGATTGCCGCCACCTTCGCCCGTGGACAAACCGTCCGTTGGCAACCGGACCGCGGCACCCTTGGCATCGGCCAAACAGCGGAGCTGCAGTTGGTGTTCGAGGACTGCTCTCCGGATGGAACCCCGACCTTGCCGCCGGTTCCCGGCCTCTCACTCGAACTGGTGGGGCAGTCCCAAAGCTGGGAGACGATCAACCTCACCATGACTCGCAAAGTGGTATTGAACTACATGGCACGCGCCACCCAGCGGGGAACAGTGCGGATACCCGCATTTGAGGTGAAGTCAGACAAGGGAGCGCAACGGGTGCGGGCGGCGGAGTTTCAGGTGGGCGACGCCACCGTTGGGCAATCCGGCACCTCACTTGATTCAATCGTCCAGTCTCGTCTGAATCTCCCCGGAACCGGGGTTTGGGCCGGGGAGGTATTCCCGCTGACCTATACCCTCTCAATCGCCAGACGGTTCAGCGCCCAGTTGGCCAGCAATGTCGAGTGGACCTCCACGCCGTTGGCCGCCGAGGAATGGGCCAAACCCGAGATGGCCGAAGTCGTGAGTGGAGGGGAGAACCACACCATCGTGACCTATCGCGCGCGCGCCATGGCCAAGGCCGCGGGACAGACCGCACTCAAATCGGCACAACAGCTGGTGAATCTGCAAACCGGCACCGCCGCCTTTGGTTTGTTCGCCCGGCCTACGATGGAGCAATTCACCATCACTACGCCGCCTGTGACGCTGAATGTGAAGCCGCTTCCGGTCCCGGCTCCTGCGGCTTTTGCCGGAGCGGTGGGAGAATTCACCCTTTCCTCTAAGGTGGTGCCCACCAGTGCATCGGTGGGTGAACCCATCACTTGGACTCTGGAACTAGCGGGCACAGGCAACTGGCCGGACATCACCACCCTCCCCTCCCGTCAGGTGAGTCGCGACTTTCGGGTGGTTCAACCCCAGGCGAAACGAACGACCAAGGAAGGATTTCTTTTCGAGGGCTCCCTGACCGAAGACGTCGTTCTGATCGCCTCAAAACCGGGCACTTACACGCTCGGCCCGGTACGCTGGTCATATTTCGACCCCAAGGCGGGCGAATATCGAACGCTTACCACGGAGACATTCACGGTGACCATCTCACCAGCCGTCGCACCGCCGGCGCCTGTTGCCACGGCTTCAAACACATCCGGGGTCACTCCCCCTTCAGCAAACGCCTCGCCGTCTCCCTCCACCACGCCTCCCCCCGTGCCCGGAATGCCGCGACCCATTCCGCGCGATCCCCTGCCGGGCGGTGATCGCGAGTGGACACCCATTTCTGACTTGGTGTTCTGGACGGGAACCGGCTCTTCCTTCGTCGCCCTGGCCACTTTCTGGCTGTTTCTTGCCTGGCGCCGCGCCCGGATCACCGACCCGCTGAAACCCCGGCGCGAGGCCCGGGAGCGCCTGCTGGCGGCCTTGTCCAAGGCCACCGGTTACGGTGCGGCGGCAGAGCGAAACCCGGTGCTGACGGCATTTCGCAAGGAAACCGTGACGCTGCTCTCATTGCCGCAGTCAACCCCGTCTCCCGCACAGGTGCAGCGGCATGCCCAGTCTGCTTCTGCCGATGCCCAAACCTGGGCCGCTCTCTGGGAGGAGGCGGAGCGGGCCCTCTATGGTGCCGACGGACACCTTCCCGGCGACTGGAACACGCGGGCCGAGGCGGCCGTAAAGAATTTTCCACTACGCCGGCTATCTCGTTTCTCCTTTCTTCGGTTGCGCAATCTGGCCCCGTTTTTTGCGTGCCTGCTGATCGCGTCCAACCTGGTCGCCTCCGCACCGGGGGCCGAGGCGTCTGTCGACTACCGTGCCGGACGTTTCGCCGATGCAGAGCGCGCCTGGCGAGAGCGCGTGGTCGCCGAGCCCACCGACTGGATCGCGCGTCACAATCTCGCGCTCTCCCTGGGCCAACAGGACCGCTGGGGCGAGGCTGCCGGGCACGCCACCTCCGCATTTGTCCAGCGCCCCACGCACCCTGCCGTGCTCTGGAATCTGGCCTTTACCCTGCAGCGGGCAGGTTTCAGTCCCGCCGAAATCGCCCCCTTCCTTGGCGGCAATCCCGTCTACCATGTCGCCCGCATCCTCTCGCCCACATGGTGGACGCTGATGCTCATCCTCGCCGTTTGGCTGTTGGCGCTCGCGCTGGGACTACACCTGTATCGCACCTATCATCCCGCAGCCGTTCATCTCCGGACCCTTGCCCACTTGATTGCCGCTGCGGCCGTCATCCTGGGTACGCTGGCTTTCGCGAGCCGCTACCTCTATCATACTCTGGCCGATCCCCACGTCGCGATGGTCTGGCGTACCGCAGTCCTCCGGTCCATTCCCACCGAGGCAGCCGCCAATCAGAAGTCGAGCCCGCTGGCGGCGGGCCTCGTCGGCATCGTCGACAAGGACTTTCTGGGCTGGCGGCGGCTCAAGTTCGTCAACGGTCAGACCGGCTGGGTACATGCCGCTGATCTCGTGCCGCTTTGGCAGGCCCCATCAGGTCCCCTCGCAGCGCCGGACAAATCGACCGACAATCGCGACCGTCTACCCAAGCCCGCAGCGCAGAAAGCCGGAACTCTTTAGGGTCATTCGCAGTAGAGACGGCTCGGGATTCAAGGTCGCCACCGCGTTCAACGGCACCCACGAGAGATCGTGGGACTCGTCACTCAATACCAGAGGCTCCTCTCTATCCGCCTCGACGAGAAACCGAAAATCGAAGTGCCAATGCTCGGACTCGCTCTTGCGGGCGGGTATCAGGTGTTGGTCGAGGTCAAAGAGCCGAGGTGAAACCAACGCGAGGCGCCTCAATCCGCTCTCTTCCGCCGCCTCGCGCAAAGCCACGGATGCAAGATCCGCCTCACCGTCGGCGTGCCCGCCCAACTGCAGCCACTTTCCCAGTTTCCGATGATGGGTGAGCAGCGTATGCGTGCGACTATGATCGACCACCCAGGCGGATCCCGTGAGGTGACCTTCGCGGCAAGTTCTCAGCAGGCAGTCTTCGTGCGCGTCGATGAAGCTGCGCGTATTCATGATTACTCTTCGCGTCGCCGGGTCGTCCGTGGCGGCCAGAAACTCGTCCAGCAGGACGCGCGCACCCGGTCCGGTCGGAGACGGACTAGCGCCAGAGTTCATCTGCGGTGAAGGGACGAGGAGTCTCGAGGTGCGGCCAGACACCTTCCACGGTGTCAGCCACGGTGAACAGGTCGGACAGCCCCGGTGACTTGAACTTCTCCCGCACCATGCGATCGAAAAAACGCAGAAGGTCATCGTAGAAACCATCCTGGTTGACGAGTACGACCGGCTTGGGAAGGCGGTTGAGGTAGCGCAGTGTCATGATCTCGCACAACTCCTCCAGCGTTCCAATCCCGCCCGGAAGGGTCACGAAACCGTCCGCCCTCTCCTCCATGACCTGCTTTCGCTCCCGCATGGTGGACACCGTCAGGA
>JAEUGZ010000018.1 GCA_016794725.1 Opitutaceae bacterium | reverse complement strand
TTGAGTCGCTCACGGCCGCCTGACCCACCTCCACCGTCCTTCGCTCCGCTCGATGCAATCCAACGCGTCCCAGTTTCTCGTCATCGGTGAACGCACCAATCTGACCGGTTCACCCAAGTTCGCCAAGGCGATCAAGGCCGGTGACTGGGCCGCCGCGCTGGAAATCGCCCTCCAGCAGGTGCAGAGCGGCGCCAACATCATCGACATCAATGTCGACGAGGCCCTGATCGACGGCGAGGCGACGATGGTCAAGTTCCTCAATTTGATCGCCGCCGAGCCCGATATCGCGCGGGTGCCGGTGATGCTCGATTCGTCCAAATGGTCGGTTCTCGAGGCCGGCCTGCAGTGCCTGCAGGGCAAGGGAATCGTCAATTCCATCTCGCTCAAGGATGGCGAGGCGGAGTTTCTCCGCCGTGCCCGCCTGCTCCTCCGTTACGGGGCAGCGGCCGTGGTCATGGCGTTTGATGAACAAGGTCAGGCGGCGACGCGGGATGAAAAAGTGCGCATCTGCACGCGCGCCTACCGGCTGCTGGTGGATCAGGTGGAATTCCCGCCCGAGGATATCATTTTCGATCCCAACATCCTCACCGTCGCCACCGGAATCGAGGAACACAATAACTACGCGGTCGATTTCTTCGAGGCCACCCGGATCATCAAGGACACCCTGCCCCATGCCCGGGTCTCCGGCGGTGTATCCAATGTTTCCTTCTCGTTCCGCGGCAACAACCCGGTTCGCGAGGCGATGCACACGGCGTTCCTGTACCACGCGATCCGCTGCGGCATGGACATGGCCATCGTCAACGCCGGGATGCTGGGGGTTTACGACGAGATTGATCCGGAACTGCGCGATCGCGTCGACGACGTGCTGCTCAACCGCCGGAATGACGCGACCGAACGGCTGGTCCGGTTCGCGGACGACCTGAAGGCCCGTCAGGGTGGAGCGACCAAAACCGAGGCGCGCGAGGACCTCGCCTGGCGGGCCGCCCCGGTTGAGGAACGATTGAAGCACGCGCTGGTCAAGGGCATCGACGCCTTCGTCGACGAGGACACCGAGGAGTGCCGGCGGGCCTACGCCCGTCCGCTGGAAGTGATTGAGGGGCCGCTCATGGACGGCATGCGCCTGGTCGGGGACCTTTTCGGCGCCGGGAAGATGTTCCTGCCTCAGGTGGTCAAGTCCGCACGGGTGATGAAAAAGTCCGTCGCCTACCTCACCCCGTACATGGAGGCGGAAAAGCTGCGTGCCGCCGCCGCCGGCGAAGCCACGCGGGCCCAGGGAAAATTCCTGATCGCCACGGTGAAAGGCGACGTGCACGACATCGGCAAGAACATCGTCGGTGTCGTCCTGGCCTGCAACAATTACGAAGTGGTGGACCTGGGCGTGATGGTCGCCTGCGACAAGATCATCGCCAAGGCCCGTGAGATCGGCGCCGACGCCATCGGCCTTTCCGGACTGATCACCCCGTCCCTCGACGAAATGGTGCACGTGGCCAAGGAACTTCAACGCGAAGGCTTCACCCTTCCGCTCTTAATTGGTGGTGCCACCACCAGTCCGGCCCACACCGCGGTCAAGATCGCACCGGAATACGCCGGCGGCGTGGTCCATGTGCTCGACGCCTCGCGCGTGGTTAACGTCGTCAGCGCCCTGCTCTCTCCGGCGCAGAAGCCCGCTTTTCTCGCCGACATCGGGAGCCGGCAACAGGCGCTGCGCGACGATTTCGCGGCCCGGCGCGCCCGGAAACCCCTGCTTTCGCTCGAAATGTCCCGAAGCCGCCGTCCACAGTGGGACTGGTCCAGTGTCGACATTCCCCGGCCGGAGTTTCTCGGCACCCGCGTCTACCGCGACATCCCGCTCGGAGAAATCGTGCCCTACATCGACTGGGGCCCCTTCTTCAGCGCCTGGGAACTGCACGGACGCTACCCGCAAATTCTCGACGATGCCGTGGTGGGAGTCGAGGCAAGGAAGCTGCACGCCGACGCGCTCCGCCTGCTCGATCAAATTGTAGTGGAAAAGCGGTTTCAGGCGCACGCGGTGATCGGTTTCTGGCCCTGCAACGCCACCGGAGACGACGTCGAGCTGTATTCCGATGAGGCGCGCACCCAGGTCATCGGCCGGTTCCATCAGCTCCGGCAGCAGCTGGAAAAACCGGCGGATCAGTTCAACCTCTGCCTCGCCGACTACATTGCTCCCCTTGCAAGCGGCCGGCTCGACTTCTGCGGTGGATTTGCCGTCACCGCAGGCCATGGCGTGGAGGCGTTCGCGGCCGAGTTCCGCAACCGGCAGGACGACTACTCTGCAATCATGGCCCAGGCCCTGGGAGACCGGCTGGCGGAAGCCCTCGCCGAACTCATCCACGCCCGCGCCCGCGCCGCGTGCGGATTCGGCCAGACCGAGAATCTCAGCCTGGAGGATCTACTCCGCGAACGCTACCGGGGCATCCGTCCGGCTCCCGGTTATCCGGCCTGTCCGGATCACACGGAAAAACCGCCCTTGTTCGCTTTGCTCGGGGCCACCGAAGCGACGGGCATCACCCTGACCGAGTCCTGCGCCATGCACCCGGCGAGCAGCGTCAGCGGCTGGTTCTTCAATCACCCGGAGGCGAAATACTTCGGAGTCGGGAAGGTGGGACGCGACCAGGTGCTCGACTACGCACGCCGCAAGGGACGGTCGGAGGCGGAAACGGAAAAGTGGTTGGGGCCCTATCTGGACTACGACCCCGCGAGTTGAAGGTCTCCACCGGGCAGGGGGACACGAGAGCTTCCACAGGTGAGGCTTGCGCGCCGACCGCCAATGACTTTTTGTACCGCGAACCTTGCTGAAACGTCCGTTCACCTGCTCTCTTCGCATCGTGGCATCTCACGAGGATCTCCAAACGTACAAGACAGGAGATGCCTGGCACGTCCTGCTATTCCCTCTTTTCGGTGTCGCCGGAACCACCCGGTCGCTGGGCGGACCGTGCGCGCAAGCTGGCCTCGGCACCCCTGAGTCTTTCGCCACCTATGGGCGATAGCAACGAACCCTCCCCTTCGCCGCCGGACGCAGAAGTCCTCGCGCAGGTGGCGCGGGGTGACCGCACGGCGTTTGGGCAACTTTACGACCGGTTTTCCCGGCCTTTATTCGCAACCGCTGTGCGCATCCTGAGCGATGCCCGGGAAGCGGAAGATGTGGTTCACGACGTGTTTGTGACGATTTGGGAAAAGGCCCCGGAATTTGAGGCCAGCAAAGGCAGCCCCTTTGGCTGGGCAGTGGCATTGACGCGCAACCGGTCCATCGATCGATTCCGGCAACGGCGGCGTCGCCAGGAAATCCTCTCCGCCACCCGTCCCGACGATCTGGGTTATGCGGAAGACACGCCGCCACCCGATTCGTCGGTCACCCTCGCCTTCAAGGAAAAGGCGGTCTCGGTTCGGCTCGCGGTCTCTGCGTTGCCCAGCGAACAGCAACACGCCCTTGAACTCGCTTTCTTCAGCGGGCTGACCCAGCAGGAAATTGCTGAGCGTCTGCATCAACCCCTCGGTACCATCAAGGCCCGGATTCGTCGGGGCCTTCTCAAACTGCGCGACGTGCTGTCGCCCCAGCTCTGACATGATGGACGAACATCACGAGGAACTCGCCGCTCTCTACGCTCTCGATCTGCTCGAGGGTGAGGAAAAGACCGCGTTTGAACGTGCGTTGCTCACGGACGCGGAACTTCGGGCACGGGTCGCCGAATTGCGGGAGACCAGCAGTCAGCTGGCGTTCGTCGCCGGAGATGCCGCGCCTTCGGCCGACTTGCGTCGTCGGGTGCTGGCCTCCACCACGACGCGCTCTCGCTCCACCCATCCCGAATCCGTCGCCACCGTCATCCCGATCCGCCCCTTCCTCTGGATTGGCTGGGGCATCGCAGCCGCGCTGACCCTGGGCTCCTTCTGGCTCGGCCAACGCTACCTGTCCACCCACCGCGAGTTGTCTGAGGTTCGGACTTTGGTCGCCGTTGAGCAGGCCGACGCCCGCTCTCTCCGGAATCAGCTCGAAGCGGAGCGCCTCATCGCCCAACGCCAGACCTCTGATCTCAAGAAGTCTCTCGACGAGCTGGCCTCGACGCGGCTCGCCCTGTCCGAAGAGCGGTCCAACGCCGCCCGTCAACTGGCGGAACTGCAGGCCCGCACCGATCTGGCCAATTTCAAAGTCGCCCGGCTGGCTTCCCTCCTGGGCAACTCACCCGAAGCCGCTGCCATCGCGGTCTGGAATCCGATCACCCAGGAAGGCGTGCTGACCGTCGAAAAATTACCGGCGCTTGCTTCCAATCAGGACTATCAGCTTTGGGTCATCGATCCCCAGTACACCAATCCGGTGGATGGTGGTGTTTTCACGGTTGATGCCTCCACCGGTGTGGGCCGTCTGCAATTCCGACCCAAACAACCGGTTGCGCAAGCCACCAAATTCGCAATCAGCCGGGAAAAGAAAGGCGGGGTGCCGAAGGCGGAAGGCCCCATCGTGCTGCTCAGTCATTGAGCAGGGCCTGCTCTGCTGCCGGTCGGTTCCAGTAGCGACAAGGTAACAGGATGTTACGTTTTCAACTCTTGCACTCATCGCCGGAGGCGGGGAATCTCAGCGCTTTATGGTCATTAAACCCAAAGTCCGCGGTTTTGTCTGCATCACGGCACATCCGCACGGTTGCGCGAAACACGTGCAGGAACAGATCGACCTCGTCAGGTCTCGTGGCCCCATTTCCCACGGCCCGAAAAATGTCCTGATCATTGGCGCATCTACCGGCTACGGTCTGGCTTCCCGCATCACCGCCGCCTTCGGCTCCCAGGCAAACACGGTCGGCGTCTTTTTTGAGCGCCCCTCCGAAGAGGGCAGGCCGGCCACCCCAGGCTGGTACAACACCATCGCCTTCACCCAGGCGGCGCGCCAGGCGGGACTCAAGGCGTTCAACATCAACGGCGACGCCTTTTCCAGTGAGATCAAGCGCCAGACGCTCGACGTGGTCAAACGGGAGCTCGGCACCGTCGACCTGATTGTCTATTCGCTTGCTTCCCCCCGGCGCACCCACCCGCGTACGGGCCTGGTGCACAAGTCCGTCCTGAAGCCCATTTCCCAACCCTACACCAACAAGACGGTGGATACGGACAAAGGCGTGGTCAGCGAGGTCACCATCGAGCCGGCGAGCGACGCCGAGGTTGCCGACACCACCGCCGTCATGGGTGGCGAGGATTGGGAGATGTGGATCGATGCCCTGATGGCCGAGGGACTGATCGCGCAGGGCGCCACCTCGCTCTCCTACAGCTACATTGGGCCCGAGGTGACCTGGCCGATCTACAAGAACGGCACCATCGGGCTGGCCAAGAACGACCTCGAACGGTCCGCGCGCCGCATCGACGCCACCCTCAAGGCTCATGGCTATGGTCGCGCCTTCATCTCCGTCAACAAGGCCCTCGTGACACAGGCCAGCTCCGCCATCCCGGTGGTGCCCCTCTACATTTCCATACTCTACAAGATCATGAAGGCCAAAGGGACGCACGAAGGCTGCATCGAGCAGATCCAGCGGCTCTTCTCCCAGCAGCTCTATGGAGGCACCGGGCTGTCCTTCGATGAGCACGGCCGGGTCCGCATAGACGATTGGGAGATGCGTCCTGAGATCCAAAAGGAAGTGGCCGACATCTGGCCGAAGGTGACGACCGAGAACCTCGCGCAATTGACCGACATCGCGGGCTACCGCTCCGAGTTCCTGCGGCTCTTTGGATTCGGTCTCCCTGGAGTCGACTACGAGGCCGAAGTGGAGCCGCACCGTGCGATGCTCTAGCGGCGCCGGGCATCCCCGTCGTCGGCCAACAAAAAAGCCCGCCAGAACGGTGGGCTTTTTGCTGCGAACGAGGAAGCCGGATCAGCCGAACAGTTCTTCGGGCTTGAAGAAACGCGCCAACTCGATCTTGGCGTTTTCATCGCTGTCGGAGGCATGCACAACATTCGTCATCATGTCCGTACCGAAGTCACCGCGGATGGTGCCCTTGGCCGCCTTGCGCGAATCCGTCGGGCCCAGCAAATCGCGGATCTTGGCGACGACGTCCGCGCCCTTCAGCGCCACGACGAGCACCGGGAGTGAGCTCATGAACTGCTCGATTTCCGGATAGAACGGCTTCGAAGCCACGTGCGCGTAATGTTCACGCAGCACCTGGGGCGTCAGGCGAATCATCTTCGCGCCAACAATTTCAAATCCGGCCTTTTCAAAGCGATCAATCACGCTGCCCGCGTGCTTTTTCGCCATGCAATCCGGCTTCAGGATGATAAGGGTCTTCTGCATATTCGTGATGAACTAGGAATTTGGCGTCCGGCGCGAGCCGGGATACCGTGGAGTGGCCCTATTTGGAGATTCAACCGATTCCCGCCAGCCACCGGCTTGATCCGGATAAGATCGCCCCGATGGGTCGGCAGGAATCCGACACTACCGGGTAGCGGTGCGCTGACCCGGAAACAGTGGTCGAAACACGCAAGTAAAGCACTTCATGGTCTCAATCTAGGGGGGCGGGTGGAAGCAAGGCGAGCCCGAAACCGACCCCGCTCCGACGCCATTCCGCCATTGCAATTCAGGACGTACCGCCGAGTCTTTGCCAACCAACCTTAACCCTCTCTCTCCATGGGCTTGCTGGATTATCTAAAGTCGCAGTTTCTCGAAATCATTCAATGGGAGGACGACTCCCGGGACACCCTGTCCTGGCGGTTCCCTGACGAAGACAAGGAGATCAAACGGGGGGCACAGCTGATCGTGCGGGAATCGCAAACCGCCCAGTTCGTCTACCTGGGTCAATACGGCGATACCTTTGGTCCCGGCCAACACACCCTGGTCACTGACAACATTCCGATTCTCTCCACCCTGAAGGGCTGGAAGTATGGTCTGGAGAGCCCCTTCAAGGCCGATATTTACTTCGTCAATACCCGCCTGTTCACCGGCAACAAGTGGGGCACGGCCAACCCGGTCATGCTGCGGGACGCAGACTTTGGCATCGTCCGTCTACGGGCTTACGGGACCTACGATTTCCGCGTCGCCGACGTTCGCACCTTCCTGCGCGAGGTGGCCGGCACAGACCACCATTTCCGGCTCGACGAGTTCGCCGACGCCATGCGGTCCCGCCTCGTCAGCGTTTTCACCGATGCCCTGGCTTCGTCCAAGGTTCCCGCCCTCGACATCGCCTCACGCTACTCCGAGCTCGGTGACGCACTCCTGCCGGTGATCAATCCCACGCTGCGCGAAAAGTACGGCCTCGAGCTGGGCAGCTTTATCATTGAGAACATCTCGGTCCCACCCGAGGTGGAACAGGCCATTGACAAGCGGTCGAGCATGGCGGCGGTCGGCAATCTCAACGATTTCGTCAAGTTTCAGATGGCCCAGGGTCTCGGCAAAGGTTCCGGCGGTGGTGGCACCGCTGGAGCCGCTGCGGAAATCGCCATGGGCTTTGGACTCGCCCAGCAAATGATGAATCAACCGGGCGGCATGCTTTCTCCCCAGACCACGCCGCCCGCTGGTGGCGCACCCGTAACGGTGGGCCAGCCTGCCGGCACGCCACCTCCCCTTGACCTGCTCGGACCAGCCCAGGCCGCGCAGGCGCTGGGCGTGAGCGAGGCAGACGTAATTGCGGAGTTGGAAAGCGGCGCCCTGAAGGGAAAGAAGATCGGTTCCAGCTGGCGGATCACCCGCACCGCCCTGGACGAATTTCTGCGCCAATAGTCCGCTGCTGCCCGCATGGACGCCACCGCACGCTCCAAGTACTCGTGCCCGTCCTGCGGCGCGGAAGCGACTTGGAATCCCGCGAAAAAAGCCCTCGTCTGCGGTTTCTGCGGCACGCAGTCCCCCGCCACGATCGAGTTGACGGGGTTCAGCCAGAAGGAGGAGGTGATCGTCGAACACGACTTGGTGATCGCCCTCCGCTCCATCCCGGACTCCGGTCGGGGATGGAACGCCAAGAAAACCCAGGTCAAATGCCAGTCGTGTCAGGCCATCTCGGTCTTTGACGAACAGAACGTCGCCCAGCGCTGCGACTTTTGCGGCTCGGCGTCCCTCGTGCCGTACGAGGAGGTGAAGGCCTCGTTCCGTCCGGAAAGCCTGCTGCCCCTCAAAATCAGCGATACCCAGGTTCGCGACTCCATTCGCGCCTGGTACGCCTCGCGCTGGTTCGCTCCCAACGCCCTGAAAAACCGGGCGCTGACCGACACAGTCAAGGGACTCTACATCCCCTATTGGACGTTCGACGCTCAGGTGCAGGCCCGATGGACCGCCATGTCGGGGGACTACTACTACGAAACCGAGCGCTACACCGACTCCAAAGGCAATCGCCAGACCCGCCAGGTGCGCAAGGTGCGGTGGTACCCGTCGGCCGGCTCGCTCGAGCACTTTTTCGACGACGAATTGGTGGCGGCTTCGCGCGGGGTGCACCCGGGCCTGCTGCGGCAGGTCGAACCGTTCCCGACCAAGGATCTGGTGCCCTACGACCCGTCGTTCCTTTCCGGCTGGGTCGTCGAACGCTATCAGATCGATCTTCCCACCGCCGCCCATGAAGCACGCAAGGGAATGGAGGCAAAGACGGAGAGGCTCTGCGCTTCCCAGGTCCCGGGCGACACTCACCGCGACCTGCGTGTCGCCTCCACCTTTTCCGCCCAGACCTTCAAGCACATCCTGACGCCGCTCTGGCTGGTCAGCTACGACTATCACGGCAAGTCCTTCCAGTGCGTGATCAATGGTTACACGGGTTCCATTGCGGGCGAGTATCCGAAGAGCTGGATCAAGATCACCCTCGCGGTGGTGACCGTGGTCGTGGTGGTCGGACTGGCCCTCTATTTCGGCAACCGTCACTAGCGCCTCCCGCCATGTCCACACCCCGTCGCGACTTTCTCAAGGCCACCCTCGCTGCCTCCGCCGCTTCCGTGCTCCCCTCCTCCTCCTCCGCCGCCCCCGGCGCCTCTTCCGTCCGGCGGGAATTGTATGAGCTTCGCGCCTACCGCCTCAAGGCGGACGCTTCCGCCGCACAGCTCCACGCCTACCTGGAAAAGGCATTCATTCCGGCCTGCAACCGGCTTGGCACCGCAGCTGTCGGTGTATTCACCGAAGCCGCTCCGAAGGACGGTCCGGCAGTCTGGGTCCTCGTTCCGCATGCCTCGTTCGAGTCGTTTCTCGCGACACAGTCCTTGATCGAAAGGGACGCCGCCCTTCAGGTTGCGGGCGCCGAGTACCTGCAAACCCCCAAGGCTTCGCCCGCTTTTGAACGCATCGACAGCTGGCTGTTGCTCGCCTTCACCGGCATGCCGACGATGGAATTGCCTCCGATGTCGAAGGCGCGCCAACCGCGCTTGTTCGAGCTTCGCATGTACGAGAGCTACAGCGAAACCAAGGCACTGCGAAAAATTGACATGTTCAACGAGGGCGAAATCGACGTCATGAAGCGCGTCGGACTGGCCCCGGTCTTTTTTGGCCAGGCGCTGACCGGTCCCAACCTGCCCCACCTGGCCTATATCACATCGGCTCCCGACGCCGAAGCGCACAAGCGTCACTGGGATGCATTCCGAGTCGATCCGGTCTGGGAGAAGATGAAAAACGACCCGCGCTACGCCGACACGGTTTCGAAGAACACGCCACGCATCCTCGGACCCACCTCCTACTCGCAGATTTGATCGGGCTGCGGGATGCGGTGGCCGTGCCCGCGGATCATGGATTGCCGCCTCGTGCGATTGGACGGGATGGGTCAGCGATCCACTCGCTCCAGGAACCAGCATAGAGCTTGGATCCCGCCAGCCCGGCATACTCCATGGCGAAGAGGTTGGCGCAGGCGGTGACACCAGAACCGCACTGGTGAACCACAGGGCGTCCTCCGGCGGACTGAATCAACTGTTCGAACTCGCGGCGCAACTCACCCGCCGGCCGCACCGTGAGGTCCGGATTGAGATTCAGTTTGAAGAAACGATTGATCGCCCCGGGAATGTGGCCCGCCACCGGGTCGATCGGCTCGGTCTCACCGCGGTAGCGTTCTGCGGTGCGGGCGTCGAGGATGACTGCCTGACCCGTGCGTAGGTTGTCCTCAACCTGGGCCAGGCTCCACACCATCGAGTGGTCAGGAGCCGCCTGCACTCCTCCCGGTGCCGCCACCGGAACATCCGTGGTGGTAGGACGGGCTTCAGCAATCCACTTTGACCACCCTCCATCGAGGACCCGAACATCCTTGAACCCGATCCAACGGGCCATCCACCAGAGCCGCGCCGCATACTGTCCTCCGACGTCGTCGTAGGCAACCACCGTGGAACCGGGGGTGACACCGTGGCGGCCGAGAAAGTCGGCGAAGGACTGGGCCTCCGACAAGGGATGTCGGCCATTGCGCCCGGTCTTGTTTCCCGAGAGGTCCGACTCCACGCGGGCAAAGTGCGCTCCCGGCAGGTGGGAATCGCGGTAGAGACGCTCCCCCTTGGCCTTGTCCACCAGGTCGTGGCGACAGTCAAAAATAACCCAGTCGGGGTGGTTCAACTGTTGGGCAAGGCCGGCCGTAGCGATGAGCATGCCGGGGGAGATTGCTCGGCGGCTGTTCCAAAGGCAACCGCGCGCTGCCGTTTCCGCCTGCCACTTACGGATCGAAATCCGGTGGCCATGACTTCGGATCCCGGGAGTCCGGAGGAAGATTGACGAGTGCGCGCAGGACGCGCACCCCTAGTTGGCTCAAGTCCAATTGCGTCTCGTCCTCACCGAGCCCGCCGAAAACCACACTTTCCTGCCGTGCGCCCTTTTCTATTGTTCTCCGTCGGGTTGCTGCTCACTTCCATGCTCGAGGCTCAACCGGCCGGTGATTCCGGACCAAGTCCGAAACCTTGGGAAACCAACTCGTTCGACGTCTCGACCGGCGTGCTTTGGGGGCTGAAGCGCAACACCCCGCTCGCCTATCGCATCGTTCCCACCGAATTTACCTGGCGTTCACGCCAGGCCTTTGGCCGGGTGCTGGCAAACGGCGGCCGACTCATGATCCGGCACCGATTGACCCTGATCGCTTCCTGGATCGATCAGGGTCCCGAATCTCACTACATCGCCTTCTCGGGGTCGCCCTCGATCGAGTGGTGGAACCCCCAAGGCACCTGGGCTCTGGTCGGAGGAGCAGGCGGCGGGTTTGGACTGCTCGACTCGCGCGGGGTGCCGGGTGGCCAAGGCCAGGATTTCACACTCAACTGGTTCGGACGCATCGCCGTCGAACACTCGTTGTCAGCTGAACACCGGTTGAGCGCGGGGCTCATGTTTCAGCATATGTCCAACGGGGGGCAGACCGAACCAAACCCCGGGGTCGACGCGGTGGGATTTACCGTGATGCACACCTGGGCCTTCTAGGTCCCACGATTCAAGCCGGTCGCTCTCAGACTCCCTGCGGCCCGATCGGGAGCGTCCGTTCCGGAATCCGCTACGGCTGTGGGACGATCGTCGGCCCTTCCAGAAAAC
>JAEUGZ010000626.1 GCA_016794725.1 Opitutaceae bacterium | reverse complement strand
GTAATGTCCTCGCGGGTGTACCCCATGGAACGGAGGATCGCGATGTCCTTGGTCTTCTCCATCACCACCAACGCCAGGGTGTTGTACATGGCAATGCCGGCGATGAGGGTGAAGACCGACACGGTGATGCTGGTGGAAATTCGCAGCGCGCGAAACACATCCAACCAGGTTTTTTCGCGTTCCTGCCATGAGGCTGCGCTGTGATGCAGCACCGATTCAATGTGCAGCGCATCGGCCGGCGCACGGTCGCGCTGGTGCAGGTTGACTTGGATGAACGAAGCCCCCGTCGGTCGACGGAGCAGCGATCTGGCCTCTCCCAGGTGCATGAAGATGCGCTCCTTGTCGATGTCGCCAATTCCGGTCTGGTAAATACCCGATACACGATACCGTCGCAGTTCAGGACCGATCTGAAGCACGTATGACTCCCCCACCTGAAGCTGCAGGCGTTCGGCCAGCTTGATTCCCACCAGCGTGCCGGATGGCGTGCGGCGGTACTCGGCAAGATCACCCTGCACGATCTGCTTTGCCAGATCCGAAACCGTCAGATGCTGGTCCAGCTCGATCCCATAAACCTTGGCCTGCTCACCCTTGAAGCTGGAACGCGCTTCGGCCGAGCCATACAGCACCACGGACGTACCGGATACATTGGGAAATCGGTGCAGCGCTTCCACCAGGGGCGCCGGATCGGGAATGCCCTCAATGTACTTTCGCCCTTCCTTTACCTCGACGACAAAGCCTGAAGCACCACTGCCCCCGTCCGCCTGCATCGTGCGCAGGGTTTCCTGGATTTGGTCCTGGATGCGCACCGCGCCATTGGTGCCCAGGATGGTCTCGATGAAGAAGCGCTCGAAGCCGGTGGTCGTCGCCTGGGTCACCACAAACAATCCCACCCCAAGCGTGATGCAGGCCAGGCTCATCACCATGGCACTGCGGCGCGCGGTCAGGAAGCGGAGGGCGATGCGAAGGGTCGTGGACACAGGCGGGACGGTGTTCGGCGCCCGAATCAGCGCGAGGTCTTGACCCGCACCCGGCTGCCCGGAGTCACTTGGTCCAGGTTGTCCACCAGGACTTGCTCGCCCTCCCGCAGCCCTTCGAGGCACTCCACATCATTCAGACTGACAAAGCCCACGTTCACCTTGCGCAGCTCCACGACGTTCTTGGCCACGACGTAGACACTGCCGTTGAACAGCGCCAGTCGCGGAAACAGCAGCGCATTCTCCCGCTCTCCAATCAACACCGCCGCCTCCCCGGTCAAGCCGGGCTTCAGCCGATCCCGATCAATCTTCACGTCGAGATGGATCCGGTAGCGCTGGGTCGCAGGGTCGGCCGTTGGCAGCACCTTCGACACGGTTGCCTCAAATCGTTCGTCCCCGTATCCGAGAAAACGCACCTGCGCCCGCTGGCCGACGCGGACCCCGGCGAAGTTCTCTTCGCTGATCATCGCTTCAATGATGCGGCTGTTGGGGATCAGCGTCGCCACTGGCTGTTCGCCACCGATGAGATCGTTGGGACTCACAAATACGTCCGTGATCACCCCGTCGAGCGGCGAACGTACGGTCATCTTCTCCTTCAACCGCTTCTGAGCCTTGAGCGCGTTCTCAAGGGACTGGATGTTCGCGTCGGAGTTCACCTTTTCGATCGCCACACGCTGCTCGATACCGCGCACGGTGCGACGCACCCGGTCGAGATCGACGATCGAGTTGAGACCCATGGCGTGGGAGCGCTCGGCATTCGCCAGGTCCACCTTGGCATTCTCCAATTCAATCGGTGTGCTCGAACCGACCTCCACTTTCTTCCTGGCCACCTTTAGCGCATCCTCGGTCGCCTCAATGTCGAGCTCCAGGTCGGCTGTGTCGATTTGGACAAGGAACTCGCCTTCCTTCACTGCCGCCCCGATTTCCAGCTTGGCGTCCGCCACCCTCCCGCCCACAGCCGACTTCACAGTGCGTGGCAATTCCACCCGCACCGTCACGCTGCCGGTCACGGCTTGCACTGCTTTACCACGCTTGACGGCTTCAACCGCGACCTCAGGCCTGGAGGAGAGCCAGTAGGCATAGCCTCCACCAGCCAGCAGAAGCAGCACAATGACCACTTTGATCAGGGTAAATGCGGAGGAGCGCTGACTCATGGGCTTTGGGAGAGAATCTGTTTGAGAACCGGGTCGCGGCCAATGATGGAGAGGAACTCAGTCAACCGCGATAGGTACTCAATTCGCAGCACCATGGTTCTCAGCAGAGCTTCGTCCCGGGTCAAAATCCAACCCTCTGCGTCACGTCGCGCCATATTGCCGAGCGACACCTCTTTTTCCTGATGGGCGACCAGTCCGTCGAGCTGGGAAAGCCGCGACTCACTCACCGCCGTTTGCCGTGCCGCCAATTCAAGCATCTTTGCCTGATTGCGCGCCCGGTCGATCTGCTCCCGCATCCGCGCCGTCCGGTCGCCCTCCAGTTGCCGCTGACGTAGCAAAGAAGCGCGCCGATAGCCCTTGGTGGAAAAGCCATCAAAGAGGTTCCACGTGAGATTGACCCCCGCGTAGAAGGAACGGATTTGCCCGCGATCCGCCGGACTTCCCGTGTAACTCACTTCGTCCTGGGTCGTTCCTGTGACAAAATTGAGCTTGGGCCACAAGTTCTTGGCCGTGATCTGTGCATTCAACTTCTCCTGCTCCCATTGGAGTTTGAGTGCGGTCGCCCTGAAGTCGGATTCCGCCCCGTTTCGACCCAGGTAGGACTCAAGAAAGCTGGCAATCAGGGCTGGGTCGAAGGGGACATTGGGCACCAAGCTGGGCACGTCGGATTCGGACAGCGGCGCGATTCCCGCCAAACGCTCCAAGGTCGCTTTGGCAAAACGAAACTCCTCCTCGGCCTTCTCGAATCCGATCTCCGCATCGAGGACCCGGAAACGTACGCTGTGAATCTCCCCGGGAGCCAGCGCTCCCGATTGGATCCGGCTCTCAGCAGTGGCCAGGTCTTCGCGCCCGAGACGCAACACATTCCGGGTCCGTTCCACCTCCGCCCGTGCCACCACCATGCGCAAGTAAAGACCGCGCACTTCGATCAGCAAAAGCCGGCAGGCTTCCGCATAGTTGTTTTCGGCTATGCGCGCCGAGATCTTGCCCACTTCATGGCCGGCACGCAGCGTTCCCCAATGGTAGACAGGCTGGGTCAAACCAAAGTTATAGGTCAATTTTTCCGCGGCTGCCAGATCCGGTCGATCCAAACGCTTCTCCTGGGCGATGCTGAAGGTTCCACCGCCCCCGACGCTGGGCAGACGGCGGGACCTCGCCACGAGAATCATCTCCTCAGCCATTTGTTCATCGAGGCGCGCCCGCAAGGCCTGCGGACACTGACGCGCCGCGGTCTCCAGGATATGAATGAGGATGGGGAAGATCTTCTCGGGCAACA
>JAEUGZ010000614.1 GCA_016794725.1 Opitutaceae bacterium | reverse complement strand
ATTCGGAACCGGAGAGCCGGTGCTCGACGACCAACTCGCGATAGGCCAGCAACGCCAGGACGGCATTTTGCGAGGTGAGCATGCGCTTGAGCAGATCGCTGGTCGGCACACCCGGTTGGGTACGAACATAGGCCGCGGCCTGCGGAAACGGGACCGCCCATTCCGGCGGCAGCAATCGGACGCGCCCGAAGAGGGCCAGACCCGGCTTGCCGGCGACGGGACGGAAATAAATGACTCCGCCCTGGGCAAACGGCGAGTAACAGTCTTCGGGAGTCAGTCCGCGCGTGCGTTTGTCGAGGGGCTCCGTCCAGCTGTAGCTCGCCTTGGCCACCCACTCGATGCCGTGCGCGGCCAGGCGTTCGTAGCTGCCCTTCTTCTGGATGACCGCGTCGCCTCCAGCAGGGACCACCACTTTCCCCGTCTTGCCGTCGATCGATGCGCCGGGAATGGTTGCGGAGCCGCTGTCCGGAGCCGGTTCGATGGTGGCCACGACCCATTGATTGGTCGGCTCGGCCGTGAGTTCGGCCAGGGTGAGGAGCGAGCAGTCGTGAATCATCCGGCAGTCGTGCCAGACAACCCGCTCAATCGCGGGCGTAGGGGGAGGCAGGTCGGCGGGAGGCATAGGATTCACTCAACGTGCACTAGCGGGTGAAAGGCGTGGGCGGCCCCTGTTCGATCGAACGATTCGCCGGATCGTTGACGACGGTATTGGCGGTGGGAGCCAACACCGGCACCGTGGTCGGAGCGGCGTCCGCGGCATCCGTCGTCGCTTTCTGGGCTGCCGCGGCGTCGCTGCTGACGTCCACCTTCCAACCCCGCTCGCGCAGGGTCTCGAAGGTATTGTCGGTGGGATTGAAGGCCACGGTCCAAGTCTTGAAAACACCAATGACGCGAACCCGCTTGAGGCGATACCGAGCGGTGCCGACTTGGGTGCCACTGGCATCGGACGCGCGTAAATCGAAGGTCGCCGGCGCCCCGGCCGAGGGAGTGTCAAAGGAGGTGGCCGGTCCACCACCCGGGCAGCCGGTCGGAGGCTTGAGGGAGTTCGGATCCAGGGTGTCACCCTTCCCAGGCTGATCGTAGAGCGGCGCAACGGTCGGCGCCACGTCATTGCAGGCGACGGGAAGCCGACTGACCCGGCGGACGAAACTGGGAACATTGACCGTGGTTCCCACGGCCGTTCCCGCGTCCCAGATCATGGTCGGTCGATCCCATTCCTGGACAACCCCGTCACCACTGGTCACGTCGTTCTGCATGATGCCGATGCGAAGATCGGCCACCTGCGGAGCGGAGCAATCGACTCCCGCAGGCTTGAGCTTCCCTTCGGCGGAGTAGTTGGAGGCATTGCCTCCCGTCGCCGTGTAGCGGCCGCCCGAGAGCTGGTAGGTGCCGGGGTTGGTGATCGTCAGCTTGTTGGGATCGAAGGAGAAGACGGTCACCCCTTTCTCGGCAATCTTGGCACCTTCGGCGGTGTCCTGGTGGGCCTCGATCTTTGCATCGCCAATGCCCGCGCTCGCCTTTTCACCAGCGATTTGGAAGGGGACAAAATCGCCTGTGGCCGGCAGGCTGAGGCTGAGCGTGACATTGTCCGTATTCGGAAAGCGGAGCTTTCCATCCGGGTTGGTCAGGACCACGGGGACGTCGACGTCGGATTCACTCGTGAGCCGGATTCTGGCCGGAACGAGGTGGCGGACCGGAGGAGTGCCTCCGACCAGGCGAACCAGGTCGTCCTTGGAGTCGGGCGAATTGTTGATTTCGATCTCTGCCGTCGCCGTGATCTTGGCCGGAGGAGGCTCAACCGGCGTGGGCGGGGGTTGCTCACGCGGGCAGTCCTCGCAGAACGGCAGGCCGGTGAGCGCCGCGTACTTGAGCGCCTGCGCCGCGGAACTGAAGGTGGTGATTTCTCCCGGTTTGCCGGTCGGGGGGCCGCCCGGATCTTTGGGATCGGGCGGATCGGGCGCGGCGGGATCCAACGGTGAACAGCCGGCACCGGCCGCCGGTGCACCGCCGCTGTTGATCTTGACGGTGGAGCCGACCTGCTTGATGCCGCCGCCAATCGCAATGAAATCCCCACCCACCACCAAGGTGACGTTTGAACCCGCCTCGATCACGATGTTGGACGAGGCCTTGAGGTGGATGTTCTTGGCATCCAGGCCGATGTTGCCGCCTGCCTTGAGGTAGATATCCGAGGCGCTGATCGAAGTGACGCCCGTCGAACTGATCGAGAGGTCCTGCTCGACCTTCAGATTGTCCGTGCCGGTGATCTTGGTCATCCGGTCACCTCCCACTTCCAGGCTCAGGTTGCCGTCGACCTTGGTCTGCGTGTTTCCAGTGACTTTGAGGTGGCGGTCGGCGTCATAGGCCGCGTATTCATTTCCGACCACGTGCAGGTGGTGCTCGGCATGGAGTTTCGTACGCGTGTCCCCATGCACATGCAGGTCG
This sequence comes from Opitutaceae bacterium, assembly GCA_016794725.1. Taxonomy (GTDB): domain Bacteria; phylum Verrucomicrobiota; class Verrucomicrobiia; order Opitutales; family Opitutaceae; genus UBA6669. The sequence continues at coordinate 2,472 of JAEUGZ010000614.1, read as the reverse complement.
CGTACGCCACCCACGGACTCCTGGTGCGCGGCCTTGACGCGGACCTCGAGGTTTTTTTCGGCGTGCAGGAAAATCTCCTCGCAGCCTTTCATGTCCTCGAAGCGAAGCTCGTTGTACCCTCCCCCTCCCTTGGAGGAGAGGGTCTTGATCATCGACTTGGTCTTGTTCGCCGGAAGATCGTAGGGCGGCTTGTTGTCCGCGTTGTACACACTGCCCGTCACCACCGGACGATCCGGATCGCCTTCCATGAACTCGACCAGCACCTCGTGGCCGATGCGAGGCAGGAAGAAAGTGCCCCACTTCTTTCCGGCCCAGGACTGCGAAACGCGCACGAAGGCGGAACTCTTGTCGTCGCCCTTGCTCTCCCGGTTCCAGAAGAAGTGCACCTTCACCCGCCCGTGTTCGTCGGTGTGAATTTCCTCGCCTGCCGGTCCCACGACCATGGCGGATTGGGGGCCCTGGATGAGGGGCTTGGGCGTGACGCGGGCCGGGCGGAAAGTCTGTGTGGCCGGAATCGCGGTGAAGTGACAGTGAGACTGGGGATTTGCCTCCGCCTGGGTGGTGAACTCGCCGGCGTCCCAAAACAGGTTCACCGAGGTGACCAGGTATTTGCGATTCTGCTCGTCGCGCGGATGCTCCTTCAGTGTGAACAGCGCCCCGGCGTTGATGCCGAAGAATTGGGTCTCAGCCCGGGCGATCTCGGATCCGGTCTGAATCTCCTCGAGGCGGGTGCGGGTCAGGCGTTCACCTTCCGCCGGTTCGAGGTAGTCACCCGGAAAGTCGAAGATCTGCCGGTCGTTGATCGCGTGCTGTTTCTCCACCTGCGAAAGCTTCAGCAGGGGCGTCTTGGGCTTGAGGTAATTATAGTCGGAAAGCGAATACTGGGTCGGCTGCAGCTCCTGTTCGGCCGTCCATTGCGTGATGGTCTCCATCTGGCGTTCGGCCCCGCCAAAGGGCGTGAAACGCAGCTCACCCGGGTCCGCGATCGTCTCGTACGAGGCCATGTCGTCCACCAGGACGAGCGTGACCTTGTCATCTTCGTGCTTGAAGAAGTAGGTGATGCCCTCCTCCTCGAGCAGACGGCTGACGAAATTGAAGTCCGTCTCACGGTACTGCACGCAGTAGAGACGCTTGGGGTAGGTGCCGGTGATCCGCAGCTCAACATCCTTGGCGCCCCGGTCGGCAAACACACTTTGCACGATCTCCGGGGCGGTCATGTCCTGGAAAATACGGCAGTCGGCCGACCGTGTCATCACCCAGAGCCATGGGACAATGGTGGCGCGGTAGTGGGTGAAGGCCGCACCGTGTCCCGACAGCACAAAGCGACTGACAAATCCATGGTAGAAACGCCGGCCGCCCCCGCCCAGATCGAGTCGGATGACCACGGGTTGACCGATGATGGCGTCAAACTTCACATCAGGAGCGTCGCTGGACAGCTCCGCCTCGATGACGTAGGGACGCCCGAGCTGCTCCTGCACCAGGATGCTGCGCAGTCCGAGTATATTCTCTCCCAGCGGAGTTTGAATCTCCAGGGAGCGTTTTGCCTGTGTGAAAGTCGCGTCTGGCATGGAGAGGCAGGGGGGAGAGAATCCTCGTTTGGACGCCGGGGCTACTTCTTTTTCGGAGGATCGAGGTACACCGTGAAGTTGACCATGGCGTTCAGATCAGGCCGCGGAGCCAGCATACCCGCCGTGCTGCTGGGGCCGGGCACCATGCCGAAGCGACCGGTGGCGTCAAGACGCCAGGGGTGATCCGCCCACATGCCATTCAAACCCAGGCTTCCTCGCGCCGAAATGGCGCGCGGCTGCAGATCCACGCCTGCTGTGGCGGAAAACTGGTAGTGGGGATCGACGGTCCGGTACGTGGAGGCGAGGGAAAATCCCGGCGTGTTGTTTTTCACAAACGCCGTGGCGTCGAGTGTGAAAGTGCCCGAACTCGGTGAGCTGTACTCCCACTTGCCCTTCACGAAGAGCCTGTAATCCAGGGTGGTTTCTCCCGGCCCCTGCAGGACGAGTGAACGGGCACTCGGTGAAAGTGGAACCGACGAGAGGGACAGGTGATAGCCAAAATCGATTGAAGCGCTCTTGCCCGCCGGAAACACGACGGCACCATCGCTGCTCACGCCCCACTTGCCGCCCTGAGCCGAGCCGCTGATCGCACCCTTGAAGGGCCCGGGCGGAGCGATGGAAAGGTCGATCTGCACATTTTGCTTGGATGGCTCAAACTTCACCAATTTTCCGCCCAGCTTGAACTTTCCGAGCTTGATCTCCTTTTCCAGTCCCTCGGCCGGTCCGACAAAAAAGTCCCCGGTCTTCGCGAAATAAAGTCCCACCGCGCCCCCCACCGCGAGCACCGCACCCACGATGATAAGCACCGTCTTGTTGTTGGAAACAAAGACGCCGACCTTGGAGCAGTTGAAGTCGTCAATCACCTGCGCCACGGCCTCCTCGTGTCGCTTGTAATGCGGAGACT
>JAEUGZ010000592.1 GCA_016794725.1 Opitutaceae bacterium | reverse complement strand
AGTTGGACAGCACGACGTCGTAGCTGGCGAAGCACGGCCGCCACGCGGCCCAGAGTGCGGGAGCCTTGGCGGCGTGGTCAGCCTCCTCGGTCTGGAATCGAACCAGTGACTGGGCGTGGGCGGCCTGCTGCTCCGCCGTGGCGTCCTTGGGCAGCTTGGGAGCAACGGGCTTGCGCGGCGGGGAGGTGGAGACGTCGACGGTGAACCGTCCCGTTTCGGTCAGGATCCGCTTGAGCAACGGCGTCGTAACGGTCCAGGCGTGGTTGTTTTGTCCGTCGATGATGAGGACTCGAAGCGGAGCGGCCGACGCGGCGGATTGGAATCCCGCCAGCATCAGGACCAGAATGAAGGCGCTCGCGAGCGCGCGTGCGGAGAGGGGCGGGTGGGTAACCATCAGCCCAGCAAGGCGGGCGCACCTTCCCGAGGCGACTGGAAACTGCCAGGCCGTGACAACTCAGGCGGCCAGACCAGCCGCCAGCGCCAGCGCGGCCCGGGCGCGGTTGAGAATGTACAGGTGGTAGCCAGGGGCACCTCGGGCAATGAGGTCGCGAATCTGATCGAGCGCCCAGTCGAGTCCGATCATCTCCACCACGTCGGGCTGGTCGTCGGTCGCCTCAAGCCGGCGCAGCAGCTTTGCGGGGAGGGCGGTGCCGCAGAGCGTCGTGAAGCGCTGGATTTGTTTGAGCGAGAGCACGGGCATGATGCCAGGGATCACTGGAATCTGGATACCCCGGGCGTGACACTGGTCGACAAAACGGAAATAGACCTCGTTGTCGAAGAACAGCTGGGTGGTGATGAACCCGGCACCCGCGTCGACCTTGGCCTTGAGCGCGTCGAGATCGGCGTCGAGCGACGTCGCTTCCGGGTGCTTTTCCGGATAGCCGCCGACACCCAGGCAGAAGTCGGGATGGCGTGCCTTGAGCAGCGCCACCATTTCGCTGGCGTAGCGAAGCCCGCCGGCGGCCGGCTGAAAGGACACCGCGCCCTTGGGTGGATCGCCGCGGAGTGCCATGATATTGCGGAATCCGTCGCCGTGGATGCGATCCGCCAGGTTCTCCAGCTCGGTGCGATCATGTCCCACGCAGGTCAAATGAGGCATGACGGTGAATCCCAGCTCATCCTTCAGGATGCTGCTGACCTGAGCTGTGCGTTCCCGCGTGCTCCCGCCGGCGCCGTAGGTGACGGAGACGAAGTCCGGACTGATGCGCTTGAGCGCGACCGCGGTCTGACGCAACACCGCGACGCCAGCATCATCCTTCGGCGGAAAAAACTCCAAGGAACGCAACGGTCGGTGTTCTGCGAACAGCGTCGAGATGGGGCGATCGATGGTCATTTCATATCAACATATGCAGATGCGATGATATGATGTAAAACTTAAAATGCAGTGCTCGTATCGCAGGGCTTTGGCTGAGGCGGCGGTGAGGCTACTCAGCAGTTTGAACCACGGATGGACGCGAATGGACGCGGATTCAAACCATCGAGTGGAGGGTCGGTTGAACCCAAGATAGACAGGATGACTTCGGGTGGAGGGCGTTCCCGCGGCTGCGCATGCGCGCCAACTGAAGCGCGATTCCAAGTCGCCGTCTGGTGGAGGTGGGGTCGCCGACCCCGCGGGTATTGGTGTCGCGTGAAGAAAACGGACCACGGAGGCGGGACCGGTCGGTCCCGTCGCGCTCGCCGAGGCCACCTCGTGCGGAGGGCTGGCCCCGGGCGTGGGTTTCTCGGGAGACCGACCTATCGCCTATTTCCCGGCGGGGGCGGGCGCGGCCGCCGGGGCCGGAGTCGGAGCGGGAGGGGCGGGAGGGATGGGCTCGAACAATTCGGCGCGAGCCTGGGGCAGGCCGGTGAACGTGCTTTCGTAGACCTGGAAGGCGCGTTTGGCCATCAGTCCGTTGATGGGGGCGGTGGCGTCGGAGTGCGCAATGAAGACGTAGACCGGGCCGGCCGGGACGGTTTCAGTGACCGGTTCGAGGACTTTGGCGGGTCCGGTGCTATCGGTGCTCTTGCTGTCCTTTTCGGCTCCGGCGGGTGCGGCGGCCTTGGCCAGATCGGCCACGGAGCCGAGTGCGGAAGGCCCGGTGGTGCCGTCTTTTTTGGCCTCCGGGGCCTTCACGATTTTCTGCTCCGGCTTCCGGCCGATCTGCAGTGTGACTCTCTTGCCGTCGAAGGTGCCGAGCGTGACGGTTCGCGCAACGGCCTTGGCTGCGACCGCGTTGGCGTCCGCCGGATCAGACGTATCCGAAAAGCGGAGCGAAGCCAGCGAGGAGATGACCGAGTCGACCCGGGAGGTCCGGAGTCGTTCGCCCGCGGGTGCGTCGGTGGCGGTGAAGGCGTCCTCCTTCTTGGCCCGGGTGGCCACGACCGGCGCGGACCCATCGCCGAAGGTGAGTTCGACCCGGGAGATGTCTTCGGGCTTAAGGCTGACGAGGGTGGCGTCGGCCCAGTTCTTGGGCTCGGTGTCGAGGTAGGCGTTCAGCCGGCTGAGGTAGGCCTTTTCCTCTGTGCCGTAGCGCACGAGCCGGCCGCCGCCTTCGGCGTTCTTACCCAGATCGAGGCTGGCCAGTTCTTTTCCGGAGGCGTCGCTGAAGACGAGCCGGGCATTGCCGAAGTTGAAACCCTTGATGCGTTCCGGATTTTGGGTGACGAGCCGTTCCACCTTGGCGGCGGTCAGGTCTCCGGCAAGCCGTGCCACTTTCTCGAAGTCCGCAGGGAATCCATAGTATTCGGCCACGGACCAAGTGCCGCCCGCGCCCTTGGCCAGCGAAACTGTCTTGCCGTTCTCGGTGATCTTGAGGGCGGAGGCCTGTTCGAGCAGGTTTCCGGCGACCAGTGGCTGGTTCAGGCGCGGGTCAGTGCCGGTGGGTTTGGGTGGGCGACCGACGTAGTAGGCGGCGAGGGACGCGAGGGCGAGGAGGGTGACGACGACCAGGAGCGTTTTCAGTTTCATGCCGGTGACAGAAAGAGGGAGGGCGGAACGGGTGGGCCGGGCGATCAGCGGCGGCGGCTGCGGTGAAAAATGAAGCCGAACAGGCCGACCATGACGACAGGGGCGAGGACGTTAAGGACGAGCAGGCTGTTCTCAAGGTGTTCAATGTCCTCGCGCAGCGCCTTCCGAATCTGGCGACGCTCGCCTCGCATCACGGCCTGTTGCGATTGAAAGTCCTCGATGGCCTTCTGCATTTCGGGGGTGGCCACGAGGCGGTTGCCTTCAGTGCGTTTGCCCTGCAGCTCGGTCAGCTTCTTTTGCACGTCGCTGATGCGTGCCTCCAGGGCGGTCAGCTGCTCCTGATAGCGCCGCTGGGCGTCGACCTCGAGCTGACGGACCACCGTGAACGGCCGCAGCGAGCTGCCCTTTCCGCGGATGGAAATCAGGTCCTGGGAGCCGCTGAGGTACTCCAGGCTGTTGCTGGCGAAGGCAAGATTGTCGTTGAGGGGTTCGGCCGCCTGGACGCCGAGAAAGTTGTAGCGACGCACGCTGTAGTCGTCGAAGAGCCAGTCGGTATCGGCGATGACGAACAGGGTCGACGAGCCGCTCGATTCCTTGAGCGCAGGCTTTGTCGAGGGGGCGGGCGTGGGGGTGGGAGGCTTCGGAGCCTCACCGGGTGCGGGCGGAGCCGGCGGCTCGTCCTTTGGCGCTCCGCCCGGGAATGCGCTGGTGAATTTTCCCGTGATCACGGCGGCCAGCGTCTTTTTCCCAGAGGCGACGATCTGGCGGGCCACCTCGTCGGGCTGTGCGAACTGGAGGGACATCGCCGGCACTTCGCCGCCGGAGGCGGATGTCTCGACCAAGGGGGTCACGGTTCGGCCCTGGGCGTCGATCGCCAAGCTGCCGCTCTCGATGAACAGGGTGGAATTGAGCTGCGCCACGGGCATGGCCTGGCGGTTGAGCGAGTCCTTTCCGATCGAGAGCCAGACTGGATAGCGGACGACACCGGCGGCAGTCTGAACCTGGGTGGCATTGACGACGTCGCCGACGACCGACTGCGCGTTGTAGGTGATGCCGTAACCCTTGAGCAAGGCGGGCAGATCGCTTGAGACATTGGGCTGGGGACCGCCGAACATGGCGGCCTGGCCGCCCTGACGCTTGAAGTACTGCGATGCCGGGTCGACGGCGAGGAACACGGGTTTGCCGCCAAGCAGGAACTGGTCGATGGCGAACTGGAGTTTCGTCGTCAGATTCTGCGGGTGGATGACGGCGAGGGCGTCGAGGTCCGCCGGGAGGTCGGTGGCGGAGGCTTCGATCGGAACGAGTTCAAAGGTTTTGGCCCATTCGTCTGCGACCAGCTGTCCGGTTGGACGCTGCCGCTGTTGCATCATCATCATCATGTCCATGGCCGGAGCCTGGAGCGGAAGGCTGGTGATGAGGCCGAGCTTCTTCTTGGCCACCGTCTGCACGCTGAAGACCAGCTGGGAGAGATCGTATTCAAGAAACGACTCTCGCTGCGGGTTGAACGAGGAGATCACCTTCTGCTGGTCCGCCTGGGTGGCGACCAGTCCGAACTGGACCGTCTCCCCGGTGGGCAGCTGCTGCGGCTGCAGTCCGGCGGCGGTGGCACGCTCCTCCTCGGGAGTGTCCGGGCGCGGGTCGATCACGTTGAGGGTGAGCTTGCCGCCGGAGGCGCGCACGTACTGGCGCAGCATCTCCTCGACCCGGGCGGCGTAGTTCTTGTAGGTGATGGGCAGGCCCTCGACCGAGCGGGAGAAGTAGTAGTCGAGGCTCACCGGTTCCTCGACCTTGGAGAGCAGCGATCGGGTGCCGGGAGAGAGCGTGTAGATCCGCTCGGCGGTGGCGTCACCGCGGAAGGGCAGGCGCGAGGCCAGGTAGTTGACCAGGACAAGCGCGATGAAGAGCAGGGAAATGGTGAAAACTTTGGTGCCGGATTTCATGGTGGCAGGGGAGGTGATCCGCGGGTGGGGCTCAGCGTTCGAGCACGACGACGTTGAGGAAGAGCGTGAAGCCCGAGAGGGAGAGGAAGTAGATGACGTCCTTTGGATCGATGATTCCCTTGGTGAAGGCGGCGAAATGGGTGCTGAAGCTGAAGTTGGCCAGCAGGTCGACGGCCCAGGTAGGCATCACCGACGAGAGGGCGTTGTTGAAGACGCTCAGCCCGAGAAAGAGCAGGATCAGGCAGGCCAGCAGGCTGATGACGAAGCTGATGACCTGGTTCTTGGTCACCGCGGAGGTCAGCGAGCAGACGCCGAGGTAGGAACCCGCCATGAGGATGCTGCCGACGTATCCGGCGATCAGTACGCCCCAGTCGGGATCGCCCAGGTAGGCGACCGTGATCGCCATGGGAAACGAGAGCACGATGGCGAGGGCGAGAAACGCCCAGGCGGCCAGGTATTTGCCGAGCACCGCCTGAAGGGTGGTCACGGGGAGCGTGAAGAGCAGCTCGATCGTGCCGGTGCGCTTTTCCTCCGACCACAGGCGCATGCCTGCGGCCGGGATCAGGAAGAGAAAAAGCCAGGGGTAGAAATTGAACAGCGTCTCAAGGCTTGCGGTATTGCTGCGAAAGAAACCGCCGACGAAGAAGGCGAGGATGACGCTCGCCATGAGAAAGACGGCGAGGAAGACGTAGCCGACGGGCGAGCGGAAGTAGCCGAGGAACTCGCGTTTGAACAGGGGAGTGATCTGGGACATCGGTGGCTGAGAGATTCGGGTGCGGGGGCGGAGTGGCGGGATGTCAGACGTCGCTCTGCGTGAGGGAGCGGAAAATGGCGTCGAGCCGGGCGCCTGGCTGGCGGGCCTGGAACTTGGCCGGGGTCTCATCCACCACGACGCGGCCCTGGGAAATGATGATGACGCGGGTGCAGATGGCCTCCACCTCCTCGAGGATGTGCGTGGAGAGGATGACGGCCTTTTCCGTGGCCATGTTCTTGATCAGGGCGCGGACCTCGTTCTTCTGATTCGGGTCCAGACCGTCCGTCGGTTCGTCGAGGACCAGAACGGGCGGATCGTGCAGCAGCGCCTGGGCAAAGCCCACGCGCTGCTTGTAGCCCTTGGAGAGGGTTTCGATGGTCTGCCGCCTCACCGGGTCGAGGTGGGTCAGACCGATGGCGCGATTCACCTGAGTGGTGCGTGCCTCTGGCGAGCGGAAGCCCCGGGTTTCGGCGATGAACGAGAGAAATTCCTCGACGGTCATTTCGCCATAAGCCGGGGCGCTCTCCGGCAGGTAGCCGATCCGGCGTTTGACGGCGACCGGATCCTGGGTGACGTCGTGTCCGTCGACCACGGCGGTGCCGGCGGTGGGCTGCAGGAAACCGGTGATCATTTTCATCGTCGTCGATTTCCCGGCACCATTGGGTCCGAGAAAGCCGAGAATTTCACCGCGTTTCACGGTGAAGGTCACGCCATCGACGGCGCGTTTCGATCCGTACAGTTTGACCAGGCCTTTAACTTCAATCATGGGGGCGGAGAAGGAATGAACGCGACATGGGAAACGGGTCCGGGCGACCAGGTTCCGTGTCAGGAGAGGAAAGGATGGGCTAAGGTTTTTGAGCGGGTGAACTCAAGCGTAATTTTTGAAGGCGGGCCCGGGGAAAACGAATGACGGTGAGGATTTCTGAAAGTTACACCGCGACGCGTTCTGGCAAATGGTCGTGCATGACTGCAAATAGCAAGCGCTTGGGAGTGCGGGCCGAGGTTGTGGTGTGATGATCCGCCCCGGACCTTGCGTTTTGGGAATTGACGGTGCTCCTCGCTTGCCGGCCAGAACGGGGGCCTGGATCCCTCATTGGGCCTGCAGGGCGTCGCGATCTTTCTCGGTTTTGAGGCGGAGCTGACCACAGGCAGCGTCGATGTCGTGTCCCTTTTCGCGACGGAGCGTCACGGGGACGCGCGCTGCGCGGAGCACGTCGGCGAATTTTTCCTGGCGGGTGACGCTTGGACGTTTCCAAGGCAATCCCTGCACCGTGTTGTAGGGGATCAGATTGACATGGGCATGCAGGTCGCGGGCGATGTCGCGCAGTTCTCCCGCCTGGTCGATTGAATCATTGATGTCTTCGATCAAAATGAACTCCAGCGTGACCATCCGGCCATGGCGTTCCGAAAACGTGCGCACGGCCGGCAGGAGCTTGGCGAGTGGGAACGCTTTGTTGACCGGCATGATACGCTCCCGGACTTCGTCAGTGGCGCCGTGGAGTGAGATTGCGAGGCGGAACCCGAGTGGTTCTTCGGCCAGTTTGAGGATTTTTGGAACCAGGCCGCTGGTCGAGACCGTGATGCGCCGGGCGCCAAACCCCAGGCCCCAGTCTGCGTTCAGAATCGTGAGGGCGCGAATGAGGTTGTCGTAGTTTGCGAGAGGTTCTCCCATGCCCATGACAACGATGTTGTCAAAGGAGGCCAGTTCCTGATGTGCGCGGGTGGTCTGGGGATCTTCGCGGTAGCAGACCTGCAACAATTGGGCGACGATCTCTCCCGCGGACAAGTCGCGTTTCAGTCCTTCCAATCCGCTGGCACAAAATGCGCAGGCCATGGCGCATCCCACCTGGGTGGAGATACAGATGGTCTTTCGCGAATGTTCGATCCCGACGCCGTCCTGCGGGGCGCGGATGATGACCGTTTCGATCAGGGAACGATCGCGCAGCTCCAGCAGCAACTTGTCGGTGACGTCGTTTGACTGTTTTCCGAGGATCAACGTGGTCGGCGACAGATCAAACGTCTCGCCCAGCCAGGCTCTCAGGGCCTTGGACAGATTGGTCATGTCCTCCCAGGACCGCGCCCGCTTTTTGTACACCCAATCAAGAATCTGCCGGGCCCGAAAAGCGGGCTCTCCGCGCTCGCGCAACCGCTCGGTGAGGGACTCAAGGGTCTCTCCGGTCAACGGTGGTTTGTCGGGCGTGAATCGCATACGAATCCTCACCTTCGTTGGGATTTGGATCCAAGTCTAGAGCCAAGCGAACTCCTGTCCTCTCTGCGGTGGCAAGAATGGCGCCGTCGCCGGTCGGAGTCCGGAGTTGACCTATGGGTGTGATTGCCGCGGTTTGGAGGGGAATCGTCCGCCTGCATGTCGCTGCTCCACCGCCATATCCTCTTCAGCGTCGCGGGCTCCTGTGCGGCGGCGGTAGGGCTGTTTGCTTTCGTGTTGATCGTCGGCAACGCCCTGAAGGACCTCCTCCAGTTGGTTTTGAGTGGGCAACTTCCGGTGGAGACCTTTGTTACGCTCCTTGCCTTGCTGGGGCCATTTGTGGCCGCCTATGCCCTCCCCATGGGCGTCCTGACGGGAGTCTTGCTGGTACTGGGGCGGATGTCGGCACAGCATGAAATCACGGCGATGCGGGCGGCGGGACTGAGTCTGGCCTATATTGCTCGACCCATCTTTTTGCTCGGGGCGGCGGCGGCCACCCTCGCGGCCATGGTCAACTACGAATACATGCCCCGGGCTCGGGCCGCTTACAAGTCGACCTTGGCGCAGGCGGTGCAACGCAATCCTTTGAGCTTCATTGTCCCCAAGACGTTCATCCGGGACTTTCCCGGGGTGGTCCTTTATGTCGGAGAAAAGGAAGGCAATGTGTTGCGGGATGTGTGGATGTGGGAGCTGGACAAAGAAAGCCGGGTCAAGCGCTCCGGACGAGCGGAGACGGGCACGGTGACCTTTGAGGATGGGGAGGCCCGGCTGGTGCTGACCCTGCGCCGCGTCACCACCGAGGTGAGAAAAACCGACCACCTCGAGGACTTTTCCGTGGCGATCACTCCCGGCACCGCCGATGAAATCACTCTGGAGCTTCAGTTGGATAACCTGTTTGGAAAGCAGAGCTTAAGGAAGAAACTGGCGTGGATGACCTTGAGTGAGCTGCGCGCTGAAAAGGACCGGCTGGCCGAGCCTCCGGCGGACTCCGCCGCAGCGCTCAAGACGTGGGCCGTCGATCGGATGCGGGTCTCTTATGCATTGAACGAGAAAGGAGCGACGGCGTTGGCAGTGTTTGCCTTTGCCGTGCTGGCCGTTCCTTTGGGCATCAAGGTTTCGCGCAAGGAAACCTCGGCCAACCTCGGGTTGGCGCTGGGATTAGTCATGGCCTACTATTTTCTGACCGTCTGCGTCGGCTGGCTGGATGGCCATCCAGAGCTGCGACCCGATCTCCTGCTGTGGTTGCCGTCGCTGGGTTTCCTGTTCCTGGCGGGCCTGCTGTTTCGCCGGTTGGGGCGCGTTTGACCGACGGACTCTTTGCAGCGGAGAGCACTCACACCTATCTTTCCGATCGTTGGAAAGATAGGTGGAGGCCGAACGGAAAACACTCAGTCGAGCGATCGGTTCAGGGCGCTGACCACTGCCTTGATGGAGGCCAGCTCGATATTGGTATCGATGCCAGCCCCGAAAAAGGTGCGTCCGGCGCCGGTCTTGATCTGGATGTAGCTGACCGCGCGCGCCTCTGCGCCACTCCCGAGCGAATGCTCCGAGTAGCTGAGCAACTCGAACGAGGGTAGTCCGGCTTCACGCATGGCATGGACGAACGCGTCGATCGGACCATTTCCGCTCCCGGAAACGAGCCTGCGTTGACCCTTGATGAGCAATTCCGCCTGACAAGTGACCACACTGCCGCGCTCGATCGTCCGAAACTCGGCGAGCGAAACGGGTGATGAACGCTCGATGTAGTCTCGAACAAACGCATCGTGAATTTCCTGCGGCGTGAGTTCGCGGCCGGTGGCATCGGCGAGCTCGTTGATGGTTCGTCCCATCTCGCGATGCATGAGTTTCGGCAGTTGATAGCCAAACTCGTGTTCGAGCACGTAGGCGACGCCGCCTTTGCCCGATTGTGAGTTGATCCGGATGATGGCTTTGTAACTTCGACCGATGTCTGCGGGATCGATTGGAATGTAGAGGACGTCCCAGGCGGCTTTGGGATCCTGCTGATCCCACGACTTCTTGATCGCGTCCTGATGGGAGCCGCTGAATGCAGTGAAGACCAAGTCGCCCGCGTACGGGTGTCGCGGATGCACGTCCATGCGCGTGGTCCGTTCGTAGACCTCACGGATCCGAGGCAAGTCGCTCAAATCGAGACCCGGGTGGATTCCGTGGGTGTAGAGATTCAGGGCAACTGTCACCAAGTCGAGATTCCCCGTCCGCTCCCCATTGCCGAACAGCGTGCCTTCCACCCGGTCGGCCCCGGCCAACAATGCCAGCTCCGTCGCGGCGATGCCCGTACCCCGGTCGTTGTGAGTGTGGAGGGAGACCAGGGTGCAGTCTCGCCGGGTGATATGCGTGCACATCCATTCGATCTGATCGGCGTGCACGTTGGGCGTCGTATATTCGACGGTGGCGGGGAGATTGAGGATGATCTTCGAAGCCGGCGTGGGCTGCCAGACGTCGGTGACAGCCTCGCAAATTTCCAGGGCGAAGTCCAATTCGGTGCTGGTGAAGCTTTCGGGTGAGTACTCCAAGCGGAGGTCGGTCCCATCGGCGATCAGCCCGCGAGCGTGCTGCTTGAGCCATTGCACGCCCCGGGTGGCGATGTGCACAATGTCTGCGCGTGTGGCCCCGAAGACGTACTTGCGCTGGGCGGGCGAAGTCGAGTTGTAGAGGTGAAATACGACCTTGCGAGCACCCCGCAAGGCCTCGAGCGAGCGGAGGATCAGGTCCTCGCGGCATTGGCAGAGAATCTGGATGGTGACATCGCTCGGAATGCGATTTTCTTCAATCAGGCGTCGACAGAAATCGAATTCGATTTGCGATGCGGAAGGGAAGCCGACCTCGATTTCTTTGAAACCAATTTTCACCAAGAGTTCGAAGAGCTCGAGTTTCTCGTCCACGCTCATGGGCTGGGCGAGCGCCTGATTGCCGTCGCGGAGATCGACGCTGCACCAGAGCGGAGCCTGGGTCAGGGTGCGATTGGGCCATTGTCGCTGAGGCAAGTGGACCGTGTTCAACGGTCGGTATTTGGTGACGGGTGCGGACTGCATGATGCGGAAATACTTAAAGATTAACGAATTTAGGGCAGGCGGAAACGACAAATCCCACGTCGAAGTCAGCGACGCGGACGCCAGGGGCTTCACGGACGCACAGTCGGCCGCTCACGCGGCTCTCACGGACCGTGCGTCTAGGTAAGTCGAAGCGCCTGGGCGAAAATTCGCATCAGATAGATCCTTTATCGGCCTGAAATTCCCCAAGTCAAGCCGCCGGCCGGTGGGACTGGAGTTTTGGAAGCGCGTTGACGTAGGGAGCGGGGTCCAACAGCTTGCCGGCTGAGGATTTGTCTCATGTGTCGCACCTGTGTAACTCTTGCCGGCGGCGGCGCGTCTTAGGATTCGTGCATGAGGATCCTTCCATGGTTGTATGTCTGACGACGCCGACGCCACCTTTGACTTGGTCGGCTGTCTGGAGCGCGTCCGCGAGAACGACCAGGCGGCCGCCCGGGCCTTGGTTGACCATCTCTATCCCCTGGTCATCCGCATTGTGCGGGCCCACCTTCCCCGACGAATGTCGGAGGAAGATATTGCACAGGATATCTTTCTAAAAATGTTTTCTCGACTGGCACAGTTTCAAGGCGCAGTTCCGTTCACCCATTGGGTGTCGCGGATCGCTTTGACCACGTGTATTGATCACCTCCGTCAGCAGCAGCGGCGTCCGGAGTTTCGTTGGGCCGATCTCTCGGAGAATGAGGCGGACGTGCTGGATGCAGTTTTGACAAGTGAGGGTGACCGTGCACCCGATGAGGCGTTAGCGGCGCGGGAGCTGGTCCATAAACTGCTCGATCAGCTCAAACCCGAGGATCGTCTGGTCATTCAGCTCCTCGATCTGGAGCAGAAGACGATTGCTGAGATTGGCAAAATCACCGGATGGAATACCTCGTTGATCAAGGTGCGGGCGTTTCGCGCTCGCCGTAAATTGCGGAAATGTTTCGAAGAATTGAAGAAAAAGGAGCGCTCATGAATTCCTCTCACCCAGATCCTTGGCAGAAGCTGGTCAGGCTCGCACGCGAGGCGCCGCCGTTGAGTGATCGTCCCCTGACGGCCCCGCTCGGATTCTCCACTCGGGTGGTTGCTCGTTCCGGATACGTGGGCGAACGCAGCGTGTTTGGTTTGTTTGAGTCGCAGGCGTTCCGCGCGTTGAGTGTCGCCTCCGTGCTCGCGATTGCCACCGTGGCGCTCAACCTGAGCCCGGTGCTGCAGGCGTTTCATGAAGAGACGGAGATGGTGGACAGTGAATCAGTCACGTCGGGTCTGTTGGGACTATGAAACCCGCCAGCGCCACCTGGAAAGTCGGACTGGTCTTCGCCGGCATTTTTTTTGCCGGGGTGATCGCGGGTGGCTTTACCTCGGTGCGTTTGCAGAAAGCTTTGGTACAACGCGGAGGAGCTCCGGATCCTCTGATGATGCACCTGAACCGGCTGACCGATCGACTGAAGCTGGATGACCAACAGAAGGAGCGGATCGGAGCGATCATTGCGGCGACGTCCGATGAGTTGCGACCCCTGCGTCGTGAAATCGACAAGTCGTTTCAGATCATGAATACGAAGATCGTCTCCGAGCTGACGATTGAGCAGAAAAAGGAATTTGAAGAGATGCAGCGTCGGTGGCGCGAACGGGTGAAAGTCGGCCGACCCCTGGGTGGGCGCGACGACAAAAAAGGGGCCGCTCCCGAGGGAGCTCTTCCACCCCTGCCGCCCCCTCCTCGGAACTAGCTTTTCTCCGATGGAATCGCCTCTGTCGGGGAAACGGGTCGTACTTGGGGTCACGGGTTCAATCGCGGCCTACAAGGCGGCGGAGTTGACCAGCCAGCTGCGTAAGAAAGGAGCGGAGGTTCATCCGATCCTGACCGAGGGCGGAGCTCGGTTTGTAACCGCGCTCACCCTCCAAACTCTGGCCCGGCAACCGGTGGCCGCTGATCTGTGGAGCGAGGGAAATGGCTGGCAGCCCGGACACATTGAACTCGCAGACAAGGCGGACGTGCTGGTGGTGGCTCCATGCACGGCGGACGTGCTGGCACAATTCGCCCATGGCTTGGCGCCGGACTTCCTTTCCTCACTCTACCTGGTGGCACGTTGTCCCGTGTTGTTGGCACCCGCCATGAATGGCAAAATGTGGATGCATCCCGCCACCGTGGCCAACGTCGCCACGCTGAGTGGCCGGGGCGTGCAGTTCATCGGCCCGGAGGAAGGTATGCTCGCCTGTGGTTATGAAGGGGTTGGGAGACTCTGGCCTGTCGAGGGGATCGTCGCTCGGATCGAAGCGATGCTCACGCCGGGGCGATAGGCAAAAAACCAGTTGCGCTGGCAGGAGGGGTGGTCAACGTGACCCTTGGCCAGGTGCCATGCATGGGCAGACGCGTGAACTCCGCCAGGACCGGAAGGTAGCAACGGTAGCGACGATCTCCTAGTGCCGTGGAGTGCCTGGCCACCTTTTTTTCCGCATCGCGGGGTGTGCCGACCAATGCAGCCACAAAAAAAGGCCGCGTCAGACGCGGCCTCTTGGCGAGAGGGTGGATCAGATCTGCTCAGCTGAGGGTGACGCCTTTGGCTTTGGCGGCCCGGAGCAATGCGTCGGCCATATCGGAGGGCGTTACAGCGACCTCGATACCACACTCCTTGAATACGGCGATTTTGGCCGCGGCCGTGTCCTCGGCGCCGCCGACAATCGCGCCAGCGTGACCCATGCGACGACCGGCCGGGGCGGTGGCGCCGGCGATGAAGCCGGCAACCGGTTTCTTCACGTTGGCTTTGATCCAGCGGGCCGCCTCGACCTCGGCGTTGCCGCCGATTTCGCCGATCAGGATGATGCCATGAGTCTCCGGATCATCATTGAACATCTTGATCACATCGAGGTGGGACGTGCCATTGACAGGATCGCCGCCGATACCCACGCAGGTCGACTGGCCGATGTTCTTTGAGGTGAGCTGGAAGACGGCCTCGTAGGTCAGGGTGCCCGAGCGGGAGACCACGCCGACATGACCCTTCTTGTGGATGTATCCAGGAGCGATGCCGATGCGGCAGCCGCCATGGCTTTGGGGACCGGTTCCGGGAGTCACCACCCCGGGGCAATTCGGACCGACGAGCCGCGTCTTGCGGCCTGCGATGGCGCGCTTGACCCGCACCATGTCACGCACCGGGATGCCCTCGGTGATGGTGACGACCAGGTCGAGACCCGCGTCGACGCCTTCCAGGATGGCATCGGCGGCGAAGGGCGGCGGCACAAAGACGACCGAAACGGTGGCGCCCGTGGCGGCGACGGCGTCGTGGACCGAGTTGAAGATGGGCACGCGGTGTTCTTTGTGTTCAAAGAACTGACCGCCTTTGCCGGGAGTGACTCCGCCGACGACGTTGGTGCCGTAGTCGAGGGAAAGTTTGGCGTGGCGACCGCCGAAGTCGCCGGTGATGCCTTGAACAAGAATCTTGGTCTCGGGCTTGATGAGAATGGCCATGGAAGTGGAGCGATTGGGTTGTTGCTTTCGATTACCGGATGGCCTCTTCAGGCGACGAGTTTCACGATCTTCTGGGCGGCGTCGGCCATGGTGTCACCGCTGACAATGGTCAGACCGCTGCCGGCAAGAGTCGCCTTGCCTGCGCCGACATTATTGCCCTCGAGGCGAACCACGAGGGGGAGTTTCAGGCCCACTTCCTTGACGGCTTCAACGATGCCCAGGGCGATGACATTGCAGTCCATGATGCCGCCGAAGATGTTGACGAAGATTCCCTTCACGTTGGGGTCGCCGAGAATGATCTTGAAGGCGGCCACCACCTGCTCCTTCGAAGCGCCGCCGCCGACATCGAGGAAGTTGGCGGGGTTGCCGCCGAAATGTTTGATGATGTCCATGGTGCTCATGGCGAGACCGGCACCGTTGACCAAACAGGCGATGTTACCGTCGAGGGCGATGTACGAGAGGTTGTACTTCGAGGCCTCGATTTCCTTGGAATCCTCCTCGTTGAGATCGCGCAGGGCGACGATTTCGGGGTGGCGGAAAAGGGCGTTGGAGTCGAAAGAGACCTTGGCGTCGAGCGCAAGGACGTCGCCGGTCGGCGTCGTGATCAGAGGGTTGATCTCGACCATCGCGGCATCGGTTTCCCAGAACATCGCGTAGAGGTTCTTGATCAGCTTGGCGGCCCCCTTGGCTTCGGAAGCCGTTAGACCGAGCCCGGTGATGAGCTGCCGGAGTTGGAAATCGGCGAGGCCATAGGCCGGATCCACGTAGACTTTGAAGATTTTCTCAGGCGTCTCGTGGGCCACTTTCTCGATTTCCACGCCACCTTCCGTGGAGGCGACGATCACCGGCCGGGAGGTGGCGCGATCGAGCAGGATGGCGAGGTAGTATTCCTTCTTGATGTCGCTCGCGACGGTGAAATAGACGGTCTGCACCTTGCGTCCGGCGGGTCCGGTTTGCAGGGTGACCAGCGTATTGTTGAGCATCTTACCGGCGAGTTCCTTCGCGTCGGCCTTCGTCTTGCAGAATTTGACGCCGCCCTTGAAGCCGTCGGTGAACGTGCCCTTGCCGCGCCCTCCGGCGTGGATCTGGGACTTCACCATGGTGGGGCCCTCCGGGAGCAGAGCGAGTGCGGTGTCGAATTCGGCGACCGACTTGGCTGCGGCACCCTTGGGAACGGGAACGCCGAATTTCTCGAAGAGCGCTTTGGCCTGATACTCGTGAATGTTCATGGAGCAGGGAGTTTTGCCAGAAATACGGACGGGAAGACACGCCAAAAAGTGCCCATTGTCTTTTCGCGCGCGAGATTGCCAATCGGGCGGAGCATGACTTGATGGTCCCATGCAATCGCACGAGGTGCTCCGCGAGGTTCTCAAAAAAACGAGTGCAAAGCAGATAGCTGCCGACATGGGCTTGTCGCTTTCCCTGATCTACAAGTGGGCTGAGCCACCCAGCGATGCCACCGGAAGCGGAGCGCACAACCCGCTGGACCGTGTCGACCAGCTCTTGAAGATCACTCAGGACACCCGGATAGCGCAGTGGGTTTGCGAAAGGGCAGGCGGGTTCTTTATCGCCAATCCTGAGGCTCCCAAAGCGCACCCTTATTCCCTGATTCCGACGACGAATGCCATTGTGCAGGAGTTCGCGGATATGCTGGCTGTAATTGCAACGGCGGCGGCGGACAATCACATCACCCGCGATGAGGCCAAGCAGATCCGCCGGCGCTGGGAAGAACTTAAGAGCGTAACAGAAGGCTTCCTGCGGGCGGCCGAGGATGGCAATTTGGGTATCCTGAAGGAAGCACTGCCGGCGGAGCGCAAAGCCTGAGCGCCGGCCCGGCGCCCGGGTCGCATTAACCGGACTTGAGCAGTTCCTTCATGAGGAAGGCGGTCTGCAGGGATGCGATTTCCTTGAGACCTGTTTTCGCGAGTGCAAGCAGGGAGAGCAGCTGCTCGTGAGTGAACGTGGATTCCTCGCCCGACCCCTGGACTTCGACGTAGCGTCCCTGGCCGGTCATCACCACATTGAAATCCACTTCGGCATCGCGGTCTTCCACATAGGGCAGATCGAGCAGTTCCCGGCCCTCATAAATGCCGACGCTGACGGCGGCGACGGAGTCGCTCAGTGGATTCTCCGGGATCCGGCGTGCGTCGATGAGCTTTTGGACCGCGAGTCTTGCGGCAAGGTAGGCTCCCGTTATGGAGGCGGTGCGGGTTCCGCCGTCGGCCTGCAGCACGTCGCAGTCAATCCAAAGCGTGTTCTGGCCGAGTTTCTGGAGATCGATGACTGCGCGAAGTGCACGTCCGATCAGGCGCTGGATTTCCACGGTGCGACCGTCGAGTTTGCCCTTGGAGATATCCCGGGGCTTTCGGTCGAGGGTCGAGTAGGGAAGCATCGAATACTCGGCGGTCAGCCATCCGCCCTTGATCCCCTGCTGTTTCATCCAGGTCGGCACATTGGGCTCGATGGTGGCGGCGCAGATGACGCGGGTGTCGCCGAACGAAACCAGGACCGAGCCGGTGGCGTGCGGGGCGATGTTGGCTTCGAAACGGATGGAACGAAGCTGGTCCGGTCGGCGACCGTCGGTGCGCAGGGATGAACTCATGAAAGGGTGGGTCGGAGGGAAGCGTTCACCTAGGATTTCGTCAACGGGGTGTCGTCCATCGACAGGGGGCGGATGGAAACGGCGCTTTGCTGGCCCGACTGCTGCGTCATGTACGCAATGAGGCGGTCGTTGAAGTCCTTGGCGGGGTCGTGCCCCATCTTTTTCAGCGCCTGGGTCAGGGCCGCGACCTCGACCAGACGCGCCATGTCGCGTCCTGGGCGCACGTACAGCTCGATGTGGGGGGTGCGCAGACCGAGGATTTCGTAGTAATTCTCCTCGAGTCCGGTGCGCTCCTCGACCGCATCGGGGTGCCATTCGTGCAGTGACACCACCATGTCGATTCGTTTTTCCAGACGAATCGATTTTACGCCAAACATCTCGGCGACATTGATGATGCCGATGCCCCGGCACTCCATGTAGCCCCGATTCAGAGGCCGGCTGGAAGCCATCAGCTCCCGCTCGTCGAGGAGCTTGATCACGGTCAGATCGTCGGCCACGAGCGAATGCCCGCGTTCGATCAGTGCGAGGGCGCATTCACTTTTGCCCACACCCGAACTGCCGCGCAGCATCACCCCGATGCCGCGAATGTCCAGGGTGGTGGCATGTTCGGTGGTCGCGGGCGCGAACTCATTGTCAATGCACAGGGTGCCCAGATTCACCCAGTTCATCGTGATCATCGAAGTCTTGAAAACCGGGAGGTTCTTTTCGTGCGCGATGGCAAGCATCGGCCGTGTGGGATTGAAATTGCGGGTCAGTACGAGGCAGGGCACCTGCCGCTCGACCATTTCGGTGAATATCTCCACCTGCCTCTCGTGCGTGAGGGTCTTCAGGTAGGTCATTTCGGCCGCCCCCAAAACCTGGATACGCTTGTTGGCGAAGTAGCGAAAGAACCCGGTCAGCGCCAGCGAGGGCCGGTTGATGGACCCCTCCCGGATCAGCCGGTGCAGGCCGCGCTCCCCCGTGACGAGCTCCATTTTGAGCTTTTCCCGGTAACTCTGGAAGAAATGAGCGACGGTGATCCCGTGAATGGCTTTGGGCATGGGCAGAGCGACTGCAGTAGAGCACAACGAACGCCCGCGGGTTGACGAGAGCGTTTTGTGAACAGACGGAGCTAAAGGTTGAAGTCCTTGCCGAGGTAAAACTCGCGGGCCTGATCGTCGTGGATCAACAAGTCGCCGGAACCCTCCTTCAGGACGCGCCCCTGGTGGATCAGGTAGGCGCGATCCACGACCCGCAGCGTCTCCCTGACGTTGTGGTCGGTGATGAGGACCCCAATCCCTCGGGACTTCAGGTCTCGGATGATCTTCTGCACCTCGGCCACCGAGATCGGGTCGATGGCAGCGAAGGGTTCATCCATGAGGAGAAATTTCGGCTCGGTCACGAGCGCGCGGGCGATTTCAAGGCGTCTCCTTTCTCCCCCAGACAAGGTGTAGGCCTTTTGGCGAGCAACATGGTCGAGGTGAAGGTCGCTCAAGTGACGCTCCAACCGTGCGTATCTCTCCTTCCGCGGGATCCCGATGGCTTCCGCGATGGCCAGTATGTTCTCGGCCACCGTGAGTTTGCGAAATACGGAGGCTTCCTGGGGCAGATAACCGAGACCCAGGCGGGCACGCTGGTGCATGCCGAGGCGGGTGATGTTGCGATCGGCCAGAAAGACGGCTCCGGCTGTGACGGGAATCAAGCCCACGATCATGTAGAACGTGGTCGTCTTGCCGGCGCCGTTGGGTCCGAGCAGTCCCACCACTTCGCCGGCTCCGACCGTGACATTCACGCCGTCGACCACGGTGCGGGTGCCAAAAGTCTTGACCAGCCCGGTGGTGCGGATGGATGCGGAAACGGGGGGAGGAATCAGCGGGGTCACAAGCGTGCGTGGAGAGAAAGTTACGTCCGTCGTGAGGGCTGCCGAAGAGCCTAGGGAGCCGGTCTTGCCGAGGCAGCACCTGTGTCGGGGGCGGGTGCCGGGGCCTTCATCGCCTCTTTTTTGTCGAATCCCAAGTCCATCAGGGGCGGACCGGTGAGTTTGATGTTATCGCCGAACAGGCGCCTTTCGCCACGGAGGAGCACGATGCGTGTTCCGGTGGCGACGTAGGGTCCGGAATGGTCAATCACCACCGGGCTTTCCGTCAGAATAATCTTTTCCTCGCCAGGAAACACCTCGGCGCGACCACAGGTGACCTCGCGATCACCTTGAACAATGTGGACTCGTCCCACGGCAATGAGGGACTTGAACTGATCCAGCTTTGGAACGGTTTCGGAAGGATTGCCCAAGCGGGTGGCCAGGACTTCAAGGTGATCGCAGGTGATCTTCAGGTTGTTTCCGACGACCACGACGTTTTTGTCGAAGACGGCGGTGGTTTCCTTGTCCGTGCTGCGCATTTCCAACGTCACGCTTTCGATCACGGTGGGAGGGATGGGCACCGAAGGCGCCGCAGGTGCCTTGGTCTCGGCGCCGCGAAGGCCCGAGGTACCGAGGAAGGTGCAGATGACCGCAATGGTCAGAAAAGGATGTCTCATTTGAGGATGTCCTTCAGCTCGGCTTTGAAGACAACTCGGGCCCCATGGTAGATGTTGATCTTCATGACGTCGTGCTCGTAGCGCCAATCAGTTCCGAGGAGCTCAAAGTCGTCGTTGATGATGCGGACGGTTTCGTCGCCATGGATGATTCGACGATCGCTCTGAACCACCGCGGAGGTGCTGAGAAAGACGGTTTCGACGCTCGCTGCTGCGTCGCCCGAAAAGACCGTCAAGGTCATGTCGCTGAGTTTAGCCTCTGTTTTCCCGAGCAGCGTCGCCTCCCGTCCCCGAACCAGCATGGTGCGGAACCCCTTTTCATTGAAGGAAGGGAGGGAGAAATTACGAATCGGCGTGTTGGTACGAATTTGGGGTCCGGCCGCGCGCAGGGGGCTAAGCAGTGCAATACCTAAAGCGCAGCCAACGATTGCCCGTCGCAGGGGCCTCCCCCGACTTGCGGGCCGATGGATCGAGGCGTGGCCGCTCATGGCTTCGCTTTGCGGGCGGTGTGTGCTGCGAGGATGTGATCGCACACCTCACGCACGGCGCCGCGGCCGGCCGACCGTTGCGGCACGTAGATGGCGGCTTGAAGTGCGGCCGGCATGGCTTGCTGCACAGTGACACCCACGCCTGCCCAGGCGATGGCGGGGGCGTCGATGTCGTCATCACCCATGTAGCAGCACTGACGTGACGTAAACCCGAGCGAGGTGGCGAGCTCCTGGAGCGCCTCCAGTTTGTCGGAACGGCCTTGAATCACGTGGGGAATCTTCAGCTCCTCGGCGCGAAGGGTGGTGGCTCCCGAAGGCCGGCCGCTGATCCAGGCGACGATCACGCCCGCGTGCCGGAGCCGGACCATCCCCATGCCATCCAAGACTGAAAACTGCTTGGTTTCGGTACCATTGGACGAAATGAAGAGGCTGCCGTCGGTGAGGACTCCATCGACGTCGAGTGCCAGAAGCTTGATCTCTGCCCACGCTGCAGCAGGCACCTTGGAGGTATTGGCTTCGTGCAGGCGTTTCACAGATCGGGAAGTGTAAAAATGAAGAGGGACTTGGGCAAGGTCTGATGCGGTTTAGCCCATCCAATCCGCGATTCGGGTGATGGTGGACTCGAGGTTTGGTCGAAACACCGATTCCAGTTCTGGAGCAAATGGAACGGGCATGTCGAGTGATGCGATTCGGAGGGGAGGTGCCTCCAGCTCGAAAAAGAGCGATTCCGTCACGCGGGCGACCAGTTCAGCGCCGAACCCGTGTGTGCGACGTCCCTCGTGCAGCACGATCAAACGGTGGGTGCGTCGCACCGACGCGATAATCTCGTCTAGAAGAAGCGGTGCAAGGGCGCGCAGGTCCCATACCTCAATCGAACGATCATATTCGGTGGCAAAGTAGCTCGCCGCCTCCTGGGCGAGGAGCGTCATTTCCCCGTAGGTGACGAGCGTTGCATAACTGCCTGTCGTCAGCTGCTTCGGTTTCCAGATCCCACGGTAGTGAGGATTCCATTCAATAATTTGTTTCTTTTTCCGGTAGAGGCCTTTGTGTTCCAGCAAGAGCACTGGATTGTTGTCCTCGTAGGCAGCGAGAAGCGCATCGAACGCGTCTTGTGGCGTGCTTGGATAGAGCGCCTTGAGGCCCGGAACGCTGAGGAAGAGCGACTCAAGCTCCTGCGAGTGAAACGAACCGAACGTGAGCCCTCCTCCGCAGGGCAGGCGCAAGACGAGGGGCACGCTGGCCCCGGAACGAAAATGGTAGGTGGCGGCGTTCAGGCCAATCTGGGTGGTCGCTTCCGTGGCGAAATCGGCAAACTGAAATTCCTCGATCGGTCTCATGCCACCCAAAGCCAGACCGGTGGCATAACCGGTGCAGGCACTTTCGGCGAGCGGTGTGTTGAGGACGCGGGTTCGGCCGAATTCCTGAATCAGTCCCTCCGTCACTTTGAACGCGCCACCGTAGGTTCCAATATCCTGTCCCATGATCAGAGATTCTGGACGCTCCCGCAGGATCTTCTTCAATCCGACGTTAAGCGCTTGGGCCTGGGTCAAGGGGGCGGGGGACGGGGATTCCGGCCGCCACGCCAGCGGTTCCGAGGGTGGAGCGTAGACATCGTCGATCATGCCCTTCGGTTGCGGACGGGCAGCCGCCAGTGCCTCCTGGATGCAAACCTCGATAAAGGCGTCCAGTTCGCGTTCAATGGCCTCAATTCGACTTTCCAGACCCAGGTGCACGAGTTGGGCGCGAAATTTGGGCAGGGCGTCAGCCGCCTGGATCGTTTGATTTTCCGTCGGAGTCAGGTAGTCGCAGGTGTCATAGGCGGCATGGCCGCGCAGCCGTGTCACCGAGGCTTCGATCAACACGGGACGACTCGTGGCGCGGACCTTTGAAATGGCCTGCTCGAGGGTCTTGCTGATCCCAACCAGATCTCCGGAGGTGGCGTCGAGGTGCAGCCCCTCCATCTGATAGGCGGCGGCCCGCTTCCAAAGCTCTGTCCCGGCCGCAAACTGTTCCCGGATGGGAGTGGAGTAAGCGTAACGGTTATTTTCGACGATGAAAACAATGGGAAGCGAGAGAAGTGAAGCGAGATTGAGGCACTCGTGAATATCGCCCGTGGATGAACCACCGTCCCCGAACAGAGCGAACCCCACCGCACCGACACCGCGGCGGCGCTGGGCGTCGGTCAGTCCCAGAACGTTGGACAGCATGGCGCCCAGATGGCTGATCATGGGAAGCGAGCGATTGGCCGGATCGCCGTGATGAACGTTGCCCTCGCGAGCCTTGGTGGGGCTCTTTTCATTGGCGCAGTACTGGTGGAGGTGTTCGACCAGATGGCCGCTCCAAATCAGGTGACCGCCGAGCCCTCGATGAGTGAACGAGATGACGTCCTGCGATTTGTTGGCCAACAGTGCAAGGGGAACGATGAGGGCTTCGTGACCCTGTCCCCCTGTGACGGTCCCCCGAATCAGACCCTGACGAAACAGCTCCAGGATGCGGTTGTCGACGGTCCTGGCCAGGTACATCCAAGTGTAGATCCTAAGGGAAGCGACTGAGTCGTTGGTGAGGAGTTCATCCGGATGGAGGTCGCGGTAGGCCAGCGACGCTGGGAGAGCAGGAAGAGCCATGACGTCGGACAAGGCTGGGGGGCATCACGGGGTGGCGCAAGCGTGGGGGCGGAGGATTGAGATGAAGACCTGCGGTTCAAGTCGAACGCAGACGCCGACAACAAAAAAGCCCCCGGCTGTGCGCCGAGGGCTTAGAGGCTGAAAAGGCGACCGCGATCAGGGTGCCTTGGCGACTACGGGCGGAGGAGGAAGCTGGGCGGCGCTGCTTTCCGAGGCGCGCTTGGCGACCATGGCGTGGAGTCGTTGTACCTCGAGCTCGGCATTCCGTTTGGCGATGCGGGCGAGTTCGACCGCCTTCTGCAATTCGAACGCTTCGCGACCGGCGATTTCCTTCTTCTTGCGGAGGTCCGCGAGTTGAATCTCTAGTTCGGCCACCGATTTGGCCGCGCGGTCGGCTTCGCTGTTATACTTGGCGGTGGAGTCGGCGATTTCCTTGCCCTGGCCCTCCCACTTGGCGCGGCGTTCGGCGTCTTTCTTGGCCATTTCTTCTTCGCGCTTCTTGACGCGCTCATCGGCGTCAGCACGGGCCTTGGCTTCGGCCTCGTCCTTCTTGGCTTTTTCAACGGCAGCCTTTTGCGCCTTCTCCGCTTTCTCCTTGGCGATCTTTACATCCTGTTCTTGGACGAACGTGTAGTAAAAGACGCCAAAGATTGCGCAGAGAACGAGGGGGGAAATAACGTAGAACTTGTTCATGTCAGCGAATAGGCGGAGGGTTAGCTCTTGGCGGCTTTTGCAGCAGCAGCAGCAGCAGCTTCGGCGGCAGCGCGGGCCTTGTCAGCAGCATCGATCTTTTCGATGACCGTGGCCAATTCCTTCACGTTGTTCTCCGCTTCCTTGACGTACTTTCGGAGGAAAACTTCCTCGTCTCGCGCGATCTTCTTGGTTTCCTCGACCTTGGCGATCAGGTCCTTTTCCGCCAGAATTTCCTTGTTCAGGCGATCAACCTGCTTTTCGAGCTTTTCCTTGTCGCGGTAAGACTTGTCGCGCGCGTCGATGGCAGCCTGACGGGCTTCTTTCTCAAGACGATCCTTCTCGTCTTTCTCCACCTTCTCTTTCTTGCGCTGCTCCTGGAGCTTGATGGCGTCTTCGACAGCCTTCTTGCGACCCTCGTTTTCGAGCCGGATCTTTTCGTCCTTCTCTTTTTTGACCAGGGCCTGCTTCGCTTTCTCTTTCTCGGCATAGCCCTCCGCGAAGTTCCAGTAGAATCCTCCAAAGATCAGGAGACCGAGGAGAGGTGCGATGAAGTAAGCTTTGTTCATGAATCTTGTCTTAAGCTGCGGGTGAATTGGCCAAGGCTTCTCGTTCCTTGATGGCATCCTCGATGGCTTTCTTCAGACGCTCGGCGTCCTTGCCACCTTCGGGATATTTGAGTGATTGGGTGATGGCTGCCAAAGCTTCGTCGAGCTTCTTGAGCTCATAGCAAATGTAGGCAAGAAATGTCTGGGCCTGCCAGGGCTTGTCGAGTTTCTTGACGGTGGCCTGCTTGGCGTAGGTGTAGGATTCCGGGAGCTTGTCGAGTGAGTAGTAAATCTGCGCAATCTGCAGATAGAGCGAACCGGACTCAGGGAAAAACTTGGTGGCCTCTTTGAGGACTTCGATCGCCTTGAATTCCTTGCGAACCTGCTGGAGCGAAGCTGCGAGAAGCTCCCAGTTCCTCTGTTCATTCTCGATGCTTCCGTCCCGCAATCCCTTGTCGAGCAATGCGATTGCCTGATCGTATTGCTGCATGTTGAAGTAGATGCCGACCAAGTTGAAGTTGTCCTTGGGCGTATTCATCGTGTCATTCTTTTGCGCACGCTCGATTGTCAGCGCGGCCCGAATGTCCTGCTGGAGGTTCAGGTAGGTTGAGGCCAGCTGCGCCCAATAGGTCTTGTTCGACGGGTTCTGCTTAACCAGGAGCTCGAGGATATCTGCGGATTCCTTGATCTGGCTTTGCTGCTGCAGGGTGGCGAGCAACAGGATGTAGAACGTATCCTTGGGCTTGAGGCTCATCCGAAGGCCCTTTTCCACTTCTTCCTGCGCACGTTTGATCAGGTTATTGTCGACGTTGGCCGGGTCGAGCTGAGCCTGATTGTAGAGGAGGGAGGCGTAGAACAGCTGTGCGTCCGGGTTGGGCTTGGTGTTCGCTTTGGTCCACCGCTCAATGTAGGTCGAGGCCTTGGCGTAAAACTTCTTCTGGCTGTCGAGCACCTTGGTCGTCGAAGCCTCCTGATAATAGAGCTGCGCCAAATAGTAGGTCAGGTCCTGAATGACTCTCGCCTCAAAGTAACCATGCCGATCGGAAACCAAAAGCGCAGTTTCAAGCGGTTCAATTGACTTGGCGTAGTCGCCCTTGGTCAAAAGAATCTGCGCCTTCACCTGACTGAGCACCGCGATGTCGTAGCTTTCCGGCGCGGCGCCTTTGAGCAGTCCATCGATGATGGCAATGGCGGCGTCGTAGTTCTTGGCGTCCGTTTGGGTCCGGATCTTTCCAAGTTCTTCAGAGACCTTCTCGCTGAGCTCTTTCTTGCCAGCGGTGGTTTGCTGGCTCCAAGCCGGCGTGGTTACGGCGAGTCCAAGCAGCAGGGCGGTGAAGCCAGCCCGCAGGGAACGCGCGTAGGAACGGTGGTGAAAAATCGGCATGATGGCAGAGGGTCTTATTCCTCGGTGATGCTGAAAACGATCGGAACCTGCATGCGGGTATTGACGGCCCGTCCGCCTTTCTTACCGGGGCGGAACTTCCACTTGGAGACAGCCTGGATGGCGGCGGCCTCGAACTCGCGCTGCGTCGACTTGATCGCATACGCTTCACGCACATCACCGTTGGAATCGACAATGAAACCGACTAGTACATCACCGGTAATGCCGGCGCGACGCATTTCAAATGGGTAGACGGGTTTGGCCTGGAAGCGCGGAGAAGGCACTTGGTCGAGGTTGGCCAGATCGAAGAGGTCCTTCATTCCCTTGCCGATGCCACCGGTATTGGGGCGCCCGGTCGGAATCGAAATCACGCCCGTGGGCCGGTTGAGTCCCGGCGGGGGCGGCGGCTGAAGTTTCTGAACGAACGATTCCACGGTGACGGTCGCAGGAACGTCCGCCGCCATGGGGGGAGCAAGGTCAGCGACCTCTTCGTTCTGGGGTTCCTCCGTCTCGGTCGGTTCGACCTCCTCCGGTTCCGGAGGCGGCATCTGCATCAGTTCAACTGTCGCATCCTCGGTGGAGACCTTTTTGCCCGAGGACTTTGCCTTGGGAAAGAGCTGCTCTCCGAATAGGAAACCTCCGTGAAGAATGCCAGAAAGTAAGAGTCCGATAATAAGGTCGCGATTCATGGAAGGGAGGGAGTTACTTGCCGGTCGCGCGCCAGACCGTTTCGATGGAGACCTGCTTGATGTTCACTTTGCGCACTTCATCGAGCACTTGAATCGTCGGGCCGTACTTGGCCCGATCATCGGAAGCAATCAACACGCGGGGAGTCTGGACTTGGGCGACGTAGTTTTGGAGGCGCGGAGCAAGCTCGTTCATCCCGATCAGCTCCTTGTTCCAGTACAACGTGCCGCCGTCGGACACTTGCAGGGTTACGTTCTCGTCCTCCGGAGGGGGCGTATTGGTGGGAGGCGAGGCCACCGGCAGGTTGATCGTAATCGACTGGATCTTGTTCAGCGACAGGGTGAACAAGACGAAGGTGGCGAGCAGGAAGAAAATGACGTCAATGAGAGGAATGATCTCAATACGTGCCTTTTTGGCTCCGCTGCTGCCGGAAGATGAAGGTGCTCCAGACATAATGGAAAAGTGATTACTGAATCAACGAACCGTCCGCCGATTTATTAGGAATTTTATCCCTTACTGCCTGGGACGGGTCCGAGTCTCGATGAGCACCTTTTGGATGCCGGCTTTGCGCACTTCATCAAACACGTAACGGGCCTGACTGAAGAAAGCATTTTCGTCTCCATTGATCAGAATCCGAGCTTCCGGGCCCTGCTGCTGTTTGTACGCCTGCAGCCGGGTCAGGAATTCGTCGAGCGTGATGGGATTCTGATCCCATGCCAGTGTGCCTTCTTGGGTGACGGTGATCGTTGCCCCCTGGGGATCCCGCGGTTCGCTCGTCTCCGTGGTAGGCAGCGAAACAGCCAACCCGCCCGACTTGTTAAGCGACAGTGTAAAGAGCACGAATGTCGCAAGCAGGAAGAAAATGACGTCAATGAGAGGGATGATCTCAATACGTGCTTTTTTTGAGCCGCCTGGGCTGCTACCGCCGGAAGATGATCCTGACATGGATTTGCGAGGGTTGGGAAGGAATCGGACAGGCAGTCTGAGGCCGTGAGCCTCAGGCCGAAGAAGAACTTAAACCCCAGCTTCCGACTTCTTGATGATCAACTCCAGGGCGTTGGAAGCGTCGGACACATCGTGTTTGGCTTCCTCGGTCTTGGCATTGATGTAGTTGTAGGGAAGGAGACCCGTGATGGCGATGGCGAGACCGCAGGCCGTGGCAATCAGCGCCTCGGCCACACCACCGGTGATCTGACCGGCGGCGGCAGCGATGTCACCACCGCTCAAAGCGCCGAAGGTGTTCATCATGCCCGTCACGGTTCCGAGAAGACCGAGCAGCGGAGCGGCCGTGATGCACGTGTCGAGCGTCGACATACCCTGTTGGTAGCGATTCAGCTCCTGGTTCGAAGCGCGGACGAACGCATTGTGCAGGGAGTGCTCCTTGTGGGTCAGTGCGTAGACCAGAATGCGGGCAATGAAGTCCTTGCTCTTGCGGCCAAGGGCAACGGCGCCCTCGATGTCGCGCGTCTCGACTTTTTCGAGCATCTTCTCGACCACTTCCGTTTCACGCGTGGAGGATTCGCGCATGGCGAAAATGATACGCTCCACGACCACCGTCAAAGTGAGGAAGGAAAGGATGATGATCGGCCACATGATATAGCCTCCGTGCTTGAACAGCTCCATCGGAGTCTGGCCCATGAGAAATGCGAGAGGCAGGCTGGTCGTGATCATGATTTTTTAGATGAGGATGGTTTTGAGAATAAGAACAAAAGCCGGGGAGAGGAGGGGTGAGGGATTTGACGGAGGGAATGCCGATTCGCTCAAAAAAAGTTTTTTACGAACACGGTTACCTCAGCAGTGTGCGCGCCAAAGGGAATTAAAAAATTCGATGGATTCGAACTTATTAGGGGGTGTTGGGTCGTAGCCGGAGAGTGCTCTCCAAGTAGTTGCGAAAGGCGGGTTCGCCGGTGATTTGTCCGCCAAATGACGGAGGGCTCCGACGAAACGCGAAACAGGGAACGGGGAATTTGAAAGCGACGAAACAACGAAGGGCCACTAACGCGGCGGGATGATTTCTCTGTCAATTATTCTTTGGTTTCTAGCCGATGTGCTTCTGTGGGGTATAAGCAACATTGGCTGCCCGACTAGGACTCGAACCTAGACAAAGCGAGTCAGAGTCGCTTGTGCTACCATTACACCATCGGGCAGTAAATCTGGGAAAGACATTCGTAGTGGAGAGTCGCACACGTGGAGGGCAAGGTGTCTTGCCAAGATGGAGCCGGCGACGGGAGTTGAACCTGCAACCACCTGTTTACAAAACAGGTGCTCTGCCATTGAGCTACGCCGGCGAAAATGTGTTCGTCGCGGCACTCGC
>JAEUGZ010000578.1 GCA_016794725.1 Opitutaceae bacterium | reverse complement strand
TGCCACGTGAGGATTTCCCGGGTCGACGCCGCCGGTGCAGGAGCCGGCGCCGGGTTGGGCGACTGGGCGCGGAGCGCCAGCGTGGCCGTCAAAGCAACAAGGAACAGCAAGGCGTGCATCATGGGGGAGGAGGTTCAGCCTGACGAACGAACGGTGCGCAGCGCGCGAAGTTCGGTCTCCTCCTCGCGCTGAAGCGCAACCCTAGCGGCTTGCCCCGCGGAGCGCAACCCTCCGGACGAACGGATCCAAAAAAAGAAAGCGCATCGGGGCAAACGGGGCAATGCGCGGCGCATCGTCGCGAGCTCGGCGAGCCCGCCTACAACGGTCGACTCTCTGTTCGCTGATTCGCGGCTTCGCGTGAGACTGGTCAGGGACGGATCTGGCTTCCGATTTCACTCTTCACTCTTCGCACTTCTCCCTTCACCGCGCCGCGGTGCTGACTCCGGCCTGCTTCAGCACGAAGTCGATCAGGTCCTTGTCCGCGAAGAACGCCGGCGTGGCCTGGTGGCCTTCACCCGCGACGAGCTTGACCGTGATCGGTCCCCCACCCGCTTCGTAGCGTTCTTTCAGCAAGAGCGCGTTTTCCAGATGGGGCACGGCCCGGTCGACATCGCCCTGCACAATGAACATCGGCACCTTGTAGTTCTGCAGTCCCTGCAAATTGTCCAGCGGGTTGAACTCGGGCAACCGCGCGCGCAGCTCAGCCTCGGTCAGTCCATAGTCGGCGAGCGTGACGGGCAGGTTCTTCATGGCCCAGGTCGCCAGGTTGCAGACCGGGTAGATCCCGACGAAGGCCTGCGTTTTCTCAGGATGCCGCATGGCCCAGGCCAGCATCATCAGCCCCCCGCGGCTCTGGCCGATCAGGATCGGTTTGGGCGACCAGCCGCGTTTGACCAACTCGTTGTAGAACTGCGTGAATCGCTCCGTGCTGGCCGGCGCCCCGCGCACCTCGCCCAAGTCATATCCCGCGATGCTGACCCCGGCGCCCAGGAAGCCCTCGAAGTAGGCCTTGCGGGTGGAAAGCGAGAGCCCTTTCAACGTCGGCGCAAACCAGACCCACGGGTGTCCTTTCGCCGGTTTCGGCGCGGCGAAGAGGTAGGCGGTGTGACCCTGGATATCGACCTTCTCGGCGGTCTTTTTTAGGTCGGCTTCGGCAAACGCCACGGGGGAAACGATCGAAAGGATCAACAGGCTGGCAACAGCACGAGCCAAGCTCAGACGATGGTTCATGGGGAACGGCGGGGGTGGAGGGATCGGGCGTAGTGACGGCCCCGCCGCACGCCAAAATGCGCTCGACGGAGGGGAACGAGCAACGAGCTTCACCCTTGCACCGCCTGACCGAGAAAAGAAGTCCCCGTTTGTTCAACCGTTGAATGGATTGAGGGGCGACGCACCCTCGCGCCTCCGCGTTTATCCGAGCTCAAACCCCAAACGGATTTCCCGTTTTTCTCCATCCAACCCTTCTCATTCGACCTTTGCGTCGTCGCGTCTTTGCGTTTCACCCAATCTCTCAGCCAGGCCTTGAACACGGAACCCGAAGTGCCGTAGTCCTTTGGAACACCACCACCATGTCTCGTCACCACCCCATTGAACTCGTGTGGCCTGCCATGGAGTATCTGCCGAGTTATGTCGCGGCCCTCGAGCGGGGCTGGTCGCCGGACAACATCCGTGGCGAAGCGGCCTCCCGGGAGCAGTTGGAGGCGATTGCGAAGGACCCGCACGGTTTTGTGGCCGGCCTGGTGGACCGAGAAGCGAAACAGCCACCGATCCGACGTCCGGATGGCACTACGTTCCCGCGCCTGCCCGGTTTTGTCCGCTGGATGTGGGACGGCGAATTTTGTGGTTCAATTGGGTTCCGCTGGCAACCGGGGACGAGTGCGCTGCCGTCCTACGTGCTCGGACACATCGGGTACACGGTGGTCCCTTGGAAACGCAACCGAGGCTATGCCACCCAAGCCCTGCGGGCGACGCTTTCCCTGGCCAAGAAGGAAGGTCTTGCCTGGGTCGACCTCACGACCGACACGACCAATACGGCCTCGATTCGCGTGATTGAGACCAACGGCGGCACGTTGGTTGAACACTTCGTGAAGCCCGCCGTCTACGGCGGCCAGGAGTCGCTACGCTTCCGCATCGCCCTCTGAGTCTCGTCGGTCGGCAAAGGGTCGATGTTTGAACCAGAGAGTCAGTCCGACCCCTTCGCGACCGACCTTGGCCGGAACGATGCAGTTGAACCACGAATGGAGACGAATCGACACGAATGAAAACGGGGACTGAGAGTTGCGAGGGAATGGTTCACTTTTGGGTGAGGTCAGTTCAGGTACTCGACTCCTCGAATCTCATTCCGGATTCGTGTCCATTCGTGTCAATTCGTGGTATCTCGTCTGCATGGTCACGGCTTAGCGTCGTCGCGCCTTTGCGCTTCACCTCGACCCCGAGCACGAAACGGGTTCCCCGTTCCGCTACGGGAGGCGTGCGCCACGGCCCGGGCTCAGAACGTGCCTTTGAGGCCGACCGTGAGGGTCGATCCGAGCTCCTGATAGCGCGTGATCCGCGCGAACTCCGGCGTGGTGGGTGCGTATCGTAAACCTGATACATTCAACTCGCCGATGTTGGCCAGTGAGCCATAAATCGAAACGCCTTTGTAGAGGCTGTATTCCGCGCCCAGGGTGAGCCGACGGCGGGCGCTGTCATAGTCGTAGGTGTCCGCCGGGATGCCGTTGGCCACGCTCGCGGCGACCAGGTCCCGGCGGATTTCGCCTTGGTAGCTCGCCGTGAAGTTGATCGAGAACCTCGGACGCTTGAGGCTCACGCCCCAGGCGTAGTTCAAGGGCGTGAATGAGCCGAAATCCGACTCCCGGTCGCCGCTCAGCCTGAGTTTGGTCACATTGACAAACACCTGCAGGCTCTTCGCCCAATTCGTCGGGAGGAAGAGGAGGCGCTGACGGTACATGAACTCGATCCCCTGAATCCGGGCATTGCCACCATTCGTCCGGGTTGAAATCTGATCGCCCGCCTGCAGTTCAGCCTGGGGAATGCCGTACAAATCGGCCAGTTCCGGGGTCGCCGGGGTTGTGACGACGTTGAAGAAGTTCTCAATGTCCTTCTGGAAAACCCCGATCGTGCCGAAGCCGCCTTTGACCTGATAGGACTCCAGCGAGAGATCGTAGTTGTCGGCCGTCCAGGGCAGCAGTCCCGTGTTCACCACCGAAAACGTCCGGGGCGCGGTCGCGTCGGCGTTGGGCACCGTCACGCCCGGTATGACAAAGCTGAGATTCGGCCGGCCAATGGTCTTGGCGTAGCCAACCCGCAGCAAGAGCGAGTCGGTGAAGGTGTAGGTGCCATTCAGGCTCGGGTAGATCCCATCGTAGCTTCGCTTCTTGTAGGCCCCGCGCTCCTTGTACTGCTGCTGGGCCTGCACCAGCGGATCGGTCGAGATGAAGACGGGCTGACCATTGCTGCCGCGCACGATCTTCCCAGCCGCATCCCGCACATAACGAGCATTCGGGTCATTCAAGACACCGTAACCCTCGGTCATGGTGTTCTCGTGACGCGCACCCACGACCAGCCAGATTCGGTTCGACATCAGCTTGAAATCGGCCCGCAGGTACGTGGCGGTGATCTCCTCATTCATCTTGCGCGAGTTGTTGGCCCGGTTCGTGTGCGAGGTGGCCGCGTTTTCCACGAACCAGTCCGGATGCTGACGATAGAGATCGTAGAGCTTGCCGACATTGATCCAGTTGGCCCGGACGCCATTGACCGTCTCATCCGTGGCATTGTACGCCGTATCAAAGATGTCGTACTTTCCCGCCAAGCGGTCCGCCGCGGCGGTGCTGCCATTGGGATTGAAGGAATAGGTCACCGCCTCCGCCACGCGATCGCGCTCCTGTTTGTTGAAGACGGTTCCGACCTTGAGCGTGACCTGCTTGAAACTCCGCGTCAGGTCGATGCGCGCCTCGCTGGCATCCGTCTTCGAAGTGCTTTGGCTGGATGCTGCAGAAGCGAGGGTGTAGTTGGCACCATCGTAGATGTTGACCTGCTGCCCTGTCCGCGTGGTCGCCAGAAACCGGGTGGGAATCTTGGATCCGTCCACTCCGATTCCCTCGCCCCGGATGATCAAGTTGGGAATGGTGGCTGAGATGGTGTTGAAATGACCGTTCCTCAAATCCGAGGTTGTGAGGCTCACGTCCGACACAGTGCCGCGGATACTCAATTCCCAGCCGCCACTTTCAAAGGTGTATCCCAGGCTCACCATCCGGTTGACGTTTTCGGTCTTGGCGTTTCCGCCATTTCCCATGGTCGCGGTCCCCACGCCGGTCGCCGCCCCCTGGGTGAAGGTGGAGTCGCCGGACGCACCGGTGCCGAAGTTGACCGAGAGGCTGTCGCGCGGGACCATGACCCACCGACCCTTGTGGCTGAAATTGGCCGACAGCGTGTGCTTGTCATTCACGCGCCAGTCGACTCCGGCCTGACCGGTATCCGTCTTCACAATCGACGTGATGTGCTGGTAGGCGCTCGCCCGCTGGAAACCGTTGACGATGTTCCAGGTCGGCGTCTCGTCACGGCCCGTCTGGGGACCTTTGCGAAAAGTTTGCCCAAGGCTCGCCGAGAATCCCAGATCGTCACCGACCGGAAGCAGGTAGTTCACACTCCATGAAGGTTCATTGTACTTGGGCGAAACACCCGGCAACGGTCCCCGCGGTCCACCGCTGAGCGTGATGCCTGAATTGGTGTTGATCAGTTCATACAACTCAAAGCTGCCCACCGGTGATTTTCTTCCAAAAGCTTTGCGGCGCTTCAGGTTCACGGTACCGCCCAGCCCGGCAGCTGACATGTCCGGAGTGGGAACCTTCGTCACCTCCACGCGGGAAACATTGCCCAGGGAAACAAGGTGCGGCGGCACAACCCGGTCGGTCTCCGCACTGGTCACCATGTTGCCGTCGATCATCACCTGAGTGGTGTTGCCGGGTAGACCGCGCACGGAAATCTCGTTGGCGGTGAGTCCCGCGGAACCCACGGTCAGTCCGGGGAGGAACCGGAGAAAATCGCCGACATTCTCCTGCCCGAGATCCCCGTACTCATCGAGCGCGACCACGCTCTTGATGTTGGCGGATGCGCGCTGCTCGTTCATGGAGAGGGCCTGCGCGGTTTGCTCCCGGGTCGCCACAATGGCCAGGGCCTGCATCACCACCACCTTGTCGCCGGGAGCGGTGCCACTCAACGTGAGATCAACCTCTCTCTGAACCACGCCGCCCGACGGCACGTCGACCGTCACGCTCGTTCGATCGTAGCCGACATAGGAAACCGTGATGGTCGCAGGGCCGGGCACCACCTCGCGCAGGCGGAACCGTCCATAGTCGTCGGACGCCGTCTCCAGCGCGGTTCCATCCACGACGATTCGGGCATTGCTGAGCGCCGCGCCGGTGGCCCCATTGAGCACGCGACCTTCAATGGTTCCGGTTGCAACCGGAGCAATCGGCTGGCCCTGCCCGAGGACATCGAGTGCCAGTGTCAGAAAGACAAGACTCCACCAAGCCCGAGCGGTGGTGGTGAACCGAGGCGCGTGGCGCAGGTAGGGACGTTTCGTTTGGATCATGGCGTCTAGGGTGTCAGGAGACGGCGGCAGCTGCGCCATCAGGGGACGTCTTCAAAGGGGGCCAGCTGCGTCCGGTCGTGAGTAGTTGGTGACGCCGGCCGAGGACTCAAATCGATTGGTCAGGTCTCCCGCGGAAACCACATTGGCGTGTCAGCCAACCCGGGCGGCAGCCGAGTACATCACTCGGAAGCCACCGACCGAACCTTGCCGTCGGACAGCCAGTCGAGAGTGAACCGCGCG
>JAEUGZ010000576.1 GCA_016794725.1 Opitutaceae bacterium | reverse complement strand
GGTCCTCACTTCGCATCACGCGGCGCAAAGCCTCCGCTTTGCCTTCGCCCAAGGCCATGACGATGATCTGCCGGCAGATGCGCAGCCCGGTCGGCGTGAGGGTGAGCCGCCACCCGCGTTCCCCGGCGTTGACGGCGGCGAAAGGTAGCCCGCCGTCATCGTCAAAAAGCGGCGTCCCCGGAAAGAACGAGGCGGTATGGGCATCGTCCCCCATGCCCAGCATGCAGACATCGTAGGCCTTTCCCGGACCAGCGATTAGAAACCAGGTCTTGCGATAGGCCTCGGCGGCCTCGGTCGGCGAATACGCCACGACCCACGGATGACGGTGGTCCTGTGGCACCTTGAGCGGACTGAGCAGCGTTCGCTCCGCATTCCCAAAATTGCTCTGATCGCTATTGAGGGGCACCATCCGTTCATCGCTGACCGTGAAGTGCGACTCCTCGATCAATTCCCGCGAGAGGGCTTTCCGGGCGACGACCCAGCGAAACCAGTCCTGCGGGGTGGTTCCACCGCTCAGCGCCCAGGTGAAGTGACGCGAAACACGCTTCGCGTGCTGCGCCGCGGCGATTTCCACCGCGCGTGCAAAAAGCACCTCGGGAGTGCCGATGACAAGTCGTCCGTAGGGAGTGGGAGTTTCAGTCATGGAAGTGAAAAAGGAACCCGCCGGAGAGGTGGTCACTCCCGTTGCGCGACGAAACAGCAAACGCAACGAGGTTCTCCCGTACTCCGGCGAGTATCGCCGACGTGCCGGAACGACCCGACGGAGGCTGGTCGGTTGGCAACGGCGGCAACACCCAGGTCGTCAAAAGAACAGAGCCTCTCCAAGCGCCGCTTCGGGGGAAAGCAGGCTGATCGCGGTAGGAAGACGGATCGTAGCTCCCCCGAAATTCGCCTCAAACGACGCGTGCCCGGCCTGAAAATCGCCCTGCCACTGAAACTGATGCGTTCCTGTGTAAACAAACGTGACCGCCAGCGTCGAACCCGGTTCGGACGCACGCTCGTTGACCAGAAATCGCAAGTCCGGCGAGGCACCACACTCCAGCAACCGGCCGGTCAGCCATCGTCGCAGGGCATGTGCCTCCGGTGCCTGCCGACCTGAGTACGTGACATTCACGCCCACCAGTCCCTCGACGAGTCGGGCCGGGGCAACGCCGGCGAGAAACTGACCGATCGACTGGCGAACCGGAAGGAGCCGGGCGTTGGCCAGATCGCGCACGGCTTCGGGACGCGGCCACGGATGGGTCAGCGCGTCACCAGGAACAATGGCGGTGTCAAAGATCACGCGCTTGGAACTGCGAAGCAGGTACTGATAGTCCGCCAGGCGCGAACTGAGCGAAAACCGGTGAGCCCAATAATAGAGCGGAAGGTCGGTGGAGAGGCAGACCGAGACCTGGTTCTCCAGGTAGCGCCGGGCCGACAAGGGATAGCTGAGCGCAACGAACTCCACGCAACGGGTATCTCCTTTGGATTTGCCGAGGAAACACTCACCGTAGACTTTGGCGCGCAATTCCGTGACACCCCCATCATTCGCCAGCGGACACAGCACCACCACGCGGCAGGGGTAGCGGTGGGCGAAACGCAAGGCCGTCTGAAACTGCGTGCATCCGTCGTCCGGCGTGGTGGCAAAACCGAGGTGCAGGACCAGGTTGAGTTGCGTCGCCTTGACGTCGTCCGACACCGAAGCGTCGGGACTCGAAGGGTCAGCCCAGATTTGAGCCAGGCTCTTGGAAATCGAACCCACCGGAACTTCGATCCCGGGCAGAGCATTGAAAACAGCAGGCATAGGCGAAGCGGAAACGGGACCACCTCGGTCCGATCCGGGATGGACACCGGCGCGTGAAACGGCCGGCCGCAACCCGGGTGGGACGTCGGATCAGGGTTTTCTCCAGACGTGATTGTTCTTGCTCAGCAGCTCCTCCGCCGTGGGAGGACCCCAGGAACCCGCCGGATAGGCGTCCATGCCGTCGCGTTTGGCCGCCGCCCAGGATTCAAGGACGGGCGTGTAGAGACGCCAGGATGTCTCGGCCTCATCGCCTCGTATGAAGAGCGTACCGTCACCGATCATGGCATCGAGCACCAGTCGCTCGTAGGCTTCGGGCGTGTTTGAGCCAAAGGTCGTGCTGTAGCGAAAGTTCATCTTCACCGGCTGCGTGCGCGTCTCCAGGCCAGGCACCTTGCCATTGAGCACCATGCTGAGACCCTCATCCGGCTGGATCTGAAACGCCAGGGTGTTGGGGGCGAGATTGAAGCGGTCCCCCTCGGCAAACAGCGTGCCCGGCGGGCGTTTGAACTGGATGGCAATCTCGCTGACCCGGCGGGCCATGCGTTTGCCGGACCGCAGGTAGAACGGTACGCCCTGCCAGCGCCAGTTGTTGATCGAGAGGCGGATCGCCGCATAGGTCTCGGTCGCGGAGCTCGGAGCGATGCCCTCCTCCTCCAGGTAGCCTTTGATGGGCTTGCCGCCGAGCAGACCCGCCGCGTACTGGGCCCGCGCCACATCGCCACCCGGACCGAGGCGCAGCGGCTGGATGGCCTTGAGCACCTTGACCTTCTCGTCGCGGACCGCCTCGGCATCGAGGGAGACCGGAGGCTCCATCGCCGTCAGGGCCAGCAGCTGCATGGTGTGGTTCTGAATCATGTCACGCAGCGCGCCACTCTGCTCGTAGTAGCCTCCGCGGGTTCCGACCCCGACCTCCTCGGCCACCGTGATCTGGACGCTGTCGATGAACGTGCGGTTCCAGAGGG
This sequence comes from Opitutaceae bacterium, assembly GCA_016794725.1. GTDB lineage: Bacteria > Verrucomicrobiota > Verrucomicrobiia > Opitutales > Opitutaceae > UBA6669. The sequence continues at coordinate 1,853 of JAEUGZ010000576.1, read as the reverse complement.
GCTCGAAGATGGAGTTGGCAAAACGCTGGACCAGGAGATCCTGCACGGTCTCCTTGCCCAGGTAGTGGTCAATACGATACACCTGATTCTCCTGGAAGACCGACCTAATCGTGCCGTTGAGGGCCACTGCCGAGGCCAGGTCCTTGCCAAAGGGCTTTTCAATGATGACCTTGGCCTGATGGGGCTGGCCGAGGTGCATGGCGGCCAGGCCGCTGGCACCGAGATTCAGGAGGATCGGTGCGAAGACCGAGGGCGGGGTCGAGATGTAAAACAGCGGCTGCACGTCCCGCCCGATGCGCTTTTCGATTTCCGCAATGTGTGCGGCCAGCCGGTCGAAGGCGGGCTTCTCATCGTAACCGCCTGCCACATACGTCGTGTGCGAGGCGACCCGACCCCACACGTCCGCATTCAGCTCGCGGCGGGAAAACTCCTTGATCGCATCCGCCGCCAGGGTGCGGAACTCCTCGTCGGGTATGGCCTTGCGGCCGTAGCCCACCAGGTAGAAATCCGCCGGCAGCAGGTTGTCGACGGCCAGGTTGTAGACGGCCGGAATCAACTTTCGGGCCGTCAGGTCGCCGGAGGCGCCGAAGATCACGACGACCGTGGGAGGTGCGCCGCGGTGCTTGCTCAAGCCCTGCAGGAATGGATGTCGCGGTTGGTTCTCGGCCATGACGAGCGTGAGTTTGTCGGCACGCCCGTCCGGCGAGGCAAGCGGTTTGTTTGCCGGCAAGCCCGGATGCGCCCGTTTCCCGCCGACAACGAAACGGCTGGGGCATGGCCACCAACAGGTTCGCCAGTTCCCCTAGCGCCGGTAGTAGGTGCGGAAGAGCGGCACATTCGCAAAGTGCCGCACGCACTCACCCACCCGCCCGACCGCCCGCAGCCCGGAACCGGGATCGGCCACCTCCACCACGTCGAAACGAAACGTAAGCGGCCGCGCTGATACAGGCAGGGCCCTCAGGTAGGCGTCACACGCAATCCGCAAGGCTTTGCGTTTGCGGCGGTTCACCGCGGAGAATCCGGAAACGGTAGCCCCTTCGCCGCGGGTCTTGACCTCAACGAAGACCAACACCGGTCCATCGTGTGCCACGATGTCAATCTCCCGCCGGAGATCGTTGGGATCTCGCCAGTTACAAATGATGATATCGAACCCACACCGTTCCCGCAGCCACGCGGCAGCCGTGGCCTCACCCCAGCTCCCCGCGTCCTCGCGCTTAGGATGCAGGCGGGTTTGCAGCCACTGCCACATGGGCCCTCTCCGCTAGGCGCTGGCGGCCTGCGGGTTCTTCGCGCCACGCACGGCTTCAGCGATGTTCTGGGGAGCGCTCTCGGTATCGCCGATGAGATGATTAAATTTCATCGACACGGTCTTGGAGACACCCCGCTCCTCCATCGTCACGCCATAGATCGCCTGCGCCGCGGAAACGGTGCGTTTGTTGTGGGTGATGATGATGAACTGGGACTCGTGCACGAATTTCTTCAGCAGGTCGGTGAACCGGCCAATGTTGGATTCATCGAGCGGGGCGTCCAGTTCGTCGAGCAAACAGAACGGCGAGGGCTTCACCATGTAGAGCGCGAAGAGCAGCGCCACCGCCGTCAGTGTCTTTTGTCCACCGGAGAGGAGCGTGATGCTCTTGAGTTTGGTGCCGGGAGGTTGCGCGGTGATTTCAATTCCGCTTTCGAGCACGTCATCGGTCTGGATCAACTCGAGATTGGCCACACCGCCGCCGAAGAGCGTCTGAAACGTATAGACGAAGTTCTTTTTGATCTGCTCGAACGTGACCGAAAACTGCTGCTGCGACGTCTGGTTCGAGCAGATCAAAAAGAACTTCGTCTATACGTTTCAGACGCTC
>JAEUGZ010000318.1 GCA_016794725.1 Opitutaceae bacterium | reverse complement strand
CAACTCATGAAACGATTGTTCCTCCATGGCCTGCTCGTCGTTTGGTTCTTCGGCATGTGCGCGCACGGGGTGGCACGTCCGCCCAACTTCGTGGTGATTTTCACCGATGATCTCGGCTATGGCGATTTGGGGGTTCAAGGACATCCGAGCCTGCGCACGCCGCACCTGGATCGTATGGCGGCCCAGGGCGCCCGCTTCACGGACTTCTACTCCGCGGCGCCGTTGTGCACCCCGAGCCGGGCCGCGCTGTTGACGGGACGGTACCCGTTGCGCAGCGGCATGTGCCAGATGGGAAAGTCGCGCGGTGTGCTCTTTCCCGACTCACCGGGCGGTCTGCCGCCGGGTGAAGTGACCATCGCGGAGCTGTTGCGCGGGGCCGGGTACGCCACGGCCCACGTTGGAAAGTGGCATTTGGGCATCCATCCGGGTTCGCGCCCACAGGACCAGGGGTTCGACCAGACCTTTGGTCTTCCGTATTCAAACGACATGGACGCTGTTCCCGGACTCGCCAAAGGGGCGGCGAAGTCACCCCATCCGCCCGCGGACGGCTGGAATGTCCCGCTCCTGCGCAACGGCACCGTGGTGGAGCAGCCTGCCGATCAAACCCTGCTGACGCGCCGCTACACGGACGAGTCGCTGGCTTTCATCCGCGCCCACAAAGAGCGCCCGTTTTTTCTCTACCTCGCCCACTCCCTGCCGCACGTGCCGCTCTTCGCTTCGCCGGCGTTCAAGGGCCGCAGCGCGCGGGGGATCTACGGCGATACGGTCGAGGAAATCGATGCCAGCACGGGTGAAATCCTGGCGGCGCTCCGGGCGGAAGGACTGGCGGAGAACACCTTGGTGATTTTCACGAGTGACAACGGTCCCTGGCTGACCCAGGGAGCCCAGGGTGGCAGTGCGGGCCTCTTGCGTGAGGGCAAGGGCAGCACCTGGGAAGGTGGGATGCGGGTGCCGTGCATCGCCTGGATGCCGGGAACCGTCCAGCCCTCGGTCATTTCGGAACCGGTCAGCGCGCTCGATATCTTGCCGACCCTGGCGGCGATCGCGGAAGTCGCGCTGCCCAAGGACGTCATACTCGACGGACGCAACGTGTCCGCGGTCGTATTGGAAGGTGCGACGATGCCGGACCGGCCGTTTTTCTACTATTCTGGCGATGAGATCTACGCGTGCCGGGTGGGTCCGTGGAAACTCCACCTGCGCACGCGGCCTGGGTTTGGTGCGTCCGCGCCGGAGGTCCACGAACCGGGTCTCCTCTACCATCTGCCCAACGATCCCTCCGAGCGGCACGACGAGGCTGCGGGTCATCCGGACATCGTCGCACGCCTGCGGGGGATGATCGCCGCACAGCAGTCCTCCGTCCGTCCGGGTCCGCCCCAATTGTAGTGAGCATCGAATCCTGGATGCGAACGCGCCGCGGTGGAACGGTCCGTGGGTGGGCTGGCCTGATGATCTTCCTCGTGCTCGGAGGCGGTTTTGTTTTTGGCGCCATGACCCATCCTCTGAACTACGGGGCAAAACTTGACGGTGTCACCAACGACCAACCCGCCCTGCAGGCAGCCATCGATGCAGCGCACGCGGCCGGCGGAGGCACGGTGGTGGTGCCCGCGGGCCGGACCTTGTTGAGTGGATCGATCCAGTTGAAGTCGCGTGTGACTCTGCACCTCGAGCCGGGGTCCCGGCTGGTTGCGAGTACGGAGCGCGCCGATTATCGGGACCGGGCGTTGATCCAGGCGGTCGATGCCGAAGAGATCGCGATCACCGGTTCAGGCACGATTGACGGCCGGGGTGTGGCCTTCATGCGGGAGGAACTGCCGCACATCTTTCGGCCGGCCTCCTGGCGGCCGCGGCTCATCATCCTGGAGGGATGCCGGCGGGTGCAGGTGCGCGACATCACCTTGCGCGACTCGCCGTCCTGGACGCTGCATCTGGCCGGATGCGAGGATGTTACGATTCACGCCATCAGCATCTACAACAACCTGAAAATACCAAACTGCGACGGCATCAATCCGGACCACTCGCGGAATGTGCGCATCAGCGACTGTCACATTGAGACGGGGGATGACTGCATCGTGCTGAAAAGCACCCGAGCCTACGAAAAGTACGGACCGTGCGAGTCGATTGTCGTGACCAACTGCACGCTCGTCTCCAGTTCGGCGGCGTTGAAGATCGGCACGGAGACGGTCGGGGTGATCCGCGATGTGGTTTTCTCCCATTGTGTCATCCGCAACAGCCACCGCGGCGTGGCGATTGTGCTGCGCGACGAGGGGTCGATCGAGAATGTGCTGGTGGAGAACCTCGTGATTGAAACCCGCCTGTTGCACCCGGATTGGTGGGGTGCGGCCGAACCGATCTATGTCAGCGCCCGACCGCGAAGTGCGGGCGGGCGGCTGGGCACGGTGCGTGGTCTCCGCTTCCGGCAAATCCTGGCGCGAGGAGAGGGCGGCGTCTTTGTCGAGGGTTCGCCCGGACGTCCCATCGAGGACCTGCGATTGGAGGACGTATCGATGGATTGGAGTCGCGCGGGCGGGCGACTGGAGGGTCGGGTCGATGTGCGGCCACCGGAGGCGCTCGGCATCACCACGGAGCCCGTGGCGGCCTTTCGGCTTCGCGGAGTGAACGAAGCCAGCCTGCGGGAAATCCGTGTGCGCTGGCCCGCGGCGCGTCCCGAGGGAGCGGTGGCAGTCGAGGCCCGGGGTGACGGGGTGGTGGTGGGGGGTTTGCGGGAGACGACTGCGGACGGAAAGCTGGAAGAGGAGCCGAGCCGGGGTACCCCGGTTCGGTGATTCGGCGGGCCGGTGTCCCCGCGTGAATTTTGCAATTTTTTGCAGGAAAACGGATTCCCAAATGGGGATTCCGCCTATTGAGTGAGCAAGACAGGAGTGAGAACTCCCCGCGGTCTCCCAACGATTTTCGCATGCGGCGCTGGCATGAATTCTTCTTTAACCTTCTGGTGCGTCCGGGTGTGGATCGGACGCTGATGGTGGCCTGCGGGGTGGCAGCGGCGTATCGGTTTTTTCGTCGCTTTCAACCCGGGCATCCGACCGGGGATGGATACGGGATCAAGCTGATGGCCGTTGGCTTCGCGGCCTGGGTGGTGGGCACGATCGTGTCGGCGGTCGTCAAACGCTGGTTGGGAATTGACGAGTATTCTCCCGGCGGCGGTCCGGTGCGACGGGTTCTGCTGGCGGTGGCGGTGCTGATCGCGCTCTTCGGATTGCCCTCCCTGCCCTTTGTTCAGGTGCGGGAGGGGTGAGGGTGCGGCGGAATGGAGGCCGGTGCGTCTAGGCGGCCGGCTGCATTTCCCGGGGGATGATCGGGATGCGCAGCCGTTCGACGCCGCGCAGCACGGTCACCACCGCGGTCTCGCCGATGCGGTCGCCCGTGAGCAGCTTGTGCAGGTGCTCGACCCGGGGTGTCGCTGACTGGTCGAGGGCAATGAGAATGTCCCCTTCGCGCAGGCCGGCGCGCGTGGCCGGACTGTGGGCGTCGAGGCCAATGATGAGCACGCCGGTGTCCTGGTGAAGCCGGTACGCGTGGACCAGCTTGCGCAGCAACGGCACCGTCTGGCCGGCTACCCCGATGAAACTCCGGCGAATCCGGCCGTCCTTGATCAGCCAACCGGCGACCCAGCGCGCGATGTTGCTGGCGATGGCGAAGCAGATCCCCTGGGCGGGACGGATGATGGCGGTGTTGACGCCGATGACGGCACCGTGGGCGTCCAAGAGGGGTCCGCCGGAGTTGCCCGGGTTGAGCGAGGCATCGGTCTGGATGATGTCGTCAATCAGGCGTCCCGAACCGGCCCGCAGGGATCGGCCCAGCCCGCTGACGATGCCGGCGGTGGCGGTCTGCTGGAACCCCATCGGGCTGCCGATGGCGATGGCGATTTGACCGGGACGAACCCGCCGGCTGTCGGCGATCGACAGGTGGCTGATGTCGTTGGCCTGCGCGCGAAGCACGGCGAGATCCGTGTGCGGATCGTCCCCGATGAGATCGGCAGGCAGGCGCCGGCCGTCCGCGAGCGCGACGGACAGGCTGCGCGCGCCGTGCACCACGTGGCTGTTGGTCAGGAGGTAGCCGTCCGGGGAGATGAAGAACCCCGAGCCGCTGCCTCCCTGGGGTTCCGAGCGGGCCTCGATGTGGACCACCGCCTCGCGGGCCCGGTCGATGGCTGAGCTGACTGCCTGGGAGTAGCTGTCGAGCAGGGCGCCGTCACCATCCGGGGCAGGCTCGCCGGTGGAGACCTCCGCCGGTGGGGACAGGTCGTTGAGAAGCTGAATGGTCGTCATGATACCCGGCAAGGAATGCCAAGATGCCATTCCTGCAACTCGGCCTGGCGACCGGGTCGGGTGGAGCAGCCCGACAGGTAATGGAGGTTCAACTACCCTGTCCGTTGTCGCTTCGTGCCCGGCGACCGGTGCGGCTCATGGTCAGGGCGCCACCAGATCGCTGTATTCGGGATGACGGGTGAGAAAAAGCGCGACATACGAGCACCTTGGCACCACCCGCCAGCCGCGACGGCGGGCCTCCTGCAGCGCGGCGTGGGCCAGCGTGGCAGCGACGCCACCCCCACGCCACTCGGGTGGCACATAGGTGTGGGTGAAGGCGACCCGTTCTCCGTCCGGCACAAACTCCAGCACCGCGGTCAGTCCGTCCGCGCTCAATTCAAACCGTTGCTCCGCCTCGTTGAGCAGCACCGGGGCGGAGGGGGTGGGCAGAGGCATGGGGAGTAAATCAAGGGTTCGACGAGTCGTCGGATATCTCGCACCAACGCATCGGGTTGTGACTGACATGGGACCCTGGTCTCAGGATAGGCGCTCGGCAAGTCCAGGCAACACGGGTTCAGAACGGAACTTCTTTCTGTTTACGTGAGCCTGATGTCATGCGGCGGCCGCTCGCTTCAGGGTCGATCGCCACAAGCCGGGATTTAGGACAGGGGAGAAATGGTGGGGACAAGAGATTCGGGCAGGGTAATGCGTTTGATGATAGCGATTTGAGTTCCTCCTAAAGGTGCCGGGCAGCGGGCTTCGTTTTTTTCGAAGGGGTGTGCGGATAAGACGATGAGCGCGGATGGCGAAGGTGCGATAGACTGGGGACATGAAAACCCAGGTTTCCTCTGCCGTTCCCGAGAAGAGAGCGCTGTTAGATGTGCGTCGCCACTGGTTGCGGGTGCCGAAGATCCGCTTGTTCCAAGTCGATCCGGCGGGGGCCGGAGCTTCACCGTTCACCTCGCCGGCTCACACGCCGGTGGACGTTTCCGTCTTTCTGAATGGAAAAGTCATCCAGCTTCCCTCGAAGTAGGGCGGAGTTCTCGGGCATGGAGCTTTACCAGTTGCGCACCTTCGTGATGGTGGCGGAAGAGGGGATCCTCTCCCGGGCGGCGGAGCGTCTCTTCACCAGCCAGTCGGCGGTGAGCGCACAAATCAAGGCGCTCGAGGAGGAGTTTGGGCTGAAGTTGTTCGAGCGCACGCCGGGGGGCATGGTGTTGACCGCAGCGGGGGAGGCCTTGTCGGACCAGGCGGAACGCCTGCTCACGGCGTCACGGCACCTGTCGCTTCAGGCGGCGGCTTTGAAAGGCACGGTATCCGGAAACCTGCGTCTGGGATTGAACAACCCGGCCCGGCTGCTGCGGAGCCATGAGATTGTTTCCCGTCTCGCCAGACAGCATCCGGAGCTGCGATTTGAACTTTCCTATGGCAGCAGTGGGGCGGTGTTGCAGGGACTCGCCAGCCGGGACCTTGACGCGGCGTTTTTTGAGGGTTCCTGCGAAAACCCCGAGATCGGAGCGGTGACGCTGACCCACTTTGATGTGGTGGTGGTGGTGCCGCGAGCCTGGGCGGCCGACCTGGAACGCCCCGATTGGTCGAGGCTCCGCGCCCGTCCATGGGTGTTTGTGTCACCTCTCTGCTCCTACTACCGTCTGCTGGATCAGCTGTGTCAGCGCGAGGGGATCTCGCTGCAGGCGCGGTTCCAGGTCGAGGAGGATCAGACGGCGATTGAGTTCGTGGCGGAGGAAATGGCGATCGGCGTCATGTCGATGGCACAACTCGAGTCGTCGCCTCTGCGCGACCGGGTCGCAGTCTGGCCGCACTTTTGTCACAAGATGCCGCTGTCACTCGGCTATCTCCGCGCCCGCGCCGAGGAGCCGATGCTTCGGGCGCTGTTGGAGGCGGCGCGCTCGGTCTGGGCCGGCGCGGATACACCGGTCGCGCGCTAGCCGGGGCCTGCCTGTGGCTGCGGAGCGGCGGGAGTGGCGAAGTCGCCACGGGTGGCGCAGTTGATCCAACCGGTGGCGCCGCTGGTGTAGTGCTCTTTTTTCCAGATTGGTACGCGGGCTTTGGTTTCGTCGATGATGGCCCGGCAGGCTTCGAACGCCGCGCCACGGTGGGCTGCGGTGACGCCGACCCAGACCGCGAGTTCGCCGAGCTGAAGCAGTCCGGTGCGGTGCACGCAGGCGGCGCCGAGGATGGCGTGGCGCGTGGCGACTTCGGCGAGGATGCGGGCACCCTCCTTTTCCGCGAGGGCGACATACGCTTCGTACTCGAGAGCCTGGACCGCCTGGTCCTCGTTGTGATTGCGCACCCACCCTTGGAACTCGACGTAGGCCCCGGCCCGCAGATCGAGCAGGTCGCGCGCGAGTGTCGGCGGGTCAAGTGGAGTGGTGGAGATGCGGAACGTCATCGTGGAGGGAGTTGGAGGTGTGACCACTAGGCCATGCAGACGCGAAATCACCAATTGACACGAATGGACACGAATCCGGAGTGAGATACGAAGAGTCGAGCCGCTGAATTCACCTCACCAACGAGTGAACCCATCCCTCGCCACTCTCGGTCCCGGTTTTCATTCGTGTGGATTCGTGTCAATTCGTGGTTCAACTGCATGGTTCCGGAAAAGGGACACGAATGTTTGACCACGGATGGACGCGGATTCGGACTCAGCCGCCGGCCACGGGTGGGATGAAGACGAGTTCGGCTCCTTCGAGCAGCGGGGTGTTCCAGGGGGCGAATTCGCCGTTGATGGCGACCCGGACGCGGTCGATCGGCAGGGTGAACCCGTGACGGGCGCTCAGCTCGGCGTAGAGGGCGGCCGCGTCGGTGGCGGAGGTGGCGAGCACCTCGCTGGAGAGGCCGCGTTGTTCGCGCAGCAAAGCGAAGTAGTGGAGTTGAACGGACGTCATGGCGTGGCGGCGGGCGCCAGGAAGTGACTCTTGCCACCGGTTTTTTCAAGCAGTCGGACCGATTCGATGACGATCTCGTGGGAAACACCTTTTCCCATGTCGTAGAGCGTGAGGGCGGCGACGCTGGCTCCTGTCAGCGCCTCCATCTCGACGCCGGTTTGGCCAAGGGTCTCGGCGAGGCAGGTGATGACGATGTCCATCGATCCATTTGCCGCGGCGGGACGACTTGTGATCGTCACTTTGCAGTCAGTGAGAGGCAAAGGGTGGCAGAGCGGTATGAGGTCGCTGGTGCGTTTGGCGCCCATGATGCCGGCGAGGATGGCGGTCTGGAAGATCGGGCCCTTGCGCGTGGTGATGTCGCCGTCGCGCAACAACGTGGCGAGGACGGCGGGCAGTTTCACCACCGCTTCGGCGCGGGCGGTACGGTGAGTCACGGGCTTGCCGCCGACATTGACCATGGCGGGCTGTCCCTGGGAATCGAGATGGGTGAACACGGAGGGGGCCAGCCCCCGGGGGGACTGGAAGTGCGAAGTGCGAAGTGCGAAGAGTGAAGAGTGAAAGGGGAAGGGGAAGGGGGAAACCAGCCGCGCAGGGGCTAGAATGACGAATGACGAATGACGAATGACGAATGACGAATGACGAATGACGAATGACGAATGACGAATGACGAATGACGAATGACGAATGACGAATGACGGTGCGCTTCTACTGGGGTTTCGGATGGAAGGCGAGGTTCTGGAGTTTTGGAGCGAAGCTCAATGGTCGAGGGGTAGGCGCGGACGTGGGTCGTCGTTGGAGGTGGCCTCGCTGAGGCCGCGAGATGCGTGGTGAATGACTCGGAGGGAAGGGTGCCCCGACTCAGATCCAGGGAGTGAAGGGGGCGATGTGGTGGGCCGGGAAATCCATCTGCGGGGGAAGCTCGACGAACCCGTCGGTTCCGATCAGGCCGGCGAAGTCGCCGGACGTGTTGACGGGGTCGGGGGTGGCTTGGAGGACGCCGTTCGGTTGGGAGCGGACATGGACGGGCAGAAACCGCGTCACGTGCGGGTGGGCCTCGATCGCTTCGGTCAACTGGACCCAGCGCGGAGCGGCGAGCGGACCACCGCTGGCGCGCACGAGCGCGGGCAGGACGTAGCGGTGCAGGCAGGCAAAACACGAAACGGGGTTGCCGGGCAGCGCGAACACCGGGGTCTTGCGGCGGCTCATGCCGAACCACATCGGTTTGCCGGGGCGCTGGGCCACGCCGTGGAACACCTTGGTCACGCCGAGGTGACTCAGGGTCGTGGGCAGGTGATCGTGTCGCCCTTTGGATACGCCGCCGGTGGCAATGACCACGTCGCACTCGGCCAGGACCCGCTGCAGCCCCGCCTCGATCTCGGCGGGAACGTCCCGCAGGTGGAGCAGCTGCACGAGGGGGAAACCGGCTTGCACGAGGGAGGCGCGCAGGGCGAGGTCGTTGCTCCGCCGTATCTGGTGCGGCAGGACAGGCGAGGCCACCTCCACCAGTTCGTCGCCGGTGGAGACAACGGCGATCTTCGGTAACGCGGCAACCGTCACACTGCTCGCGCCACAGGCGGCGGCGACGGCGATTTCCCGCCCGGACAGCCGTGTGCCGGCCCGGACGACGATGTCGCCCTGCGCGTGATCGCTGCCGCTGCGATGCACGGCCGCGCCCGGTGTGAGGCGGGCGGCGGTTTCGGCGGAAAGGGTCACCCGGTGGCCATCGCGTTCCGTGTCCTCGTAGGGCACCA
>JAEUGZ010000484.1 GCA_016794725.1 Opitutaceae bacterium | reverse complement strand
CCGAGTTCACTGCCCGTTGTGGATGCCTGGGACGGCAACACACCGCGGAAACCCAGCATTGGAACCCCCACGCCGGGTGTCGCTCGCCCTCCATCGATCCAACGCACACCGAGGGGGCTCCACCTCATCACTCCTCAAAGTGAGCGCTTATGGATCGCCGACCCCGCGTGGATTGGCGTCGCGTAAAGAAATTGGGGGATTCGTGCCCGTTCGTGTCAATTCGTGGTTTCTTGTCGGCATCGCGTGGCTCACGGCGGGAGCTGCCAGGTGATGGGAGGCTGCCCTGACTCCTCCAGGTGCCGGTTGACGGCAGAAAAGCACCGGCATCCGAAGAAAAGCCGTGCGGAGAGAGGCGACGGGTGGGCGCAGGCGACGATGGCGTGGTGGGGGGCGGTGATCAGCTCCCGCTTCTTCTGCGCGGCGTTGCCCCAGAGCAGGAAGACCACCCGGGTTGGCTTGCGGTTGAGGTGGTCGATGATGCGGTCCGTGAACCGCTCCCAGCCCCGCCCTCGGTGCGACTGCGCCTCGTGCGGGCGGACGGTCAGGACGGTGTTGAGGAGGAGGATGCCCTGGCTGGCCCAGGCTTCGAGGTTTCCGTGGGCGGGCGGGACGAATCCCGGAATGTCCGCCGTCAGCTCCTTGTAGATGTTGCGAAGCGAACGTGGCACCGGCTGCCCCCGCCGCACGGAAAAGCAGAGGCCGTGCGCGTCACCGGGGCTCGGATACGGATCCTGTCCGAGGAGCAGCACGCGGACCCGTTCGTAAGGGGTGAGGGCGAGGGCGGCGAAGAGGGACTCCCTTTCCGGCAGCACGGTTTTGCCGGCGGCGGTTTCCGCGTCGAGAAAGGCGTCGAGCTCCTGGAAGTAGGCCGCGGTGGTTTCGGCGCCGAGCAACGGATTCCAGAAGGGAGGCAGGGGAGGGAGCATCGGAGAGGGCGCAGGGTGGGCGCGACAACTCTTCTGTGTTCGATGACGGCGGCCAGCCGAAAAGAAACACCGAAATCGGGCCGGCCCAGGCTGCGCGCGCTGGTGGCGTGGGGCCGCCCCATCCGGGTGACGCTTCAAGCTCCCGAGTTCGTTGGAGGTGGGGTCGCCGACCCCGCGCGGATCGGCGTCGCGTGAAGGAATCGGTCCACGGAAGCGGGACCGGTCGGTCCCGTCGCGGCCTCGCCGAGGACACCTCCACCAGAACCGCCGCGACTTCCCACGCCCGGTCCTAGAGTTGACGCGTCTGCGCGACAACGGGACCACCTCCAACCGCAACTCCAACGCTCCGTCACCAAGGAACCTCACGCCCTTTGGAATCGCTTCCGCCGCCGGCTTGCCCTCGCCCCGGGGGTTGTGCAGGCTGGGTTCTCCCTCCTCGACCCATGTCCCATTCATTCCCGTTGGTCGCGCTTGGCCTTGTCGCCTGCGCTGTTCCTGTTTCCCATGCGCAGGTGGCCGCTCCGGCGGCTGCCACGGCTTCCGCGACCGCGACCCCGGCCTCTGCTTCTTCGGCGAAAGCAGATCTTGAGACGCTGGTGTCCGGCGTCCGGGCGAAGCTGACCTCCGGCCGGAACACGGCCGCCGACCTCGCGCCTGAACTGGCCCAGTTTGATGCGCTGCTGCTCAAGTATCAGGGCGACAAGAGCGACGAGGTGGGTCAAATCCTCCTGATGAAGGCGGCGCTGTATGCCGAGGTGTTGAACGACTCGGTCAAGGGCACCGAGCTCCTCAAGCAGGTGGCGATCGACTTCCCGGGCAGCAAGGCCGCGGCCAACGCCGACCGCATGATGTCCATGCTGGACCGTAAAGCCAAGGCGACGCAGACTCAGGCGGGCCTGATCGGAAAGATCGCGCCCAATCTTCATTTCACCTGGCTTAGCCAGGACGGCCCCAAGACACTGGACGCCTATCGGGGCAAGGTGGTGGTGCTGGACTTTTGGGCGACCTGGTGTGGTCCCTGCATCGCGTCATTTCCGCAGGTGGCCCAGCTCGTGGAGCACTACAAGGGCACCGATGTGGCGGTGATCGGCGTGACCAGTCTGCAGGGATTTGTCAGCGGGCTGGAAGGTGGCCGGGTGGATACGAAGGGCAAGCCGGACAAGGAAATGGCGCTGATGCACGATTTCATCAAGGCCAAGCAGATGACCTGGACCGTGGCGTTCAGCCAGGAGGAGGTCTTCAATCCCGACTACGGCATCATGGGCATTCCGTACGTCGCAATCATCGCCCCGGACGGCACGGTGCGCCATGCCGGGTTGCACCCCGGGAGTTCGCTTGAAGACAAGGCGGCCAAGATCGATGCGATTCTCAAGGAATTCAACCTCAAGACCCCGGCTCCGGCCCCCAAGACCTCATGATCACCCCCTCCCGTCGACAGTTTCTTCAACTCTCCGGTGCCGCCGCCCTCCTCGCCGCTGCGCCAAGCACGCCGTTTGCGGCTCCGGCGGTGGCCGCGACGCCCTCGGTTTTTGGTCGCAAGGGGGCATCCCGGATGCTCCTCAGCCTTGCGGCCTATTCATTCCGGGACTACTTCCCGGTCATGCGGGGCAAACCCAACCCCAAGGTCCCGACGGGCCGGGCGATCGACATGGCCCGATTTGTCGATTATTGCGCCGAGCAGGGGTGTGACGGCGCGGAGCTGACCAGTTATTTTTTCACCGAGGAGACGGACGCCTATGTGCTCGCCCTGCGCCGCGCCTGTTTTCTGCGGGGCATGTCCATCAGCGGAACCGCGATCGGCAACAATTTTTCGCATCCCCCGGGTCCCAAGCATGCCGCGGAAATCGCGGCCACCAAACAGTGGATCGACCGGGCGGCGTTGCTCGGGGCACCGCATATCCGGGTGTTCGCCGGGGTGACCAACGAGTGGCCGCGCGAGCAGGCTGACCGTCAGGTGGTCCAGGCGCTGGAGGAGGTGTGCGATTATGCCGGCAAGCGAGGGATTTTCCTGGGATTGGAGAATCACGATTCGATTGGAAGCGCCGCCACCTTGCTACCGATGGTCAAGGCGGTGAAGAGCCCGTGGATCGGGGTAAATCTGGATTCCGGAAATTTCCGCACCGACGACCCCTATCGCGATTTTGCCGAGTGTGTGCCCTACGCCGTGAACGTCCAGTTCAAGGTCGAACTCAGCCACACCGCCGCGGGTGGGTCCCGTCCGGCCGACCTGAAACGCCTGGTGAAGCTCCTCCGCGACGGCGGCTACCAGGGGTGGGTGGCGCTTGAATACGAGGCCAAGGAAGACCCGTGGGTTGCCGTGCCCCGGTACCTTGCCGAGATGCGCGCCCTCATCAGCGCCTAGCCCGGGCGTGGCTGGCTCTGGACTTCAGGCGATCGGTGCCGGCTCGATCGGCGTGATCACGGCGGCCAGGGCGTCGCGCAGGGTGTGCAGACGCTCCGGATCCGAGACCGCGACGTGGGAAGCATCCTCGATGTAGAACGTGTCGATGGCCACGCCGCGCTCGGTGCCGATGCGGGCGAACGTGATGTCGAAACCCTGATCGCTGATCGTCTTGGCCAGCCGGAAGAGCAGGCCAATCTCGTCGCGGGCCTGAATCTCGATGATGGTGCGCTGCATCGAGAGCTCGTGGTAGACATCGACCGTGGGCGGAAAGGATGTGTGCAGCGCTTCGCCGGATTTGGCTGAGGCGGAATAGCGGGTGGAGGCCGCGAGTTTCTTGGCCTGGGCAACGATGTCGGGGAAGAGGTCCTTGTTCTGAACGAGCGCCGATTCCACCGTGCGCGCAAAGGTGTCCTGCGCGGTGGCGCTTTGAACCACCCCGCGCCCCGGCTCGACCACGTAAAAGGTGTCGATGGCGATGTGATCACTGCGCGAAATCACCTTGGCGCCGAGGATGGAGAGGCCTGCCACGCTGAAGGCGCCGGCGAGCTTGTAAAAGAGACCGGCGCGATCCCAGGTGACCACGTTCACGACCGTGAGGGAACGGTTGAGGTCATCCTTCCATTCGATCACGGGCTTGAGCGAACTCACGGAATCCGCGGCGGTGATGGAGTGCAGCAGCCGGTTCACCATCTGGATGTGCAGGGCAATCTCGCCGGTGTCCGTGTGGATGAAGTAGCGCTCCGGCAGGAGATTGAAGTGCGCGGCAATCTCGTCCTGGCTGATGCCGGGAATGTTCTTGGTGACGAGTTCCTGGAAAGTCATTTGCAGACGTTGCGAATTGCGGGTGGCGAGAGCGTCACCATGGATAAAGTGTTCAAGCGTCGCCCGGAAGAGCGTGGTGTGAAGAGTGTCTTTGTAACCGTTCCATAGCCCTGCCGACGTGCCGCGGGCGTCACAGAACGTGTGCACATAAAGGTAGCGCAGGCGTTCGGCGTCGCCGACCTGTTCGGCGAATGCAGCGGCAGTGTTGGGATCATCTACATCCCGCTTCTGCCAAAAGCGTGCCATGATGAGGTGATTTTTGATCACGAATGAAACTAATTCACGGCTGGTGGCATCCACCTCCATCCGATCGAGCAACGGGCCGGCAATGGCGACCCCGCTTTCGGCGTGTCCCTTGATCCCCCGGGCTTTGCCGATATCGTGCAGCAGCAGAATCAGATAAAGCAGGGTGGGTGACGACGTTTCATGCAGCGTTGTGCGGTACTTGCTGCTGAGGGGAGAGGCGTCCGTGAAAATATTGTCCAATTCTCGGATGGCATGCAGCGTATGAATGTCGGCGGTGTACCGATGGTAAAATTCGTGCTGCACGAGGCAGGTGAGCGCGTCGAACTCCGGGATGAAGCGTCCGAGCACGCCCAATTCGTGCATTTGGGACAGAATGGGGTAGACGGCGCCCGCCTCCTCGAGGATGGATCGGAACGAAACGTTGGCGTCCGGAGACTGCTGCACCCGTCGGGTGAGCAACGGGAGACCCTCCCGGATCAGGGCCTGCAAGGCAAAATCGGGTTTGGCGTTGAGCTGCTGGCAGTGACGGAAGACGCGGATGAGTCGCACCGGATCCTGCCGGAACACGTCGGACGACTCCGGCGCGAGCTCGCCGGAGCGGAGAATGAATCCGTCGATTCGCTTCGTGCGCTCCATCCGGCGGGCCCGGATGGCGTCGCGAAACGAGACCTTGCTGCCGTCGGGGGTTTCGAGCGTCAGGGCGAGGCGGTTTTCAATCAGCTTGGAGATCCGGTAAATGGTCTGAGCCGCACGGTAGTAGTCGTGCATGAACTGCTCGACGCGCCCCAGGGCATCGTGATGCGTGTAGCCGAGGCCGAGCGCGATGCGCGGCTGATTGTCGAGGGCGAGCACGTCGGTCGGGCGCTTGCTCTGGAAATGCAGCTCATTCCGCACCCGATGGAGAAAGGTGTAGGCGCGCTGGAAGTCGCGCACCTCGTTGCGTCGGAGGTAGGACTGGGTGCCCAGTTCGTCGAGCGCGCTGATCCCGAGTTTCACCCGGGCCATCCAGATCGCGTTCTGGTAGTCGCGCAGGCCTCCCACCCCGTTCTTGATGTCAGGCTCCTGGAGAAAAACCGTGTTGCCGTACTTTTCCCGGCGTTGCTGCTGGTCGGCGAGACGGGCCGCGATGTAGGAGCGGGGGTCCTCCTCGGTATAAAAGGCCCGGTAGGCGGTGGCAAAGGCCTCGTAGAGGGCCACGGCGCCGGCGATCAGACGCGACTCCAGCAGTGCTGTCTTGGTTTGGATGTCGTTCTTTGCCTCGGCAAAGGTCTCATCCACCGTCCGGGTCGCATGGCCCACCTTCAGGCCGCAGTCCCAGAGGATGTAGAGGATCTCGTTGGACAGGTGTTCCTGGAGCGGCTTGATGACCAGCGGTTTGGCCTTGGGCGGAAAGAGGAAAAGCAGATCGATGTCGCTCAGCGGACTCAATTCCGCCCGGCCGTAGCCGCCCTGGGCGATCAGGGCGACCGACGACGGCATCTCGCCGTGTTTGCGCACGTAGGCGGAGATGGCGTAGTCAAATAGGTGAGCCAGAAGTATATCCACCATTGCCGCCCGAGCGTGAACGATGTCGAGTCCAGCTTCGCCGGCGTCGTGGCGCATCCGGATCATGGCTCCCTCCAACCGCAGGAAGGTCTTGCAGGCCGCCAGCCGCTCGGCGACGGGCACATCGCCGACGAAGTTGAGGCGTTCGCGCGCGTGTTTTTGGAGGCGACCGGTCATGAAGGGAGGGGCTGCACGTGGACGTTGATTCGGGAGCATCGCCCGGGGGACGGGTGGCATTCAATGTCCAAGTTGCGGGTGGGTCCGGTGGGTTTCCCACGGTGTTTGCCACGATCCCTCGCCCTGAAAAGCCCGGATTGGCCGATTGGAAGCCGCTTGCCTCGACCGAGGTCGGGCGGTTGCCTCGGGGGTTCAACGTAACCGACCATGCCCGAGATCACCAAAAGCTACGAACCGCGTGATGTGGAAGACCGCTGGTATGCCGCTTGGCAGCAGGCCAAGTGCTTTTCCGGCAAGGCATTGCCTGGCCAGGAGACCTACACGATTGTCATTCCTCCTCCGAATGTGACCGGGATCCTGCACATGGGGCATGTGCTGAACAACACCCTGCAGGACGCGCTGATTCGTCGCGCCCGGCTGGAGGGCAAGGCGGCTTGCTGGATTCCCGGGACCGATCACGCCGGTATTGCCACGCAGACGATGGTCGAGAAGCACTTGAAGAAATCCGAGGGCAAGGGCCGTCGCGATCTAGGCCGGGAAGCCTTCCTCGAACGCGTGTGGGCCTGGCGGGGTGAGAAGGGTGACATCATCCTCAAGCAGCTGCGTGAGCTGGGGTGTTCCTGCGATTGGGACCGCACGCACTTCACCATGGATCCGGGCTACAGCCGGGCGGTGCTGACGTCGTTTGTGCACCTGTTCCGGAAGGGGAACATCTATCGCGGCAAACGCATGGTGAACTGGTGCCCGGCGTCGTTGACGGCGCTCTCGGATGAAGAGGTCGAAATGCGTCCGACCAAGGGGTTCATTTACAAGCTCAAGTACGACTTGGTGACTCCGTCGGGCGAGACCACGCACCTGGTGGTGGAAACCACCCGCCCGGAAACGATTCCAGCCGACGTCGCGCTGGCCGTGCATCCCGACGACGAGCGTTACCGGCACCTGATTGGCCAGCACGTCTGGCGTCCGTTGGGCGAGCGCGTGCGACTGCCGATCGTGGCCGATACGGCGGTGGATCCGGTGTTTGCCGCAGGCGTGCTCAAGGTCACTCCGGCCCATGACAAGGTGGACTTTGAAATCGGCCAGCGCCACCGCCTGCCGGTGATCGACGCGTTGAACGCCGACGGCATCCTCAACGAGGCGGCGGGTCCCGAACTGGCCGGACTGGAGCGTTTCGCCGGCCGCAAGAAGGCGGCCGAGTTGCTGCGCGAACGCGGATCACTGATCGAGGAGAAGCCCTACGAGAACAACGTCGGCTATTCCCAGCGCGCCGGCGTGCCGATCGAGCCGCGCCTGACCCAGCAGTGGTGGCTGCGCTACCCTCGGGTGGAAGAGGCGAAGCAGGTGGTGCGCGACGGCCTGATCCAGTTTCACCCGGAGCGGTGGAGCAAGGTCTACCTCAACTGGCTGGAGAACATCCAGGACTGGTGCATCAGCCGTCAGCTCTGGTGGGGACACCGCATTCCGGTCTGGTACCGCAAGGGCATCGATCGGGAGAAACTGACGGAGGCGGACCTGCTCGATCCGACCAAGGTGCATGTGTCGCTCGACGGCCCGGCCGACCCCCAGGGCTGGGAGCAGGAAGAGGACGTTTTGGATACGTGGGCCTCATCGTGGCTCTGGCCCTTTGCCACCCTCGGCTGGCCCGACCCGGCGGCAATGGCGAAGGCCGACTATGCCGCGTTCTATCCCACCACCACGCTCGCCACCGGGGCGGACATCATCTTTTTCTGGGTGGCGCGCATGATCATGGCGGGACTCGAATTCACCGGCGATGACCGTCCGACGCTGTCACGCGAGGAGCTCGTGCGCCGCATCCCCTTCCGGCACGTTTATTTCAACGGCATCGTGCGCGACAAGTCGGGACGGAAGATGTCGAAGACACTGGGCAATTCGCCCGATCCGCTCGACCTCATCGCCAAGTACGGCGCGGACGGCCTGCGTTTCGGCCTGCTCCAGATCGCGCCGCTCGGGCAGGATGTGAAGTTCGACGAGGACCGCATCGAAGGCGGCAAGAACTTCTGCAACAAGCTCTGGAACGCCTGCCGGTTCCGCCAGATGAGCGGACCGATGGCGGACAATCGCTCGCTCAACGCCATCCTCGCCCGGCTTGTGCCGGCGCGCCTGGACGACGACGACCATGCGCTGCTTGCGGCGCTGGTGGACACGGTGCGCACCGTCGAGCGCGGCTTTGCGGACTTCGAATTCGCCGGGGCGACGCAGCGGCTGTATTCATTTTTCTGGAACGATTTCTGCGACTGGTACGTCGAGGTGGCCAAGACGCGCGTGCAGGATCAGGCCGCGCAGCCCCACGTGCTGGCGGTGCAGGACCTCGTCATCCGCGAGTTCCTGCTCCTCTTCGCCCCCTTTGCGCCGTTCATCACCGAGGAACTCTGGCACCTGCTCGGCTACGGCGGCGAGGGCGAGTTCCTGCAATCGACCCGGATCATGACCTCCGAGGCCCTGGTGTCGCGGCTGGCGGCGGACGGTATCCAGATCGATCCGGCAGCGACCGCCCGCGTCGAGACGCTCAAGCAGGTGGCCAGCCTGGCGCGTCAGCTCAAGGCCGACCAGGCCGTGGCGCAGAAACGCGATGTTTCCTTCCTCGTGCTGGCCGGTGACGCCGATTGGGCGCTGCTGGCGTCCGCATCCGCCAAGGTGACCCGCCTGGTCGGGGCGGCCTCGCTCCAGCGCACCACGGAGAAACCGGCGTTTCCCGCCGTGGTCACACCGCTCGGCACACTCTTCCTCGACACCGGCATCAAGGTGGATCCGGCGGCCGAGAAAATCCGCCTGACCAAGGAACTCGACCAGGTCAGCAAGCATGTGGCGGCGACCGAGGCACGCCTGTCGAACGAGGCCTTTGTCAGCAAGGCCCCCCCGGCCGTGCTCGAGGGCGCGCGCAAGCAGCTCGCCGACCAGAAGGCGAAACGCGCCGAAATCGAGCGCCTCCTCGCCGCGCTCTGAGCAGAGGCGATCGACTCGAAGGCAGAGGCGGGACCGGTCAGTCCGGCCGCGGCCTTCCCGTGAATGCGCCTACGCGTCAACGTGAGCGCGATTCAAGGGCGGCGTCCATTGGAGGTGGGGTCGGCGACCCCGCGGGGATTGGCGTCGCGTGGAGAAATCGGTCATCGGAGGCGGGACCTGGCGGGCCCGTCGCGGCCTCACCGAGGCCACCCCCAACGGATCCGCAGCAAATTTCCACCTCCGTACCTTAGGTTGGCGCGCATGCGGAACTGCGGGGCCGCCCTCAACAGAAACGGAGGAGCCTCGCACGCTCGGCCCCTCAGTTGGCGACACGGCGCGGTCCCAGGATCGGTGTCGCGCGGTGCAACAGCGGGCCGCCGTGGCGTCGGCAGGTGTTGCGTGGCGCAACAGTCTGAGGCGGGGTGTCATGGGCCGTTGATTTCACTAGTATTTATAGATGAGTGACTTGCTATAGGTTCGGAGGGTTGGCACCTGGGGTGCTTGGGAGAACACCGCACCGTGAACCCGTGGCTGGCCGAGGTCTTGGCCGGCGGGGATGCGGTGCGACCACACAACCAAGCTCCCTCCCTATGAACATGCGTTTCCCACTCGCCGGCGTCACCGCCCTCCTGACGGCCCTGCCGGCTCTCGCTGAGATCAAGATCAACGAAAACCTCGGTGTCAGCGGGTATGTCGTCGGCTCGGCCCGCTACGCCAAAGCGGATCCCGGTGACAACAATTCGACGCTCGACATTGACGCCTACAAACTTGCGGCGTCGGCCTACTTCAAACCCGTGACCGGCACGGTGAGCTTTTTCGGTTTCAGCTCCGGCGATCCGGTGCTGCTCGACGCCTACGCGACCTACGACTTTGGCGGCGGCACGACCCTCACGGCGGGCAAATTCCTCAGCTGGCTCGGCTATGAGGCGTTCGATTGGACGAACATGACCCAGATCAGCTACGGCTGGGAGGGTTCCCCCGGCGCGGCGAACATCGCCTCGCCCAACATCCCCGCCTACCACAGCGGCGTAAAGCTGGAGAACTCGGGTGATGGCTACTCGATGGGCATCGCCTTCCTGGATTCGCTTTATGGCCCGACCTACTACAAGGGCGACGGCGACCTCGACAACGGCGTCGGCGCCGAGGTGTACTACACGTACAAGGGCGCGGCCACGACGGCCTTTTTCTCGCTGGCGGCGCAGACGGACGACGACACCGACACCGATGTGTTCACGGCCGACGTCTGGCTGCAGCATGTGATCGGCGACACCACGCTGGCCGCCGAGTACTCCTGGTCGTCCTTTGACACGGCGTCCGGCAAGAAGGAGCCGTACTTCTGGCTGCTTTTCATCAAGCAGGCGTTCAGTCCCAAGGTGGCGCTCGTCGGCCGCATCGCGGGCGGCGAGGTCCTTTCGGACGAGGAGTTTACCAAGTTCACCTTCGCCCCGCTCTTCACCGTGACCCCCAACCTTGAGGTGTCCACGGAGTATTCCTTCACCGATTACAAGAACCACTCCGCCGACAAGGGTCACTTCCTCGGCGCCCAGATGCGTTTCAAGTTCTGAGGCGTCCGCCTTGGCACGAATCCTTCTACACCACTTTCCCTCCACATCTATGATCCACTCCTGGAAAACGTACCTCGCCGCCGCCTCTCTCGCCCTCGGCGGCGCCCTCCTCCCGGCCCACGCGGCCGAGACCGTCAAAGTTGGCGTCCTTCATTCCCTTTCCGGCACCATGGCGATCAGCGAAACTTCGCTGCGCGACGTGCTGCTCTTCACCTTCGACGAGATCAACGCCAAGGGTGGCGTGCTCGGCAAGAAGATCGAAGCCGTCGTGGTCGACGGTGCCTCCGACTGGCCGCTCTTCGCCGAGAAGGCGAAGCAGCTTCTGGAGCAGGACAAGGTGGCGGCGACCTTTGGCTGCTGGACCTCGGTGAGCCGCAAGTCGGTGCTCCCGGTGTTCGAAAAGAACAACGGTCTGCTCTTCTATCCCGTGCAATACGAGGGCGAAGAGCTCTCGAAAAACATCTTCTACACGGCCGAGGCCGTCAACCAGCAGGCCACCCCGGGTGTCGACTATCTGTTGAAGGACCTCGGCAAGAAGAAATTCTACCTGCTCGGGTCGGACTATGTGTATCCACGCACGACCAACCTGGTGCTCAAGGAGTACCTCGCCTCCAAGGGCGTGCCGGCGGCGAACATCAAGGAGAAGTACACGCCCTTCGGTCACACCGATTACCAGCAGATCGTTTCCGAAATCAAACAGTTTGCCGCCAGCGGTGACGCCGCGGTGGTCAGCACGCTGAATGGCGACACCAACGTCCCGTTCTTCCGCGAGTATGCCAACGCCGGCCTGAAGGCCGAGGATGTGCCGGTCATTTCGTTCTCCGTGTCGGAAGACGAATTCCGCGGTCTGCCGACCAAGGATCTGGTCGGCCAGCTCGGCGCCTGGAGCTACTTCCAGTCCGTTGAGTCGCCCGCCAACACGGCGTTCAAGAAGGCCTTCTTCGCCTGGCTGGAAAAGACCTCGGTCCCCGGCATCGAGAAGAAGGGGCGCGTCACCAACAGCCCGATGGTCCTCTCCTACGTCGGTGTGTACCTCTGGAAAGCCGCGGTCGAGAAGGCGGGCTCCTTTGACGTCGCCAAGGTCACGGCCGCCCTGGAAAGCGGTGTCTCCTTCAATGGCCCGGGTGGCAAGGTGACCTTCCAGAAAAACCACCACCTGACGAAGAACGTGTACGTCGGTGAGACGCTGCCGAACGGACAGTTCAAGATCCTGAAGTCCTTCGAACAAGTCTACGGCGAACCCTTCCTCAAGGGCACCTTCGGCAAAAAGTAATTCCTCAACTTCGGCCCATGTCGCGCATGGGCCGTCGGTCTGCAGTCAATGTTGTTGTTGTTGTAGCAGTACGCTGCCGGAGGGCCTTCGGGACTTCCGGCAGCCTGCACTCTCTCGATCCCCACGCATGCGTCGTTGCCTCCCTTTGTTTCTCCTGCTGCTGGCGGGTGTGACCGGATTGACCGGTGCGAACGGCGTCCCGCCGGGCCGGGCCGCGTTGGTGGCCGCGCTGCTCGCCGAACCCGACGCGCAGCCCGCGGCGCTGCGGGCCCTGGTCGGCGTGGAGGACGAGGCCATCCTGCCCGTGCTGACAGCATGGAAACAGGGCGAGGTGTTCCTGTACACCGGCGCGGATGGAGTGCGCATTCCCTTTCGACTCGATACGGCGCCGGACGACCAGGGACGGTTCGCCGCACTCGCGGTCGCCGATGGCCGCCGGCTGCTGGATGCGGAGGGCCGGCCCCTTTCGCTCGAAGCCACCGCGCTCAAGCCGATCGACACCGATGGCGCGATCCGTCGTGCCATGCGCGATGTGACCGAACTGGCCGCGCTGGTGGCGCCGGACGTGGCCACGCGGGTCGCGGCGGCCGACCGCCTCGGGCAGGGACTCAAGCCCGAGCATCGTCCGCTCCTGGAGAAGCGACTTCAGGTCGAGTCCTCGCCGGCGGTGCGCCGCGCCCTGCACGTGGCGCTGGCCCTGTTCGACCTCGCGAGCGGAGAGCCGGCGCGGCAGCTCGCGGCCGCGGCCGTTTTGGAAGAAAAGGATTCCCTGGCGGGTGCCACCCAGCTGAAAACGCTGATCGACCAGGCTGCCTCCCAACCCAACACGGTCGACTCCGCCGTGGTCGCTCGGGCGAAGTCGGCGGTCTACTCCATCGAAACGCACTACCAGGTCGTCAATTTTGTCGGCACCCTTTTTCGGGGACTCAGCCTGGGTTCGGTGCTGCTGATCATGGCACTGGGGCTGGCCATCACCTTCGGCCTGATGGGCGTGATCAACATGTCGCATGGCGAACTGATGGTGGTTGGAGCCTACGCCACCTACCTGGTTCAGGACCTTTTCATCCTCTGGTTTGGCAAGTCGGGAACTGCCTTCAGCTGGTATTTTGTCGCGGCGCTTCCGGCAGCGTTTCTCGGGGCGGCCGCGATGGGTCTGATCCTGGAGCGGTGCGTCATCCGCTTTCTCTATCGTCGCCCGTTGGAGTCGCTGCTCGCGACCTGGGGCGTGTCACTCATCCTGCAACAGCTCTTCCGACTGACCTTTGGCGCGGCGAATGTGCAGATCCTCTCGCCCGATTTCCTGATGGGCAGTGTGACGATCCGCGACGTCACGCTGGCCTACAATCGCATTTTCGTCATCGGTTTTGCCATCGCCGTGGTCGTGGCTCTGGTGCTGTTGCTCACACGCACCTCCCTCGGCCTCACCATTCGCGCGGTGACCCAGAATCGCACCATGGCCGCCTGCATGGGCGTGCGCACCGACCGGGTCAACATGCTGACCTTCGCCTTTGGCTCCGGTCTGGCGGGACTCGCCGGCGCCTGCCTGACGCAGCTGGGCAATGTCGGCCCGGGGTTGGGACAGACTCACATCGTCGACAACTTCATGGTCGTCGTCTCCGGCGGGGTGGGGAACCTCTTCGGCACGGTGCTGGCGGCGCTGGGCATCGGCGCGTTCGATCAGGTGCTCCAGCCCTGGCTCGGGGCGGTCATGGGCAAGGTCGTCGTGCTCATCGCCATCATCCTCTTTCTGCAATGGAAACCGGGCGGTCTCTTTCCGAGCCGCAGCCGCAACCTCGACTGACCCGGCCCATGCAGCGCACCGTGCTTCTTTCACGCGGGCAGTGGATGGTCTTTGGCGGCATCACGGTGACGCTCGGCGTCGTGCTGCCCCTGCTGAATGTCCTGCTGGTGCCGGGCCATCCGCTTCAGGTCAGCGACTTCACGCTCAACCTGTATGGGAAATACCTGACACTGGCCGTGCTGGCGCTCGGCGTGGATCTCCTCTGGGGCTACACCGGCCTGCTCAGCCTGGGCCAGGCGCTGTTTTTTAGCCTGGGTGGCTACGCGATGGGCATGCACCTCATGCTGATGATCGGCAAGCGAGGGCAGTATAAGAGTGATCTGCCCGACTTCATGGTCTTTCTCGGCTATCCGGGACTGCCTGCGCACTGGCAGCCCTTCTACTCCTTTTGGTTCGCCCTGGCGGCGACGCTGCTCGTGCCGGCGGGCGTGGCGCTGCTCTTTGGCTTCTTCGCCTTCCGATCCCGCATCAAGGGGGTCTACTTCTCGATCCTCACGCAGGCGCTGACCTACGCAGCGGCGCTGCTCTTTTTTCGCAATGACTTCACCTTCGGCGGCAACAACGGGCTGACCGATTTCAAGACGGTGCTTGGTCACGAGCTGAACGATCCGGGAACCCGGCGCACGCTCTACGTGCTATCCGTGGCGTTGCTGGGCGGCGTGTTTCTGCTCGGCCGGGCCCTGACCCGGTCGCGTTTCGGACAGATCCAGCGGGCGATTCGCGACTCCGAAAATCGCGTCCTGTTCTCTGGGTATGCCACGGCTCACTACAAGCTCTTCATTTTCGCCCTCTGCGCCATGATCACCGGACTCGGAGGGGCGCTTTATGTCTGCCAGGTGGGCATCATCAATCCGTCCGAAATGATGCCGGACAAGTCGCTCGAGGCGATTGTCTGGGTGGCGGTGGGCGGGCGTGGCACACTGGTGGGCCCGATTGTGGGAGCACTTTCGGTCAACGCCCTGAAGAGCTGGGCGACGCGTGCGTATCCCGACCTCTGGCTTATTGTCATGGGCGGGCTCTTCATCCTCGTGGTGCTGTTCCTCCCGGGCGGGGTGGTGAGCGTGCCCGGCCGGGTCAGCGCCTGGTGGCGTCGCCGCCAGGCCCGTCGGACCGCGGCCGGGGTCGCGGTTGCGGAGAAACCAGTGCCGGCGCCGGGCGAAAAATCAGCCGAATCTGCCTCCACGCCATGAAAACCGACTGGATCCTGACGGTCGAAGGGGTGAACAAGACCTTCGATGGCTTCAAAGCCATCTCCGACCTGAATTTCTATCTCAAGCGCGGTGAGCTGCGCGTGGTGATCGGACCGAATGGCGCGGGCAAATCGACGTTCTTTGACCTGATCACGGGGCGCACCAAGCCAGACTCCGGCAAGATCGAGTTTGGCAAGGACACCGACCTGATCGGACTGAACGAATATCAGATCAACCGCCTCGGGGTCGGCCGCAAGTTTCAGACTCCCTCTGTCTACACCGACCATACCGTGTGGGAGAACCTTCAGCTCTCGCTCAAGGGACCGCGGGGTGTGTTCGCCACGCTGTTTCAGCGCATCACTCCGGCGCAGCGGACCCGGATCGACGAACTGCTGGAGGTGATCCGGCTCCAGGCAAAACGCGACTGGCGCGCCGGCGCCCTCGCGCACGGCGAAAAGCAGTGGCTGGAGATTGGCATGCTGCTCGCACAGGATCCCGAACTGCTGCTCGTCGATGAGCCCGCGGCGGGCATGACGGACGATGAGACCCACCGGACCGGCGAACTCCTCATCTCACTGGCAGGCAAACACAGCATCGTCGTGGTCGAACACGACATGACCTTTGTGAAGCAGATTGCCCGCGACGGCGAACTCACCGTCCTTCACCAGGGGTCCGTGCTCTGCGAAGGTCGCTTTGATGCCGTGCAGGCAAATCCCAAGGTGCGGGAAGTCTATCTGGGACGCGGGAAATGAGTGTTCCATCGCTGCTGTCCCTCGAACAGGTTGAAGCCGATCTTGGCGGATCCCGCATCCTTCGCGGCGTCACGCTGGCCTGTGCCCCGGGTCAGGTCGTGTGCCTGATGGGCCGCAATGGCGTCGGCAAGACGACGACCCTGCGTTCCATCATGGGCCTGCTGCCCGTGCGCACCGGCCGCGTGGTCTTCGATGGCGAGAGTCTCGGCAGCCTTCGCCCGGAGGTCCGGGCCCGGCGGGGCATTGCCTACGTGCCGCAGGGACGCGAGATTTTCTCCCACCTCACGGTCGAGGAGAACCTGCGCATCGGGCTGGTGGTGCACCAGCGCGGCAAGGCGGTGGACAACGAGGCCCTTGAGCGCGTGTTCACGCTGTTCCCCGTGCTCAAGTCGATGCTCGCGCGGAAGGGCGGGGTGCTCTCCGGCGGCCAGCAGCAGCAGCTCGCCATCGCCCGCGCGCTTCTCACCCAGCCCAAGCTGCTGATGCTGGACGAGCCGACCGAAGGTATCCAGCCGTCCATTATTGAGCAGATTGGCGACACGATCCGCCTGCTCAAGGCCTCCTCCGGGCTGACCATCCTCCTCGTCGAACAGTATGTCGATTTCTGCCGGGAGGTGGGGGACTGCTTCTATGCGATGGACCGCGGTGCGGTCACCATCTCGGGTCCCATCTCCAGCCTGAGCGACGACGTGGTGCGCGATCACCTTCAAGTCTGAACCCCCTTCCCATTGATTCATGTTCAAGAAAGTACTCATTGCGAACCGAGGTGCCATTGCCTGCCGCATCATCCGCACGCTTCGCCAGCTCAAGGTCGGCTCGGTCGCGGTCTACTCGCAGGCCGACGCGAACTCGCTGCACGTGGCGCAGGCCGACGAAGCGGTCTGCATCGGACCCGGTCCGGCGGCGGAGAGCTACCTGCGCTTTGAGGCGATTTTCTCCGCGGCGCGGCAGACCGGTGCGGAGGCCATCCATCCGGGATACGGATTCCTGAGTGAGAATGCCGAATTTGCCGAGGCCTGCGCGCGCGAGGGATTCGTCTTCATCGGTCCTACTCCGCAGCAGATGCGGGACTTCGGGCTCAAACATACGGCGCGGGCCTTGGCGAAGCTGAACGGGGTGCCGATGTTGCCGGGCAGCGAATTGCTCGACAGCCTCGACCAGGCCCGGAGCGAGGCAGCGCGCATTGGCTATCCGGTCATGCTCAAGAGCACCGCCGGCGGCGGCGGCATCGGCATGCGGCTCTGCGCGGATGACGCGGCGCTGGTGGAAGCGTATGATTCCGTCAAGCGGCTCGCGGCCAGTGCCTTTAAGCAAAGTGGTGTGTACCTCGAGAAATACGTCGGGCTCGCACGGCACATCGAAGTGCAGATTTTTGGCGACGGCAAAGGGCACGTGGTCGCTTTGGGCGAGCGCGACTGTTCCGCGCAACGGCGCAACCAGAAGGTGGTCGAGGAGACGCCGGCTCCGGGGTTGTCCCCCGAAATGCGCGCCCAGCTGATGGAATCCGCTGTCCGCCTCGCCCAGGCGGTGGGATACCGGTCGGCTGGAACGGTGGAATTTGTCTTCGATGTCCACGGGCTGCAATTCTACTTTCTTGAGGTCAACACCCGCCTCCAGGTGGAACATGGCGTCACCGAGGAAGTGACGGGCGTTGATCTCGTGGCGTGGATGGTTCGGGAGGCGGCGGGAGAATTGGACCTGACCGATTACCGTGCCGCGCCCCAGGGGGCCTCGATTCAGGTGCGCCTCTACGCCGAGGATCCCAACAAGCAGTTCCAGCCGAGTTCAGGCGTGCTCACGGAGGCGACGTTTCCTGCCGATGCCCGGGTGGAGACCTGGGTGGAGCGTGGTTCCGAGATCCCGCCGTTCTATGATCCCCTGATCGCCAAGCTCATTGTGCGTGGTGCCAACCGGGACGAGGCCTCGCAGCGCCTGCGCACGGCCCTGGCCAGCACGCGCGTGGCGGGAATCGAATGCAATCTGGAGTACCTCCGGCAGATCGTGGGCAGTGCCGAATTTGATCGCGGCGAAATCCACACCAAGTGGCTGGCCACGTTTCCCTATGCGCCGGCGACGATTGATGTCATCGAACCCGGCACCCAGACCAGCGTGCAGGACTATCCGGGCCGCGTGGGCTACTGGGCAGTCGGAGTGCCTCCTTCCGGTCCGATGGACGACTACGCTTTTCGGCTGGCGAATCGCCTGGTCGGCAATCCCGAGTCGGCGGCGGGTCTGGAGATCACGCTCGCCGGTCCCACCCTCCGCTTCAATCTGTCCACCACATTTGCCCTCTGCGGTGCGGAATTCGAAGCCGAACTCGACGGCAATCCAGTGCCGTGGTGGCGCAGTCTCCACATCCGGGCGGGTTCGGTGCTGAAGCTGCGCAAGGTCAAGGAAGTGGGATGCCGTGCCTACCTGGCCGTGCGCGGCGGTTTCGACGTGCCCGACTACCTCGGCAGCAAGTCCACCTTCAGCCTCGGGAAATTTGGCGGGCATGCCGGCCGCACCCTGCGGCATGGCGACGTTCTCCCGGTGTCACGCGTGAGCGATCCCTTCTCGCCACCGCTGGTTGCGCCGCAGTCCCTCATCCCGGACTATGGCACCGCCTGGACAATCTCCGTCCTCTACGGTCCCCATGCCGCGCCCGACTTCTTCACCGAGGAGTTCATCGAGTTGTTCTTCCGCACGGATTGGAAGATTCACTACAATTCGAACCGCCTCGGCATCCGGTTGATCGGACCCAAGCCGGTCTTCACCCGGACCGACGGCGGCGAGGCGGGACTGCATCCGTCGAACATCCACGACACTGAGTACGCGATTGGAACGATCAACTTCACCGGGGACATGCCGGTCATCCTGGCAAAGGATGGCCCGAGTTTGGGCGGATTTGTCTGCCCGGCGACCATTGTGCAGGCCGATCTGTGGAAGATCGGACAACTGCGTCCCGGCGACACCGTTCGTTTTGTGCGCACGACCTTTGCCGACGCCCTCGCCACCGAACTCCAGGTGGACGAGGCGTTGCGGACCCTGCAGGCGCCGGAGCGAATTCCCTCGCCGAGGTCCCGTTTGCGCTACGAGCCGGCGGCGGGCGATGGCGCCATCCTGCACCAACTGCCGGCCAGGCCGGACCGGCCCGCGGTCGTGTACCGGCAGGCGGGCGACAAGTACCTCCTGATCGAATACGGCCCGCTTCTGCTCGAGCTTGAATTCCGCTTCCGGGTGCATGCGCTGATGGAGTGGTTCAAGGCGCACCCGACCACCGGCGTGATTGAACTGTCGCCGGGCGTGCGTTCGGTCCAGATCAACTTCGACAGCCGGGCCATTCCGCTCTCGCGCCTGGTTGAGATCCTGGTGCAGGCGGAGACCGAACTGCCTCCGATCGAATCCCTCGAAGTCAAGGCACGCATCCTCCACCTGCCATTGTCCTTTGACGCCGGTTCGACCCGCGCGGCCATCGACAAGTACCGCCAGTCGGTCCGGTCGACCGCCCCGTGGCTGCCGAGCAATGTCGAGTTCATCCGGCGGATCAACGGACTGGCCCGCATCGAGGAGGTCAGCGAAACAATTTACAAGGCGCGCTACCTCGTGCTCGGCCTGGGCGACGTCTACCTGGGCGCACCCTGTGCCGTGCCGATCGATCCCCGTCACCGGCTGGTCACGACGAAGTACAACCCGGCCCGCACCTGGACGGCGGAGGGTGAGGTCGGCATCGGTGGCGTCTACATGTGCATCTACGGCATGGAGAGTCCCGGCGGGTACCAGTTGGTGGGACGCACCGTGCCGGTCTGGAACACCTACAAGCGGACGGCGGAGTTTTCTCCCGGGCAGCCCTGGCTTTTGCGCTTCTTCGATCAGGTCCAGTTCTATCCCATGCCGGAGGCGGAGCTGCTGGAGTTTCGACAGGCTTTCCTGCGCGGGCAGGCGTCGCTCAAGGTGACCGAAGAGACCCTGAGTGTCCGCCGCCTGCGTGAGTTTCTTGCGACCGAGGCCGATGACATCGCGGCATTCAAGGCGCGGCAGCAACGCGCCTTCGACGAGGAACGTGAGCGTTGGGCGCGCGACGGGTCGGCTGAAATTCCGCCTCCACCCGAGGCGCCGGCCGACGCCGGGTCTGGCGGTGAGATCATTGTGCCACCGGGAGGCGCTGCGGTGACGTCGCCCATCTCGGGAAATGTCTGGTCGGTGGCCGTGCGAGTCGGCGACCGGGTGGCAGCCGGGCAGAAAGTGGCGGTCATTGAAGCGATGAAAATGGAGGTGGGCGTCGAAGCCCCCGCTTCCGGCCTGGTGCTCGCCGTGGTGACGCAACCCGGCAAACTGGTGACGGCCGGCCAAACCCTGGTGGTCCTCGATGGAAAGGAGACAACATGAATCTGGAAAGCCTCGATCTACACTCCCTGCAGACGGCGTATCGTGATGGCGGCACGCCGCACGAGCTGGTCCGTGTGCTCCACTCGCGCATGGAGGCGCGAGGTGACGATCACGTCTGGATTCATCGCGTTCCGCTGGCCGACCTGCTGGCGCAGGCGGATCGGGTGATGGCTGACAAGGCCGCGGGAAAGAAGCTTCCCCTGTTCGGTGTGCCCTTTGCGGTGAAGGACAACATCGATGTCGCCGGAATGCCGACCACCGCCGCGTGTCCCGATTTCGCCTACGTGGCCACGGCCACGTCACCGGTGGTGCAGCGTCTGATGGACTCTGGAGCGATTCTGCTCGGCAAAACGAACCTCGACCAGTTTGCCACCGGCCTTGTCGGCGTGCGTTCGCCGTACGGTGCGCCCAGTTGCGTATTCGATGCTCGTTACATTTCCGGCGGCTCATCCTCGGGTTCATCCGTGGCGGTCGCGGCGGGCCTGGTGACGTTTGCTCTCGGTACCGACACCGCGGGGTCCGGCCGGATCCCGGCGGGGTTCAACAACCTCGTGGGTTGGAAGCCCACCCGGGGACTTTTGTCGACGCGCGGCGTGGTACCCGCCTGCCGGTCGCTCGATTGCGTCAGCGTGTTTTCCCTCACCTGTGATGACGCCCGCGCGATCGGACGGCTCGTGTCGGAATTCGATCCGGCTGACCCGTACAGCCGGGAACGCCCGGGCGCGACGCCCGCCTTGCCGGCAGCGTTTCGCTTTGGGGTGCCGCCTCCGTCGCAATTGGAGTTCTACGGCGACACCGAGGCGGCGGCGCTCTTTGCCTCGTCGATCGAACGCCTGCGGTCGCTCGGCGGCAAGCCGGTTGAGATCGACTTTGCGCCCTTCCGGGAGACGGCCGAGCTTCTCTATTCCGGCCCGTGGGTGGCGGAACGCCTGGCGGCGATCCAGCCGTTTTTCGATGAGCATCCACAGTCGCTGCATCCCGTTACCGCCGCGATCATTGGCGGAGGAAGTCGCTACAGTGCGGTGGATACGTTTCGCGCGCTCTACCGGCTGGAGGACCTGCGGCGCGCGACGGAGGCGTCGTGGAAACGCATGGACGTGCTGCTGCTGCCCACCTCCGGCACCATCTACACGCATGCCGAGCTTGCGGCCGAGCCGGTGCAATTGAACACCAACCTCGGGCTCTACACCAATTTCGTCAACCTGCTCGACCTCTGCGCGGTGGCGGTCCCGGCCGGCTTTCGCAGCAACGGTCTGCCGTTTGGCGTCACCCTGATCGGACCGGCCTTCACGGACGACCCGCTCTGCCGCATCGGCGGCCAGATGCACCGCGCCCTGGGTGGTCGCATCGGGGCCAGCAAGACCGAGATCGGCGCGCTTCCCGCTCCGGCGCCTACCGAGGCACGGACCATCCACCTCGCCGTGGTGGGCGCACACCTCACCGGTCAGCCGTTGAACGGCCAGTTGACGAGCCGCGGCGCGACCCTGGTGAAACGCAGCCGCACGGCAGCCGGCTACCGGCTTTTTGTGCTGTCGGGCACGGTTCCGGCCAAACCGGGCCTGGTCAGGTCACCGGGAGTGAATGGTCCCGGGGTGGAACTGGAAGTCTGGAGCCTGGACGAGGCTGCTTTTGGCAGTTTCGTCGCCGAGGTGCCGCCGCCGCTGGTGATTGGAACGGTGGAATTGACGGATGGTACAAGTGTGAAAGGTTTTCTCTGTGAGCCTTTTGCGGTGGGTTCGGCGGTGGAGATCACGCGGTTTGGCGGATGGCTGGCCTACCTTGGCAACGTATCTGCTTCGGGGGGAATTGCCGTTCCCCATGCTCCCGTCGTCCGCTGAGTCCCCACCGCCCTCCGCTGCTGCTGCCTCCGCTGCACTCCCACCGACCATGGCGCTGAGGAGGCAGCAGACCGAAGCGGAGGCCGGGGCCAAGCAGGAGGCGCTCGAGCGCATGGAGCGCCTGCGGTCCGGGATGTTGCGCACCTTGGAAATCCTGCACTCGGTGCGAGCGCTCTTTGAGGTCAAACCTGAGGTGAGCCGGGTCGAGTTTGGCCGCTTTGTCAGACTGGCGTTGCGGCGTTTACCCGAACTGCAGGCGCTGGAGTGGATTCCCCGCGTTCCCCATTCGGAGCGGGCCCGGTTCGAAGCCGAGGCGGCGCGCGACGGGCTGGATGGCTTTCGTTTCACGGAATTGGACGAAACCGGAGCCCTCGTGCCCGCGCGTGAACGCGAGGAGTACCTGCCGGTGTTTTATGCCGAACCCGAGGAGGTCAATTCGCCGGCGCTCGGACTCGACCTTTCCGCGGATGAACGGCGCTGCGATGCGGTGAACCGGGCCGCCCGGACCGGACTGGCCAGTGCCACCGGACCCCTGCGACTCGCGCGGGCCGCCGGGGGTGGCTTGGGGTTTCTCGTGGTCATGCCCGTGGGTTCGCCCTCCGGCGCCACCGTGGGTTTCTGCCTGGCGGTGTTCCAGGTCACCCACCTGGTGGAGGAGACGTTCGCCCCGCTGGTCCGCCGCGGGTTGCGGGTGGAGGTCTATGATCGGGGTGAGCCGGACGTGGTGGTGTACGCCGCCGGTCCGGCCGCGCCGCACACCCCGATCTGGCGCTATGAACAGGACCTGCCGCTGGCCGGCCGGGTCTGGCATTTTATCTTCACCCCGGGCGAGTCGTTTCGTTTCTCCGACCCCGAATGGCTGCGTCACGCGGCTGAGACCCTCCAGCGGGCCAATCAAATCCTCGAGGAGCATGTCGAGGAGCGCACCGCCCAGCTCGCCGCGGTCAACCAGGCCCTGCAGACGGAGATCGAGGTGCGCAAACGGGCCGAGGCCTCGGCGGAGGCGGCGAACCGCGCGAAGTCGCTCTTTCTCGCCGAAATGAGCCATGAGATCCGGACGCCCTTGAATGCGATTCTCGGATACACCCAGCTCCTGCGACGCGATGCGGCGGTGTCCCAGGAACACGCTGAGGCGATGCGGGCGATCATCGAGGGGGGGGACCACCTGCTCTGCCTCATCGACGGCGTGCTCGACCTGACCAAGATCGAGATGGGCCGGATGGAACTGGAGCCGGTGGACTTCGACCTCACCGTGCTCGTGCGGGGACTCGCCGCGATGTTTGCGCAGCGCTGTCACCAGCGCGGATTGCGGCTGCGACTGGAGAGCCTCGGCGATACGCCATTCTGGGTGCATGGCGACGAGCGCAAACTCCGTCAGGTCCTGGTCAATCTCCTCGGCAATGCGGTCAAGTTCACCGACGCAGGTGAGGTGCGCCTCCGGGTCGTGCCGGTCGGGGCCCAGGGAACCTATCGCTTTGAGGTCATCGACACCGGTCCCGGGGTGCCTTTGGAGGCGCAGACGGCGATCTTCGAGCCCTTCCGTCAGGAGTCGGCCGGACGCGCCAAGGGCGGGACCGGGCTCGGGTTGAGCATTGCGCGGCGATTGATCGAGTTGATGGGTGGATCGCTGGCGGTGAACTCCGCGCCCGGTTGGGGCAGCAACTTCTTCTTTGCGCTCTCCTTTCCGGCCGCCCGCACGGTCGGTCCCTCGCTGGCCGGAGCGGCGTTCCCGCGGCTGCGGCTGGCGCGCGACTGTCGCGTGCGGGCCCTGATTGTCGATGACCTCACGAGCAACCGCGATGTGCTGGGACACCTGCTCGCCGCGCTGGGTTGTGATGTCACCAAGGCGGACAGCGGCCACCGGGCGCTCGAACTCGCCCGCCAGGAACCGCCGGACATTGTCTTCATTGACCTGCGCATGCCGGACATGGATGGACTGTCGGCCGCCCGGGCGCTGCGTGAACTGCCAACGTCGCGCCGTCCCAAGCTGGTGTCCTACTCCGCCTGTGCCTTCGAGCATGAGCACGGATGCGCCGCAGACTCCGGCGTGACCTTTGACGACGTTCTGCCCAAGCCGTTTCGGTTGGAGCGGATTGGTGAGACGCTGATCCGACTGCTCGCGGTCCGATTTCAGCCACCCGCCGCGGAGGAGGGCCTGGGCGAATCCGGGATGGCGGACGACACCCCGGGAGACAACGGCCACGTGCCTGTTCATCTTGTGGCACCGGTCCGGGCCGCCGCGGAAATAGGGGACTTCGCCGAGGTGCGACGCTGCCTCGCGGAAATGGAGGCGGAAGGGCCGGCCGGCATTGGGCTGGCGCGACGCCTGCGGGTGCCGGCGGAACGGTACGATACCGAGACTGTACTCAAGCTACTGGCCCCGTACTCGGGTCAGACCGTGACGGAGGGGGTATGCTGACCGAGGAGAACCTTTTGACGATAGCCCCTGCCGGGCCGGTTTGTCCGCCTGCCACGATTCTGATCGTGGACGACGTGGCGGCCAATATCGGGGTGCTGAGTGGCGCGCTGGAATCGGCCGGTCACCGGGTGCTCGCGGCGCTCTCAGGAGCGGCGGCGCTGAATTCGGCGGCGAAAGCGCGACCCGAGCTGATCCTGCTTGATGTGCTCATGCCGGAGATGGACGGGATTGAAACCTGCCTGCGCCTGAAGGAGAACCCGGTGACAGCGGATATTCCGGTGATCTTCATCACGGCCAACGACGAGACCCAAAGTCTGGTCGATGGATTTGGCGCAGGGGGAGTGGACTATGTGACCAAGCCGTTTCAGATTGAGGAGGTGTTTGCCCGGGTGGGCACCCACCTGCGTATCCATCGACTGAAACGCGAACTGGAGTCGCGCACGACCGAACTGGAGCAGGCGAACACGGCGCTCCGGGCTGAAATCCGGCGTCGCGAGCAGGCGGAGGAAGCATTGAAGGTGGCCGATGAGCAACTGTCGCTCCTGACCGAAGCCGAGACCCGGCGCTGGGGTCTGGCTGGTTTTGTCGGCCGCAGCGCTCCGTTTGGCCGCCTTGTGCGCTCGATCCGGAGCGTGCAGGGATATCCGCGGACCAATGTGCTGCTGACGGGTGAAAGCGGAACGGGCAAGGAGCTCATCGCCCGGGCGGTGCACTTTGGCAGTGCGCAGCCGGCGGGACCTTTCATCGCGGTGAACTGCTCCGCCCTGCCGGTCGAGCTGGCGGAGTCGCAGCTGTTTGGTCACGTTCGCGGCGCCTTCACCGGAGCGGTGTCGGATCGCAAGGGATACTTCGAACTCGCCCACGGCGGCACGCTCTTCCTTGACGAACTGGGCGACATGCCGCTGGCCCTCCAGGCCAAGCTCCTGCGCGTGCTCGAGGACGGCCAGGTGACGGCGGTGGGGGCGAGCACGCCGCGACGCGTGTCCGTGCGGGTGATCGCGGCGACCAATGTTGACCTGCCGGGAAAGGTGGCGGCGGGCGGATTCCGCGCCGATTTGTACTATCGGTTGATGCACTATCACGTCGAAGTCCCGCCCCTGCGCGAGCGCCGCGAGGACATCCCGGCGCTGGCGGTCCACTTCCTGAAGCTCTTTGCGACGGAGCTGAAACGAAAGCCGCCGGTGCTGACCACCGACGCGTATGACCGGCTCCTGGCCCATGGCTATCCGGGCAATATCCGCGAGTTGAAGAACACGATCGAGCGGGCGGTCATTCACGCTGGCGGCGAGCCAGTCAAGGCCGAGCACATTGTGTTTGCGCCCACGGCGCCGGTTACCCCGGGCGCGGGTGTCGCGGCGACGTCACCGGCCGTTGCGGACCTCCCCCTCGACCTGAAGAAGAACGAGGAACTGGCCATCGCCCGCGCCCTCAGCGCCTCCGGAGGCAATGTATCGGCCGCGGCCCGACTCCTCGGCGTCAACCGGTCGCGCATCTACCGCCACAAGACCAGCCGTGATACGACCTCGTGATCCGGTTCGCCCGGACCCCTTTCGCCGCACTCAGCGCGGCGGCGCCGGACTGCTGGCGGAGGCAGGGGGAGGGGGCGTGCTCGTCAGGTAATTGAGCCAGCCGCCGCCCTGACGTTCATAGAGGGACACCCGACTTTCGCCGCCGAGGATGGAGGCGACCTGACGGCGCGTGTCGACGGCAAGCGCCTCCAACTCGGCGGTGCGCGCCTCGGGCGAGAGCGTGGGATTGCGGCGGATCTCCACCGCGCGCTGGGTCGACGAGGTTTGGGAAGCTACGAGGTTGCGGGCGGAGGAAAGGGGAAGGTCAAGCTGGGCGACGAAGCGCGCAGCCGCCGATGTCGTCGGGTCCGTCGCAAATTTGAAATCTGCCGCCCGCTCCGGCGAGAGCTGGGAGAGGAAGATGGCTTGGGCCTGGTTGAATTCCTTTGAAAACTGGCTGTAGTCAAAATCCGTCCCGCCTTGTCCGTGCCAAGGTTGCAGCTTGGAGGACGACGCCACCAGCCCATAGAGGGCGCGGTACTCCTCCTCGGTGGCATTGAACCCCGTGATCTGGAGTTTCATCTGGGTGGCCAGGGTGGACGTGCGCAGGGCGTACTCGTGGAGTTCGCTCGGACTGAGGATGCCCTGAAGATCCTTCCACTTCTGTTCCTGCAGATAGGCCAGGCGCTTCTTGTCGTCGGGCAGCAGAATCAGGCGACCTCCCGAGAAGGAGCCCCCTGCTTCAAGGTAGATGTCGTTCAATAGTTCCTGATAGTCGTCCAGCAACGCCTGGACCTGGGGTAGTTTCACGGGCGAGATCCCTGCCAGTTCGTTCCGCTGGGCTTGGAGCCTTGTTTCCATCGATGTCTCGAATGGATCGTCCGGTGCGAGCAAATCGCGTACGAGGGCGCGTTGGGTCTTCTGCTGTGCGGCGAATTGAGCGATTTCGCCGCGATCGAATTTCTGGACTTTCCAGTAGGGTCCGGTGAGTTGCTTTCGGGCCAAGGCATCACCGACATTGCGGGTCTGCGCGGCGACCGCGGCGAGCACCAGGTGTCGCAACAGGTCGGGTGGACACCCGGAGTCGCGCAGCGCCTTGACATAGGCGCGCAAGTCGCCCGTGGGCAGGGTGGAGAAGGCGGTTCGCAAGGTTTCCGCCTCGGCCACGGAGAGGCCCAGCGCGGCCGCCTGGGCGGCGGTCGTACCCGTTCGTGAAACAGGCGCC
>JAEUGZ010000471.1 GCA_016794725.1 Opitutaceae bacterium | reverse complement strand
CGCCGACGCGGATGTGCTGCCCTTTACGTATTCAATCATGGCTGACACCGTCGGCGGCTACGTGACCGAAATCCGCGATGCCACCGAGGCGCTTCGCAGCAGCACCGACCGGGTCAACCGGCTCATCCAAGCCCAGGCTTTCGCCCAAAGCGCGGATCCCGCGGAGGTTTACCGGCAGCCGGAGTTGCGGGACCCCGTGCCCGCCCTCAGTTTCACCGCGCTGGAAGAGGCCGTGCTCCGGCTGCAAGCCCGGGCCAAGGCCTGCGACGCGGCCCTGGCCCAGGTGGCCAGCGGAGAACGCAGACTGTCAGCCACCCAGCGATCCGAGCTGGAATCGCTGCTGCTGGGTGCGGAACGCGAGCTCACCGATCCCGCCGGGCTGCCCGGCCGTCCCTGGTATCGCCACCTGATCTACGCTCCCGGCCTGCTCACCGGCTACGGCGTGAAGACCATCCCCGGCGTGCGCGAAGCGATCGAGGAACGCCGTTGGGCTGATGCGGCCCACTTTGTCACCCACGTGGCGCAACACCTCGATCGCTACGCCGCCCGGCTTGATCGGATCACCACCTTGATCGCGACGCCCACCGTCGCGCTCGCCTCGGCCGCCGTCGCGCCCGCTGACCGCCACCCGCCCGCGAACCCACTCGCTTCCACCATGTCCCTTCCGTGAACTCCTCCGACGTTTCCTCCCGCGGCCGACGCGCCTTTTTCCGCACTGCCGTCCTCGCCGCCGGCGCCGCCACCCTCAATCCCACACCGTCCCAGGGCGCACCGGGGGACGCCACGCCAGCCCCAGCCGCGCCGGTGGGGTACCTGTGTTTCAGTCCCGACGAGGCCGCGTTCGTCGAGGCCCTCGTCGAGGTGATGTGTCCGGCCGACGACCTCACTCCCGGGGGGATCGACTGCGGGCTGGCCTACTTCATGGATCGCCAGCTGGCCGGACCGTTTGGGAAAGGAGACCGGCTCTATCGTCGCGGACCATGGCGTCCGGGTCGCCCGGAGGACGGCTACCAGTTGCCGCTCACCCCCGAGCAGTTCTTCAAGGCGGGCATCAAGGCGGCCAACCAGGCCTGTCTCGCCGCCCATCGCCGACAGTTCCCCGAACTCACCGCCGAGGAGGCGGACCGCATGCTGCAGGCGTTCTCGACCGGCGATCTGAAGGCGCCGGTCTTCGGGTTCAGCGAGTGGTTCAACGACCTGGTCTATCCGCTCTTCACCCAGGCGTGCTTCGCCGACCCGATCTACGGGGGAAATCGCGGCAAGGTGTTCTGGAGCCTGATCGGTTATCCGGGCCTCCCGGCCGTCAACGGGCTCAACATGGTGAAGTATCGAGGCAAACCCTACCCGGGCGCCCACCCACCGAAGTCGATCGAGGACTTCAGCTGAGCCGCCGGACCTCCGCCCCATGCCGCCAACCCACGTCATCAGTCCCGTGAAACGCCCGCCATGGGCTCATCTCGGATGAAAATCCTCCCTGAACGTGCGGTGGTCATCGTCGGCGGCGGACTCGCGGCCGGGCTCGTCGCCCGCCAGCTGGTCCGGCAGGGAATCGACACGCTGGTGCTTGAGCGGGGAGGCGACTCGCGCGGTGGGGCGGAGAGCAAGATCCCGAGCCAGCGGGATGAGCTGCGGTGGGACACCCGCCACGGTCTGATGCAGGACGGGGCTCTGGAAACCTACACCCTGCGCCGTTCTCGAAGCGAAGCATCGCTGCCGATGCGCCGGCTCAGTGCCTTCCTGCCTGGCACCGGGGTCGGTGGCGCCGCCAACCACTGGGGCGGCCAGACGTTCCGCTGGAACGACCACAATCTCGCCCTGCGGACGCGCTTCGAACAGCGCTACGGGCGCTCGGTCATCCCTGCGGACATGACGCTGCAGGACTGGGGCGTGACCTATGTGGAGCTCGAACCCTACCACGACCTGTTCGAGAAACTCTTCGGCATCTCCGGCAAGGCCGGCAACCTCCGCGGCCAGATCCAGCCAGGAGGCAATCCGTTCGAGGCGCCCCGTCAGAACGAGTACCCGCAGCGTCCACTCGAAATCACCGAGGCCGGGCTGATCTTCAAGGAGACGGTCGAGCGGGAGTTCGGCTTCAAGCCGTATCCGTCGCCGGCGGCCAACTCGCCCGACCCCTACGTCAACCCCGACGGCATGCGCCTCGGAGCCTGCCAGTATTGCGGTCACTGCGAGCGGTTCATCTGCGAAGCCAACGCCAAGGGCACCCCGGAGGTGCTGCTCTATCCCTGGCTTGAGCAGCAGCCAAAGTTCGAGTTGCGACGTCACTGTCACGTTACCGGACTCGACTTCGACCGGAGTTCAGGCCGCGTACGCGGGGTCCAGTACCTCGATCTCGCCACCGGTGAGAGTTTCCTGCAGCCCGGCGCCACCGTGGTGCTCGCCGCGTTTACGCTGACCAATACACGAATCCTCCTCTCCGCCGGCATCGGCCGTCCCTACGACCCGGAGAGCGGAACGGGCGTGGTCGGGAAAAACTTCTGTTACCAGGCGAACTCGGGCATCGCCCTCTTTTTTCCTAACCGCTGGCTCAACCCCTTCCTCGCTGCCGGCTGCACCGGCACGCTGATCGACGAGTTCAACGACGACAATTTCGACCACGCCGGACTCGGCTTCCTCGGCGGCGGCTACATCGGGGTCAATGTTTCCTCGGGTCGCCCGATCGGCCAGCGGCGGCTGCCCCCCGGAACCCCGCGCTGGGGTACGCGGTGGAAGCAGGCGAATGCGGAATGGTACGCCCACACCTGCGCCATCGGCGCGCAGGGAAGCTGTTATCCACATCGCGAGAACTTCCTCGACCTCGATCCGGACTACACCGACGCCTATGGCCAGCCGCTGCTGCGGCTCACCTTTGATTTCCGGGAGAACGAACTCAAGGTCTCCGCCTTCGTCACCGAAAAGTGCCGCCAGATCGGCCGGGCCATGGGCGCGGCCCACCTCGGTCCGGTCAGTTCGCGTACCGCTCCATTCGATACGCGCCTCTACCAGGGTTCACACGTCACCGGCGGCACCATCCTCGGGGCCGATCCCGGCACCAGCGTGGTCTCGCCCCGGCTCCAGCACTGGGACGCGGAAAATCTCTTCGTGGTCGGCGCCTCGGTGTTCGCCCACAACTCCGGTCACAACCCGACCGGCCCGGTGGCGGCGCTGGCGCTGCGTCTGGGTGACGACCTCGTGCGCTACCACCAGAAACCCGGCCGCCTGACATGAGCGCGATGAGCGCGATTGAACTCCGGAACCCGAGGCCGGGCAGGGGGGCGAGCCGAA
This sequence comes from Opitutaceae bacterium, assembly GCA_016794725.1. Taxonomy (GTDB): domain Bacteria; phylum Verrucomicrobiota; class Verrucomicrobiia; order Opitutales; family Opitutaceae; genus UBA6669. The sequence continues at coordinate 1,307 of JAEUGZ010000471.1, read as the reverse complement.
GCTCGATCCAAGAGCGGCGCTCGTTGGAGGTGGGGTCGCCGACCCCGCGGGGATTGGCGTCGCGTGAAGAAATCGCGCAACGGAGGCGGGACCGGTCGGTCCCGTCGCGGCCTCATCGAGGCCACCTCCAACCGAGACGCGGAAATCACCCGCCCTCGCAGCTCACGTTGACGCCCTTGCGTGGTCGCCGGATCCGCGGCGAATGGAAACAAGAATCCACCGACTGCGCGCACGTTTAGGATGAAAGCCCTTGCACTGACCTTCCCGCTGCTGTTCCCCGCGCTCGTTTCCCTCGCGGCCGGGGGCCAGGCCACGCCTCCGGTCCCCGATCTGGAAAACGGCCGTCGCCTCTACGCCGCCTGCGCCGCCTGTCACAGCCCGGGCGCCCAGCCCACCGCCGGTCCGACCTTGGTGGGGGTCGTGGGACGCAAGGCCGGAGCGGTGCCCGGGTTTCGCTACAGCCGCGCGCTGAAGAACGCGCGCACCACCTGGGACTCCTCCACCCTCGACCCGTTTCTTGCCGATCCCCAGGCCGCCCTGCCCGGCAACGCCATGCCGTTTCCCGGCCTGCCGGACTCCAAGGAACGCGCCGACGTCATCGCCTACCTCAAAACCCTCAAGTGATCCGACCGTGAATCGAAAACACTTCCTCGCCACCCTCGGCACCGGCGCGCTCGGGGCCAACGCCCTGGCCGCTGCCTCCACCCCGACCGTCGCCGCTCCGGCGGCGACCCCACCGCCCATGCCCGCCCTCGCTGATCTGCTTTGTCTCGACGACGTGGAAAAAGCCGCCCACGTGCTCATGCCGCCGCCGGTGCGCGACTTCATTGCCGGCGGCGCAGCCGACGAATTCACGCTGCGCTGGAATCACGAAAAGTATCAGAACATTCGTTTGAAACCCAGGGTCCTCCAGGACCTCTCCGCACTCGACTGTTCCCTGACACTCTTCGGTCACCGGCACCGCATGCCCATCCTCCTTGCGCCGACCGCAAACCATCGCGCCGTGCATCCCGAGGGAGAACTGGCCACCGTGCGGGGTGCCGGCAAGGCCGGGGTCACCTTTGTCCTCAGCAGCGGCGCCAACACCAGCATCGAGGACGTGACCCAGGCCGCGACCGAACCTGTGTGGTTCCAGCTCTATGTCGCCAAGGACCGGGGCCTGGCCAAGGCGCTCATCGCCCGGGTCGAGGCCGCCGGCGCCAAGGCGCTCTGCGTCACGGTCGACAGTCCCCTCGACGGCCCCCGCAACCGGCAGAATCGCAACCCCCTCGTGCTGCCGAAAGGGGTCGGACATCCCCACTATGTCG
>JAEUGZ010000450.1 GCA_016794725.1 Opitutaceae bacterium | reverse complement strand
GCCGAGTTCGAAGGTGGGGTGGCAGCAATGCTGGCTCATGCGCTTCCCCCGGCGACCCCGGTGTTTGTGGCGGCAAGCATGCCGGTTCGCGACTTGGAGTACTTTTGGACGACCGTGGGTACAGGCCAGCGCCTGTATTTCAATCGTGGAGCGAATGGCATCGATGGTACGCTGTCCACCGCGCTGGGCGTGGCGCACGGGCATGCGCCGGCGGTCCTGCTGACGGGCGATCTGGCGCTCCTGCATGACACCAATGGATTCCTGCTGGCGCCCAAATTCCGGGGCTCGCTCACCATCGTGGCCATCAACAACCAGGGCGGAGGCATCTTCGAGCATCTGCCGGTTGCGGCCTATGATCCACCCTTCGAGGAGTACTTTGCGACACCTCAACGGGCCGACTTTGCCAAACTTGCGGATGCCTATGGCGTGGTTCACCGACGTGTCACCAGTCAGGCTGAACTTGCCGCGGCCCTGACGACGCTGCCCGACAGGGGCATTCGCGTGCTCGAGGTCCGTACCGATCGAAAAAAGGATGCGGCCCTGCGCAAGCGCCTCTTTGCCCGGGTGGCCCGGGAGGTCGGAGCGGAGGTTCTGGCGGCGCGCTGATTGAGCGACACTCAGGAACGAACCGGAGGCGGAGGGGAATCCGTCCCGCGCTGAATGACGACGAGGTCGTCGCGCGCGGCCCAGCCCTCATGTATCCAAAAATCACGGCCCGCGTGATTGTGCGAGTAGAGAAAGAGATTGCACTTCGGTATTCCCATCTCGTGCAGCCCGTCGAGCCCCGCCTGCACCAGACTGCGGGCCAGTCCGCGCCGGCGATGGTCCGCGGCCACCGCGAGGTGGTGCAAGTAGCCCCGCCGGCCATCGTGGCCGCACAGCACCGCGCCGACCAACCGATGCCCCTGGGCTGTGTGAACCACCTGGCTCAAACCCGGATTGCGGGCGAGGTACCCCTCAATGGCCGGGCGCGTATCGGACTCATTCAGTCCGATGCCCTCGCCCGCGCAGGCCTGCCAGAGTGCGAGGGCCTCGTCGTAGTCGGACGCCTCCATGGCTCGCAGTGCATAGCCTGCCGGCGCGGTCATAACTGCACGGGCAGCCCGATCTCGATGATCTGCGTGGGCAGGATTTGATAGTAGTCCTTCACCGGGGTGGCGTTGCGGCTGAGAAAGGCGTAGAGGTTTTTCTGCCACTCGAACATGCGCGCGTTTCCGCCCGAGATGATCATCTCGCGGTTGAAGTAGTAGGTGGTGCCCATCGGATTGATGGGCACGCCTTGAAGTTTGATCTTTTCGACCAGCTGACTGACGTCGGGTGACTCCATGTAGCCATAGCGTCCCACGGCGCGCCAGACCCCTTCACCCATGAAGTCGAGGCTCATGCGGTCGTCTTCGTCCACCTGCGGGGTGTCCTGGGTGATGATGGTCAGCAGCACCACGGTTTGCTGCAGGCACTTGTTGGCCTTCAGGTGATGCAGCAGTGCGAGGGGTGTGCCCTTGGGCGTGCCGACCATGAAGACCGCGCTGCCTGGCACGCGCACGATGTTTTTGCTTCGGGCAATACTGGAGAGTTCAAGTTCCGTGACCGCGCTGCCGTAGATCCGCTCCTGGATCTCCGAGCGCCCGCTTTTCCACGTGTGCATGATGGCAAAGATGATCGCCCCAATGGCCAGGGGCAGCCAACCGCCGTGGGCGATCTTGGGGATGTTGGCGGCGAGGAAGCCCAGGTCGATGAGGACGAATCCGGCACACATGGCGAGGGCCGCCGGCCACGACCAGTGCCAGTGCCGGCGCGCGGCGAAGAACAGGGTGATGGTCGTCGCGGTCATCGCTCCCGTGACGGCGATGCCGTAGGCGCCCGCCAGTCCCGATGACGAGCGGAACTGGAGCACCGTGGCGATCGAGCCCAGCGCCATGAGGATGTTGACGAGGGGAACGTAGATCTGCCCCTGGTGAAGCGCGTTTGTATGCAGGACCTTGAGACGGGGAAAGAAGCCGAGCTGGATGGCCTGCCGGACCAGCGAATAGGTTCCCGAGATGAGGGCCTGGCTGGCGATGACGGCGGCGAAGAGGGACAGGGCCAGCAGCGCGGTGCGGGGCGCGCCGGCAGGGGCCAGCGAGAGGAAGGGGTTGCCGTTGTCGTAGGGGTGGGAAAGCACATAGGCTCCCTGGCCGAAGTAGTTCAGGGTGAGTCCCGGCAGCACGAGCGCGTACCAGGCACGCATGATGGCGGGCCGGCCGAAGTGACCCATGTCCGCGTAAAGGGCTTCCACGCCGGTGATGGCGAGAACGACGGATCCGAGGATCGCCGCCGCCTCGGCGGGGTGATTCTGGAGCAGGTGCCAGCCGTGAATGGGATTGAGCGCGCGCAGCACCTCGGGCGTCCCCACGAGGTGATAGATCCCGAGCGCGCCCAGGACGATGAACCAGACCGCCATGATCGGACCGAACCACTGTCCGATCCGATGCGTGCCTTTGCGCTGGACCGCATAGAGTGTGATCAGGATGACAAGACTGACTGGAATGATGTAGGGTTCGGCGGCCGGGATGATCAGCTTGATGCCTTCGGCGGCGCTCAGCACCGAGATGGCCGGAGTGATCACTCCCTCCCCGCAGAGCATGGAGGCGCCGAGAAGCACGACGAGCACGCCGGGCACGAGGCGCCGTCGCCCCTCCTGAGGTTTGTCGAGCCCGCTCAGGGCCAGCAGGGCAAAGATCCCGCCCTCGCCATGGTTGTCGGCCCGCATGACCACGGTCGTGTACTTGAGGCTCACCACCATCATCAACGACCAGAAAATCAACGAAAGCACCCCGAGCACCCCGCCTACGCGGTCGGCCGGAGCAAGGTGTTCAATCGACTCGCGAAACGCGTAAAGGGGACTGGTGCCGATGTCCCCAAAAACAACCCCCAGCGCCCCGACAAAGAGGGCGGTGCGTACGGCTGCCGTGGAGTCCTGACCGGCGGACGGTGAGGTCATGTTCCGCTGAGAATCGGCATTACTCCCGAGGCTCCAAGCTGATTTCTTCGTCTCAGACGCGTTTGCTTGCAACCTCGGTGAATTGACGTTGGGACGGAAGTGCGCAGCGTGGGCGGACCATGAGTTCTCTGGATTGGAAGGTTGCGAAGACCTACTCGGACATCCTGTACCACAAGATCGACGGCATTGCCAAGATCACGATCAACCGGCCCCACCGGAGAAATGCCTTCACCCCGGACACGGTGATGCAACTCTTCGACGCCTTTCTCGACGCCCGCGAGGATTCGACGATTGGTGTGGTCCTGCTCACGGGCGCCGGGCCGCATTCGGACGGGAAGTACGCGTTTTGCGCCGGAGGCGACCAGTCGGTGCGAGGCCATGCCGGTTACGTGGGGGGCGATGGGGTGCCGCGGTTGAATGTGCTCGATCTGCAAAAGCTCATCCGCTCCATGCCCAAGGTGGTGATCGCCCTGGTGGCGGGGTACGCAATTGGAGGAGGCCATGTGCTTCACGTCGTTTGCGACCTCTCGCTGGCCGCCGACAACGCGATCTTCGGGCAGGTCGGGCCGCGCATGGGGAGTTTCGACGCCGGGTTTGGCTCCGGTTACCTGGCCCGGGTGGTCGGGCAGAAGAAGGCGCGGGAAATCTGGTATCTTTGCCGGCAGTACACTGCGCAGGAGGCGCTGGACATGGGCCTGGTCAACGCCGTGGTCCCGGTCGCGGAGCTGGAGGCGGAAGGCGTCAAGTGGGGCCGGGAAATCATGGGAAACAGTCCGCTCGCGATCCGGGCCCTCAAGAGCGCCTTCAATGCGGAGCTCGATGGCCAGGCTGGTATCCAGGAACTGGCGGGCAACGCCACCCTGCTTTACTACATGACCGAAGAGTCGAAGGAGTTTCATCGGGCGCAGCGCGAGAAGCGGAAACCCGATGCCCGCAAATTTCCCTGGTTGCCGTGATCAGCGGGGTGGGACCGCCCCAAACGAACCAGCCGGACTTGGGTTGAATCAAGTCCGGCCAGGAATGTCCGGTCGCAGATGCGAACCGGTGCGGGTTACTTCTTGAGCGACGCGCGGAGGTCTTCCAACTGGCCGGCCGATCCGAGGAGGACGTTGCGGCTGGCGATGAACTTGGCGTATTCCTCGATGAAGATCTTGCCCGGCGGGCGGAAGTCGAAGTCGGAGGGCTTGTCGCGGAAGAACTCGCGATGCACGCGGGTCCAGACCAGGCGACCATCCGTGTCGATGTTGATCTTGGTCACGCCGAGTCGGGCGGCCGGCAGGTATTCATTCACATCGACGCCGGCGGAGTCCTTGATCTTGCCGCCCGCGGCATTGATGCGGTCCACTTCATCCTTCGGAACCGAGGACGAGCCGTGCATGACGAGCGGAAAACCAGGCAGGCGGGCCTTGATCTTCTCCAGCACATCGAAGTGCAGCGATTGTTTGCCCTTGAACTTGAAGGCGCCGTGCGAGGTGCCAATGGCGCAGGCAAGGGAATCACAGCCCGTCCGCTTCACGAACTCCTCGGCCTCGACCGGATTGGTCAGGGTGGCGTGGCCGTCCTCGACCTTGATGTCCTCTTCAACACCGCCGAGCATGCCGAGTTCGGCCTCGACGGAGATGCCCTTGGCGTGCGCGGCGTCGACGACGCGCTTGGTGATCTCAATGTTCTTTTCGAACGGATCGTGCGACGCGTCGATCATGACTGAGCTGAAAAAGCCCGAGTTGATGCAATCGTAGCAGGTCGCCTCGTCACCATGGTCGAGGTGCACGGCAAAGATGGCCTCAGGGAAGATCTCACCGGCCGCGCGGATGATGGCCTCGAGCATACGCTTGTCGGTGTAGCTCCGGGCGCCTTTGGAGATCTGAATGATGAAGGGCGCCTTCGAGGAAATGGCGCCCTTGAACAGGCCCATCGCCTGCTCGGCATTGTTGATGTTGTAGGCGCCGAGAGCGTACTTGCCGTAGGCGTGTTTGAACAGTTGCGCGGTGGTGACGATCATATGCGTTGGGAGAGGCTGAGCAAAGGCCAGTTAGCGGTGCCCGCGCAGCGCCGACAAGGGTTTAAATCATGCAGATGGTGCCAATGACTGCGCGCATCTTGAGGCAGACCTTTCGGATGGCCAGTCTTTTAAGGCAATTTAGCTGCGTCAGTGGACTAACGGGGAGGCCATTCGAATTCGGTCTTCTTCTTGTCTTTGGACAACACAAAATAGGCGCTGAAGGTCGTGCCGCGTTTGGACAGGAGGCCGTCGATCAGACCGGTCCGCCCGGTTTCGACCAGACGTTCCACCTCCTCGGCGGGGATTTCCTTGCCGCAAATGGTCCGTTTCATCTCGAACACGACCCGGGGCGTGCCGTCGCCGTTGGGTTTGGTGACAACGAAGGCATCGGCGGTTTCGTAGAGGTCGCCATCGTGCACCTTGCTTTCGCCCAGCTTGCGGGCTTTAGCGACGTCGAAGGGCGCCTTGGCCTTGCGCGGTGC
>JAEUGZ010000442.1 GCA_016794725.1 Opitutaceae bacterium | reverse complement strand
CCACCGCGCATGACCTTTATTGTTGACGCTACGCGCAACCGGCGTCTTCGGAGCGACGCCCTCCATCGAAGGCCCTTCGATCGGTCATGGTGAACCCTCGGCTTGCTTGAGCTGACGCACCTGCTCATCCACCCGCGCCTTCGTCGAGTGCAAATCTTGACAGGCCCCGAACCGCGCGACTGATATCCCGGTGTCCCCCGGCGGTTTCCACCGCCGCCAACCTCCCCAGCCTCAACACCTTGCCCGGACGTCCCATGCGCTTCCTTCATCCTGCCCTTGCCTGCGCCACCCTGTTCGCTTTCGCCAGTCCCATCAGTCTGATCCACGCGCAAACCCCTCCCGCCGCCGCTCCGGCCAAGTCACCCGCTGACCTGGCTTACGAAGCCTACACGGCGATCCGCAACGCCAAGGATGCCAAGCCCGGTCAGGCGCGCAACTCCGAGGTCCTCAAGGCCGGGGTCGATTTCATCCTCGCCTACCCGGCCCACAGTCGCACCAGCACCGTCATCGGATCCGTGGCGGGCTTTGCCACGTCAACGATGTCCGGCAACGCCAACGCACCGGCCCGGGCCGCGTACCTGACGGCGGCCAAGTTTGAACTCCTTGGCCAGCGCAAACGCGAAGATCTCACCCCGGACCAGGCCCTGGCCCTCGCCTCCCTCGACGTCGCGCTTTCCGGCGCCCTCGCCCGCGAAGAACGTTCGCGCGACAGTGAGACGGAATTCCGGGAGAAGATCGACACGCTTTCCAAGATGCCCAAGGCGGACCGGTTTCTGTCGGGACACCTCCGCGACCTTGGCGAGTACATCCGCACCCTCGGACGCCCTGAAATGGCCGTCCAGTACTACCAAAAGCTGGTGGACCACAAGGACAAGAAGGTCGTCGACATGGCCAAGCTCGAGCTGCGGCTGCTCGACGCCCGCATGACCCCCGCCCCGTTCACCTTCACCTCCACCGACGGAAAGCCCGTCGACTTCGCCCAGCTTCGCGGCAAGGCCGTGCTCATTGTGTATTGGTCTCCCACGCACGAGGCGTCCAGCAACGCCCAGATCGACCTCAAGGAGCTTTATCGCAACTACCGCCGCCAGGGGCTCGAGGTCGTCGGAGTGGCCTGCAACAAGGAAGCCGACAAGGCCAAACTGGACGCCTTTCTGAAGAGCAAAAAACTGCCCTGGCCGACCTACTATGACGGCAAGGAGTTCGCGAGCGACATCGCCCAGCGCTTCAACGTCCGCAGCGTCCCCAACGCCGTCCTGCTCGGCAAAGACGGAGCCATGATCGAGGCCGGCATCGCCCCCAACCGCTACGAGGGCATGATCAAGCGCGTCCTCGGTATCAAGTAGGTGAGCCCTGGAACGTATGCGTTGCCACCCGGCCCGACCACAACGTCGGGAACCAAATGGTCTACACGCGCGCTTCGCTGCGAGCACGGCATCAACCGGAGCATGATTCGGCTGCGGTGAACGCCTGCCGCATGACCACGAAGGTCATTCGTCCGTCGCGTTGCCACTAGCCGATTCTTGCTAGCTCAACTGAAGGAGCCTCCCACGCGGGCAGTCGCAGTCCGAGATGGCAATTGAGGACTCTCCCTGGTGGTCATGCTTAGCCGGAGCCTAAGCCGCCCCGCTTGACCACACGGTCCGGACCGTGGTGCCGGGATTCCAGATCGATCCGGTCGATTGCGTGACCGGCAGGGCCGGAATTCCCGTCTCATGCCGCTCAATCAGACTGATCAGCAGGTTGGTCGCCGCGACGCCCATGGCCTCTCCGTGCTGGTAGGTGCCGCTCAAGTCCCCACCCAGCTGCGGGGCACTCAAGCTCGCAACGCCCACCTCCAGCGGCACCTTGAGTCCCATGGACCGCGCATGCCGCAACGCCGTGCGCTCGGAACCATCGAGCATCACATCGGGCCGGTACTGGTGGTACCAGCGCGAAAACTGACGCGCGTCGGACTCGTCGTCCATGAGCAGCGTCGGCACCAGACTCAGTCCGGGCAGGTCCCGTGCCGCCATCTCCGCTCCCGCCTCCCAGCGACGCTCATGACCGACGCTCAACGCCGTCCGGATCACCAGCCCGGGACGGCGGTATCCGAGCTCAAAACACTGCCGTACCGCCAGCCCGGCAGTGACAAAGTGGTCGTTCACCACCCGGTGCAGCGCCGGCGTGAAACGCGTCGACCCCAGCCGCACCGCGGAAAAGAACTCCCACTTCAGCTTCAGGTCCAGGTACAAGTCGCTGCTCGGACCGATGAGCATCCCGACAATGCCGCGCGCGCGGAGAATGTCGCTCAGGCGCTCATGCGACAACTCGGGCTCATGCAGCCAGAACTCGCAGGTCTGATAGTTGCGTTCCAGCGCCTGGCGCTCGGCACCCAGAAGCATGTACTTCAAATTGCCGGTGGAACTGTTCCTCCAGGCCGTGCGCGCAGGAAGAGTATTGATGAGCGCCAATACAGGTCGGGAGACAGGCGCCCGCGAAGGCCGGCGACTGCGCATCAGCGCGGAGACATAGGGATGCACGCGATAACCCAACTCGCCGGCCACCCGTTTCACGGTCTCACGCGTGGTCGGGGGCAGGAGCGGACTGTTGTTAAGCGCCAGCGAAACAGTCGATTGTGAAACGCCCAGCCGGCGCGCCACGTCTCTCATCGTCACCGGCTTCGCTTTCATTCATCGATATGAATAGCTGCCTCGTTCCCCCGGTCAAGGCGCGCGCTATTCTCAGGGTCGAAGTGGGGCGCCACCCCGCGACCTTGTCGCAAAGGCCCCCAACCTACCTCACACCGACCGCCCTGACAGAGACTGCCTGCAACGGGCTGCTCTGCTCCACCCTGCACCCACCCTCGTGATGAACACGCCCCTGCCTACGCCTGCCCGCGCCCTTGCCGGCGCTTTGTTCCTGTTGTTGAGCGCCGCCGCCAGTGTTGCCCAATCCACCCCGGCACCCGCAACGCCACCTCGTTCGGTCGGGGAGCCCGCGCTTGCCGACGAGTCGATCACCCTGTCGCCCTTCACCGTCGACACCAGCAAGGACGAAGGCTACATCGCCGCCGATTCGCTGCTCGCCGGCCGTCTCAGCACGGAGCTGATCAAGACGCCGAGCGACATCACTGTGCTGACTCGCGACTTCATCAACGACGTCGCCGCCACCAACTACCTGGAGGCCTCGGCGTACCTGACCAACACCTACGCGACCCAGCCCGCCGGCCAGGACTTCGGGTCCCAGAACAACTTCCGCGGCCTCGGCGGCGGATTTCCCACCCGCAACTACTTTAAGCACAATGACGCGCTCGACTACTACAATGTGGAGCGGGTCGAGAGCGCGCGCGGACCCAATGCCCTGCTCTTCGGCGACGGCATTGTCGGCGGGATCATCAACACGGTCACCAAGCAGGCCAAGCTGGGCCGGCGCATCGTGCAGACCTCGCTGCGCGCCGACTCCGAGGGATCGCTTCGGGCCACCGCCGACATGAACGTGCCTCTGGGTCGCAACGCCGCCGTCCGGGTCAACCTGCTCAAGGACGACGACCGCAACTGGGTCGACACCTACTTCCGCAATCGCATCGGCGGAACCCTCGCCGCCACCTACCGGCCCTGGAAGGCGGGAGAGTTCCGTATCGAGGCGGAGACCGGCGACCTGAAGCAGAACTATGTGCGCCAGAACTTCACTGACAGCCTCTCGCTCTGGAATGGCGTGCCGTTCACAGGGCCGAGCACCAGCAATCCGCCCGGTTCAGCCGGCGTGGGTCGTTTCACCACGCCCCGCCTGGTCGATTTGCCCGGCATCGGCCTGGTCAACCTCCTCAACTTCGGGAACACCCAGGGAAGCAGCTTCACCATCGACCCAGGCAAGGCGGGCTACATCGCCAATCTCCCATCCATTCCGCGCAACCTCAGCCTTCAACCCTCCAACGCCTACGGCAACACGCGTCGTCACGTCCTCGCCGCCTTCTACCAACACCAGTGGACGCCCCGGCTGTTCTCCGAGGTGGCCGCCCAGTTCGCCGGCTACAAACGCTTCACCTTCGCACCGAGTTTCTCCACCCTGCAGACCGACATCAACACCACGCTTCCGGGCGGAGCGGTGAATCCGTACTTCGGCAAGGTCTACGCTGACTCTGCGCCCGCCACTCAGGATCAGGACAACCGTCACTACGACTACCGCATCGTCACGGCCTACGAGCTTCCCAT
>JAEUGZ010000421.1 GCA_016794725.1 Opitutaceae bacterium | reverse complement strand
CGGTCAATTCTCCCGCAATGCCGGTCGCGTGGACCCGCCTCCATCGCCAGGAGTCGGGGGTGGAGAACCGGGTGTTCTGCACGACCCTCGGAGCGGCGACGGACCTGCGCAACGAGGGCCTCCGCCGCTTGGTGGTCAATGCCGTCTTCTGGGGATTGGGACGCGTGCCGCCGGCCGAGGCCGACGTCAGGGTGGTGGATCCCTATGCACCGTTGAGGTATGGATTCAAGGCTTACCGCATCGGTCTGACACCCGCCGACTACGAACTCGGCAAAACCGTGCCGCCTGGCCTGCCGCGTCCCTCGCCGACCCCCACGCCTGCCCCGCTGGCGAAACCCCAGGCCGCCACGCCGCCTGCGCCAGCGCCGACGCCGGCGTCCGCGGCAGCGCGGGCGGGCTTTCAATTCAGCCTGGGCGACCGCGTGGCCATCATCGGAAACGGCCTGGCCGACCGGATGCAGCACCATGGCTGGCTCGAGACCATGATCCACCTCCGGCATCCCTCGCACCAGATTGCGGTGCGGAATCTGGCCGTTGCGGGCGACGAGGTGGCCGAGCGGGCCCGTTCCAAGGATTTCGGCCTGCCCGACGAATGGCTGACAAAGGTTCAGGCCGACGTGGTGGTCGCCTTTTTCGGGTACAACGAATCCTTTGCCGGCCCCGGCGGACTTCCTCAATTCAAGGAAAACCTGTCCCGATTCCTCCAGGAGACCCGGTCCAAGACGTACAATGGACTGAAGGCGCCGCGGATCGTGCTGGTGTCGCCGATCGCGGTGGAACGCCATCCGGATTCAAATTTCGACTACAAACCGGAGATAAATGCCAATCTGGAGGCCTACTCCAAGGCCATGGCCGAGGCCTGTCGCGATCTGGCGGGAGTTACCTTTGTCGACGCCTTCACGCCCTCCCAGGAACTCTATGCCGAGGCGGCCCGCACGGGACAGCCCCCGCTGACGATCAACGGGGTCCACCTCAACGAGGCCGGCGAATCCAAGGTGGCAGCACGGATCTATGCGTCCCTGCTCGGTGAGACCGCGCCCGACCTCTCGACACCGCAGGCAGGAGCCCTGCGGGCCGCGGTCAATGCCAAGAACTCCCTCTGGCACTCGCGCTACCGGACCGTCGACGGCTACAACATCTATGGCGACCGCTCCAAGATCGCGTATGTTTCGCATCCCGACTCCCCGAAGATCACCAACACCCAGATCATGATGGAGGAGATGGCGCAGCGTGACGTCATGACGGTGAATCAAGAGCGTCGTGTCTGGGCCCTGGCCGCGGGCAAGACGGGCCCCGTGTAGATGTTGCCGCTGCCTGTGGTGACGGCGTTCGGGACGAACAAGCCCGGTCCCAACATCGATGGCACCTACCCGTTTGTCGACGGTGACGATGCGGTCGCCCTCATGACCCTCGCACCCGGCCTCAAGGCCAATCTGTTTGCGAGCGAGAAACAGTTCCCCGAGCTTGCCAAGGCGGTGCAGATGAACTTCGACACGCGCGGCCGCCTCTGGGTCGCGGTCTGGCCGAGCTATCCGGAGCGGACGCCGACCTCGAAGGTGGCGGATAAAATCATCATCCTGGAGGACACCAACCGCGATGGCCGGGCGGATACCTGCACCACCTACCTCGACGGCCTCAACTGCCCGACCGGATTTCAATTTTTCAAGGACGGCATCCTGTTGGTGCAGGCGCCCGATCTTTGGTTCGTGCGTGACACCGACGGGGATGGCAAAGGCGACTGGAAGGAACGCGTCCTCATGGGGCTCGATTCCGCAGATTCCCATCACACCGCCAATTCCCTCATCTATGAACCGGGCGGCGCGATCCTCCTCAGCGACGGCGTCTTTCACCGTTCCCAGGTGGAAACGGTCGCCGGGGTGGTGCGCAACATCGATGGAGCCATCTACCGGTTTGAGCCCCTCACCGCCAAGTTTGAGACCTATGCAGCCTATGGTTTCGCCAATCCCCACGGTCGTGCCTTCGACTATTGGGGCAACGACCTGATCACGGACGCCACCGGCAACAATACCTACTACGGTCCCGCCTTCAGCGGACGCATTGACTACCCGGCGAAGCACCCTCGATTGAAAACGGTGTGGGATCGTCCGTCGCGTCCCTCGGCCGGGAGCACGATACTCACCAGCACCCATTTCCCCGACGAGTATTGGGGAAACTATCTCAATCCCAATGTGATTGGATTTCAGGGCATTTTTCGGGTGAAACTGGCGGACGACGGATCCGGACTGAAAGGGACGCGACTGCCGGACCTGGTCCAATCCAAGGATCCTAACTTCCGGCCGATTGACACGGCAACCGGGCCCGATGGGGCACTCTACATTGTAGACTGGCACAACCCGCTGATCGGACACCTTCAAAGTCACTTGCGCGACTCGAACCGCGACCACGTGCATGGACGCATCTATCGCATCACCCACGAAGGACGTCCCCTCGCGTGGCAGCCCACGATTGACGGGGCTCCCATCCCCGCGCTCCTCGAGCTGCTCAAGCGCAAGGAGAACCAGATTCGCAACCTCGCCAAGATCGAGCTGGGCAAGCGCGACCCGACGCAGGTCGTGGCAGCGGTCAAGGCGTGGGAAAAGGGACTGAGTCCCGCGGATCCCGACCTGGCGCACCACCAGTTGGAAGCGCTCTGGGTCCACCAATGGCTGAATCAGGTGGATACGGCGCTGCTGGGCCGGGTGCTGCGCTCCCCGAACCCCGAGGCTCGCGCGGCGGCGACGCGGGTCCTGGGCTACTGGCGCGACCGGGTTCCGGATGCGCTCGGTGAGCTGCGCCGGCTGGCGGACGATTCCCATCCGCGCGTGCGCCTGCAGGCGGTGCGCGCCGCAAGTTTCTTTCCGGTCGTGCAGGCGACCGAGGTTGCGCTGGCGGCGACGCGTCACGAGATCGACTACTACCTGGACTACGTCATCGGCGAAACCCTGCGCCAGTTGCGGCCGCTCTGGCGGCAAAGCCTGGCCGAGGGCAAGACGGTGGCCGGAGGGGATCCGGCCAGCATCCGGTACCTCCTCCGCACCCTCAGCACGGAGGAGATTGTGAAGATGCCGCGAACCGCGGCGGTGGCGGAGAACCTCCTGGGCCGCGCCGGCGTCACCGATGCCGTCCGGGCCGATGCCCTGGCCACCCTGGCGCGCCTGCAGACGCGTGCGCCCGTGCAGATCCTGCTGGCGACGCTGGATACACCGGCGGAGATCGACTCCGCGGCGGTGGGCCGCCTCCTGCTGGCGCAGCCGCCGGAGTCGCTCAAGGCGGAACGCGCGGCTTTGCTGAAGCTGGCGCGGACGGATACGGCAGACAGCCGCTCCCACGCCTGGGCCGCGCTGGCCCTGGGTGACGCCACCCTGGACCGGGTCTGGGGAGAGGCTCAGGATTCGCCGCTCTCGCTGCAAAGCCTGTTCGGATCCATCGCCCTTATTCCCAATGCCACGCTGCGGGCGACCGCGTATGAGCGCATCCTGCCGTACCTGACCCGGCCCGTGACTGAATTTCAGGGGCCCGATGTGACGGTGGCCGCCACCCAGCGCGATGCAATTCGCGCGGTCGTCAGCACGCGGCGCGAGCCTGACGCGGTGTTTTCGGTCCTGGCGGGATCGATCGAGCGCGGAGTCCAGATTGCCACGGCGGCGCGGGGCCTGCGTGCGCTTCCGCGCGCGTCGTGGAAACCCGAGCCGGCCGGCCGGGCGGCCCGGGCTTTGGTGGCATGGGCGGCGCGCGTTCCCACGGCGGAGCGGACCCGGCGTGATTACGTCGACACCATCCAGGTGGCGGATGAACTGGTGGCGTTGCTCCCCCCAGCGGACGCGGATCCCTTGCGGAAGGCCATCGTCGGGCTGCGTGTGCCGGTGTTTGTCGTGCGCACGGTGGTGGAGGAGATGCGTTACGACACTCCGAGGATCGTGGCTCCGCCGGGAAAACCGATCGAGATCATCTTTGAAAATCCGGATGTCATGCCGCACAACCTCGTGGTGGTCCAGCCAGGTGCTCGCGAGCGCGTGGCCACGGCCGCGCTGACCCTGCCTCCCGAACACCTGGACCGCAGCGGTCGCGCCTGGGTGCCGGAATCCCGCGAAATCGTCGCGGCCACCCGATTGGTGGAGCCGGGACAGAGTGAAACCCTGCGCCTGCCCGCGCTGAATGAGGAGGGAACCTACGAGTTCGTCTGCACCTTCCCCGGCCACTGGGTCATCATGTGGGGGCAACTGGTCATCACCTCAAGCCCGGATGCCGTTCCCTCCGCGCCGGTATCCAATCCGGCCACACCGGCGGCCCACGCCGCACACGGCCATTGACCTGAGCCGCCCCTCTTCCGTCCTGTCGTTCCCGATCGTCTCCTCCCTGATTCCCATGCGCATCCTGTTCTTCCTCTCCCTGCTCGCCGCGGTTGCCGCGCGCGCCTCCGAACCGGCTCCGGCCGGCTACGTTTCGCTCTTTGATGGGTCCACCCTTTCCGGCTGGGAGGGCAATCCCTCCCTGTGGTCGGTGGTCGACGGAGCCATCACCGGGCGAACCACGGCGGAGGCGCCTCTCAAGTCGAACACGTTCCTCATCTGGAAGGGTGGGGAGGTCCGGAACTTCGAGCTCCGGGCCCAGTTCCGGTTTCTGAACAACAACGAGAAGAAGACCGCCAATTCCGGCATCCAGTACCGCAGCAAGGTGGTCGATCCGAAGGGCTGGGTGGTCGGAGGGTATCAGGGTGACATGGATGCCGCCGGCCGCTACGCTGGCATGCTCTACGAAGAAAAGGGACGCGGCATCCTGGCCAAGCCGGGCGAAAAGGTCCGCCTGGTGGCGCCGCCCGCGGGCGAGAAGACGAAGCCCGAGGTCGTTGGTGCCTGCGCCCCGGCCGCCGCGGTGGCGGCTTCGTTCAACCCTGAAGGATGGAATGAAATCGTGATCCGGGCGGAGGGTGGACACCTCCGGCACTACCTCAATGGCGTCGCCACCGCTGATGTCACCGACCTCGATGCATCCCAGGCGGCGACGTCCGGGATCCTCGCCCTGCAAGTCCACGCGGGCCCGCCCATGACCATTCAGTTCAAGTCCCTGTTCCTGAAAGTCCTGCCCTGAAGCGACTCCGCCGGTCGCTCATTGACGTCTCCGCCCACCTCCCTGTTTCAAATCGAACCTGCATCATGCGTTTATTCCGTTTTCGCCGCCGAGTCCTGACCACCGGCCTGGTCTTCTGCAGCCTGGCCGTCTCATTTCCCCTCGGGGCGCAAACGAAGGCCAAGGCCACCCCCGGCGAGACCGCTCCCGCCACGCGGGTGGATGACCTGGTCGTTGCTCCCGGTTTCAAGGTGGAGCTCCTGTACACCGTCCCCCAGGCCGAGCAGGGCTCGTGGGTGGCGATGACCCTGGATACCAAGGGACGCCTGATTGTCAGCGACCAGTACGGCAGCCTCTACCGCTTGACGCCTCCGGCGTTGGGCAAGGCCGGAAACACGGCGGTGGAGCGACTCTCGATTGATCTGACCCGGCTGCCCTACAGTCGCGAGGTCCCGGCTGCGGGCACGAAGAAGAGTGAAATGTCGGAGACGGTGAAAGTGGGCGCGCACGGGCTGCTGTACGCCTTCGACAGCCTCTACTTCATGGTCAACGAGAACCGCGGCCGGACCGGACTCTGGCGCGCCCGGGACACCGACGGCGACGACCAGTTCGACGAGATCAAGCTCCTGCGCGACATGGTCGGCAGCGGAGAACACGGGACGCATGCGGTGGTGCTGGGACCCGATGGCCGCTCGCTCTACTTCGCCAACGGG
>JAEUGZ010000384.1 GCA_016794725.1 Opitutaceae bacterium | reverse complement strand
TCGGTGGATTGGGCAAATACCACGTCGGGTTTGTGCTTGGTCAGCCACGTCGCGAGCGTGCGGGCCCGTCGGGCCTCGTCGACGGCTTCGGGGATCATGAGAATGCGGCGCCCGTGATGGTGCCAGTTGAGTGCCGCCGTGAAGTTGTGGGCGGTGCGATCATCGAAGAAGTCCTCGAAGACGGCTCCCACCTTGCGGAGCCCCGCGGCCTGCATCTCCTCGATGAGCCGCATCATGTTGGCAAACTGGTGAGGAACGACGCTGTGGAACCGGGGAGCGAGGATGGAATTGGTGGTCGCCACCACGGAAAGCCCGTTCCAACTGGCCGCCGCGTCGAGCGAGAGGGGGTTGCCGACGCAGGGAATGAGGATCGCGCCTTCGATGCCACGCGTGCGGATCACATTGAGCAGGTGGCGCAGATTGAAGTCGTAGTGAACGGCGCTGAACGGGGTGGCGGTGAAACCGAGTTCCTCGCTGCGTTGCGCGATCCCCTGCCGGATGAGACGGTGGTAGGCATGCTCCGGGAACGGCGAGGTCGGGAAGAAATCGATCACCGCCACCCCAATACGTCCCTTGGTGGTGCGGGAGACGCGCAGCAGGTTCATCAACCGGGAAATCTCCGGATCCGGATGGTAGCCCAGCTCGCGGGCGAGCGACTGGATGCGTTCGCGCGTGGGGCGGGAGATCTTGGGACTGTCCCGCAGCGAGAGAGACACCGTCATCAGGCAGACGCCAGCAGCCTCGGCGATCTGCCGGAGTCCGACGCGTTCCCTGGGGGTGGACCGGGCAGGTTTCATTCTATTTTCCGGAGCTGGAGCGAATCGATCCGTTCATCAACCACGGATGGACACAGATCAATACGGATACAAACGAGTTGTGCCCACGTGGGCAGTCGGATTGCCGACGAACGGTAGTTGCTGTCCCGAGTCCGTCTCGCGACTGCGCAGGCGCGACATCTTAAGCACTGGACGCTGGAAATGCCTGCGTTCCGGTGGAGGTGGCCTCGGTGAGGCCGCGACGGGACCAAGCGATCCCGCCTCCGTTGACTGATTCCCTACTGCGACGCCCATCCCCGCGGGGTCCGCGACCCCACCTCCACCAGACACCGCTCTTGGATCGTGGCGCAGTTGACGCGCATGCGCGAGTGCGGGATCTGCGTCCTTCCGGTGTTCAACCGCGGTGTTTGGGTTCATGGGGTGGAGCAATGCAAACGCGGTTTCGACCGGGCACAATGACTAACCACCGGCCGCCTGGAGTCGACACCGGGCCGAATGGCCCGGCTGAGCGAGCGGGTTTGGATATTGGCGGGGAGCGCCTCTCCGTCGGCGCTGGTTGCGCCCGTCAGGCGAGGATGGTCAAGAGGGGGTTGCCGCGTCGGGGAGAAACGGGCCCGCGGGGTGCCGAGGGAGGCGTCCCCGCGGCGTCGACTGAGCGACGCCTCCACGAGTGAACCCTGCGGCTGGCCAAGGAGGGCTACTGTTCGCCGAGGTTCCGGCGCAGGATGGCACTGAGGGCGGCGGGGTCGCGCACTGTGATTGACTTGGCGGCGACGCTGATGAGGCCCTGGTCGCGCAGCTTCGCAAGGGTGCGCGAAAGGGTCTCGCTGCTCGTGCCGAGTTCCGCCGCGAGCACCCGTTTGGTGCCGGAGAGCGCGACCGGGCCGGCGCGTCCCCCACTGTGTTTCACCAGCCAGTTGACCAGACGCGTCTCCACATCCTTGAGCGTGAGGTCGTCGAGCATGCCGACGAGCACGCGCAGGTGGGCGCTCATCGAACCCAACATGCGCATGGCCAGGTCGGGCCTGCGACCGAGAAAAGTGAGGATCGGGGCCTTGGGGATGACGAGCACGGTGCTCGGCTCCACGGCGCGCGCATCGGCTGGATAGCCGGTGGGAGAAGCCAGTGCGGCCTCCGCAAAGGTCTCACCCGAACGGAACACATGGATGACCTGTTCCTTTCCCTCGACGCTCACCCGGTGCACATTGATCGCCCCGCGCACCATCACGTAGAATCCCTCGGGAGGAGAACCCTGGCGGAAGAGGTAGTCGTCCTTCGCCACCTCGCGCTGCTGACTGAAACCAGCGATGGTCGCGAGGTCCTCAGGCGACAGACCGGTGAACAGCTGGCAGCACCGAAGCGAGCTGATGAGCCCGGTGATTTTTTGGTCGGCGGGGCGGGGAAGCGTCGACATGCCGCAAGCCTAGGGGGCAGGACGAGGGTGTCCCGCCAATTATTTCGCAGCCTCGGCCGGAGTGGCCTGGGTCAACAACAGCGTCAGTTCCTCGGTTGCCCGCACGGAATGGGGCACGTGAGGCGGAAGGTGGAGCAGGCAACCGCTTTTGAGCGCGTGGGTGATCCCGTCCACGGCAAAATCGCAGGTGCCGGAAAGCACCTGCACGAGCACGCGGGCGGCGCTGGTGTGTTCGGAGAGTTCCTGTCCGGCGGCGAAGTGAAAGAGCGTCACACGCAGGCCGGGAGCGGAGAGCACGGCCTGACTGACAATGCCGTGCGCGACGGAGGACGTAGGGGTTTCGAGCACACACACGGCGGCGCGGTCGGGAGGGAGGAGGGCGGACGATTTCATGGGAAGGAGCAGCGAGTGCCGCGACGACGGTGGGTGCGGAGTGAATCCGGGTCAGGGCTTCCAAAAGTTCACAGCCCAGGCCCCGTCGGAGCGTCGTTCGCAGGTGGACTGGAATCCTTCGCTCTTGAGCAGCTCGATCAAGGGAGCGGGCATGAAAGGGGCGACGATGGTCACGCCCGTTCCGGCGACCAGGGCGTCGACCCGCGCTCGGATCAGTGAGAACGGCTCTTCGCCGCGGGCGAGGAGCGGGCGCACGTCAAAGGTCTTGAATTTGGGGGAGCTCATGGCTGGCGGGGCGAGGAGGCTGCGAGCATGACGGCGGCGGCTGTCTCGGCGAGCCCGTCCCGCAACCCGCTCCGCTGGTGCACGATCTCGCCGGCGGGATTGAGGACGGTGATCAGGTTGGAGTGGGCGAAGTTGCCGTCCGCCTCCTGCTTGAATTTGACTCCGAGCAAGGCGGCCAGCTCGCGCACGCCCGAGGCTTCGGCGTGCAGCAGCACGAAACCCGAGTCCAACTGCCGCTGAGCGCGGTAGGCCGCGAGCGCGGCCGGAGTGTCACGCTGGGTGTCGAAGGACACCAGCACGAGCACGGCCTTTTCCCTCACCTCGGCAGTCAGTCCGGCTCGGATACGCTGGAGGTCTCCGAGCAGGAGCGGGCAGGCGTAACCGCAGGAGGAGAAGAACATCGTCAGCAGGACCGGCCGACCGCGGAAATCCCCGAGTGCGACGCGATGGCCGGCGTCGTCGGTG
>JAEUGZ010000372.1 GCA_016794725.1 Opitutaceae bacterium | reverse complement strand
GAGGGAGCTCGCGCTCCCTCCCCTGCGCCCCTCCCTAAATCTCTCTTTCTGTCCGGATCTCATCCGTCCTCCGGATACCTCACTCTCCGACCTTCTCGGGCCGCGGATCACCCCTATTTTGCCTTTAGCACCTCATGCGATACGAAGCGCAATTTACCCTCACGCCGGCCGACATGATGACAGGCTTTCGCATGCATTTCCGGCAATCGGACAATATTCTGAAGATCTATCTCTTCGGAGCGGTTGCCGTGCTGACGTTGTGCGGTGTTGCGGCCTACAGCCTGCAACTCCCGATCATTGCAATCGCAGGAGCCGTCCTCACCGTCGTGGTGGTCGGGACATTTTCGCTAAAGGAGATTGCACTCCGGCGGCAGGCGAACCGGGTCCCAGCCGAGACTGTCAGCTACGTCTTCTCCGATGTGGGCGTAGAGTTCACCAGCAGTATCGCACAGTCGAAACTGAGCTGGAGCGCGTTCACAGAGGCTCGGCTGGACGAACGTGGACTCGTACTTTACACCAGCCGAATGACGTTCTCGTTCATCCCTGCCCGAGCGTTTGTCACCGGCTACTTCCCACGCGCCGAAATCAAGGCACTGATGGCCGCGATGCTTAAAGACGTTTGATCACGATTCTCACGCCGTGCCCATGGGATTGGTTGGCCGTTCGGTGTGCTTTGATTCAACAAGGGAAGCTTTCAGAGACGATCGAATTGATCCGACGGATCAGCCAGCGGCCTTTCAAATGGCCGCTGACACAGAACGCTCAACAAGAATGAAGAAGCGGTTTTTCGTGGTTCTCTCTGCTTTCGGAGCCTTGGCTGTAACCCTCAGTCTGGTCATCCCGCATGCGCTTCCTTCCGCGCTGGCGCTCCTCCGTCCGGACCTGCTGTTTTCGATCCCCACCTCGAGCAAGACGGTGTTCATCACGATCGACGACGCCCCAAGCGCGGCGACGAAGGACATTCTCCAGGTGTTGAAGAAGCATGGAGTGCCGGCGACTTTCTTCGTTGTCTCGGACCGCGTCTCCGCGGTGTCGCAATTGGAGGAGATTGTTCGGGAGAAACATGCGCTGGGGAATCATCTGCAGACGACGAAGGCCTGCACGAAGCTGACCCTATCCGAGTTTCAAACCTCGTTCGATGAGTGCGCCGCTCTCCTCCAATCCTGCACGACGCCACGTTTCTTTCGACCGGCATCGGATTTCGGTACCCAAGAGCAGATCGCGTACGCACGGAGTCGAGGCTGTCAGGCAGTGGTCGGTACGATTTTCCCGTTAGATCACTGGATTTCCGATCGAGATTGGCTCGTTCGTACATCCCGTTGGTTGGCAGTGAGCGGCGGAATCGTGATCCTGCATGACGGCCCGGTACGCGGTCAGACCACTGCCGCCGTCCTCGAACGCTTGATTCCCAAACTGAGGTCCGCCGGATTTTCCTTCAGCCGCCTAGAAGAAGCAGTGACCGGCCCGTCTCTTCCGCCAATGGCCAAATTCGACAACCAGCTGGGCGCAAAGGAAGCCGGGGCTTACCAAGGCACAACAGACGGTTCCTCGGTCGCTCCTCCTCGAGCTTGACCGCAGTAGCTGTTCGACAAGTAAATGAGTACGCGTATCGAAGCGACGGTTGAGCGGCTTCAACTCCGGCCCAGTGATTTCGTGCTTGAGATAGGGTGCGGACACGGGATGGCCGTTGACCTCATCTGCCGTCGACTCCAACGTGGAAAAATCATCGCAATCGATCGGTCACCCAAGATGATCACCGCCGCTTCCTGCCGAAACGCAGCTCACGTCACAGCTGGTCTCGCTGAGTTCCGAGTGGCAGACCTGGAGACGTTCGATCCCAGCGGTCTCCAGTTCGATGCCATCCTGGCCCTGCGCGTTGCCCTCTTCCATCGGGAGCCGAAGAGGGCCCACCTTCTCGTGACGCATTGGCTGAAGCCCGGAGGACGCATCCTCGCAGTCTATGACGAACCCCGTTAGCGGTCGGTCCCCACCTCGGTACCGCAGCCAGCATCCGGCACGCTTGGGCCTGGTCGCCCAACGCCGGCCGCCACCGTCGTTGAAATGCTATGCATGATTCGAAACGCAGTCCCCTGAAACACAGCCTCACGCTCTTTTCGGGCCTATTCTCGGTGATCGTGTTGGCGGTCCTTGTTTTGGCCGTGAGTCTGAGTCTCGTCGATGCTCCGGTCACCCGCGCCTCCGCCGAAGGCTCCGTCTTGCCGGTCGTCGCGTTGTCCCCGACCGAACGCATCGTCGTCGACTACGATAGCACCGGGTGTCGCAACGGCCGCAATTGGACCTTTGAGTTGTCGGGGGGAGGGGAACGCCAACTGACCGTGTCCGATGCTGGAGGCAGCTATGAACCAGGAACGGCACCTAGCGACCGACCTTCGCCCATCGGAACGATTTCGCTGTCTTCGACCGACTGCAAAGGAATCGACGATCTTCTGCGGCACTACCGTCACCCGGATGGCACCTCCGGGTCCACCACCAGTATCCGGATTCGTGTGTCGTATTTCCGCGACGGCGAAAAGATCGGAAGCGAGGAGTTCATCGATCAAGGATTGATCGAACATTGGATTTGGCACCGGGACCAACGAGGGACGGTATCCGCCGATTCAGGAGTCACCCCGGAGATGCTTTCATTTCCCGCTCTGTTCCTGCGCGCAGCGAGGCAGCACGCGGGCGCCCTGCGCGCAACGGTTACCGTTGGAGAACAGACGCAGACGGCACGCACCGTCCCCGCCCAAACGAAAGGAGTGAAGTGAGAACGGCTCGGATGCGCCCGGACGGGCAAGCGTTCGGGGACGGGATTTCAGGGGTGGACCCACGCTCGTGAGTTCGTCAGGATACCCACCCATGCACCGATTGCCGCTGCTTCTGCGAGCCCTGCTCTTCATGGCCTTGGGTGCGGCGGCTGGGGGCGCGGGCCCGTCCTACGGAACGTTGCCGCCCGGCATGCTCAGTCGTTCTGAATTGTCCGAGGTGTCTGCCGAAATCTGTCGGGACCACGTTTTCGATCCGTCGATCGTTTCGAGGCGACTGCCCCCAGGCTATCGCCTCGTCACCCTGGCAGAGCAAGCGAAGGACGATCCGGCCCTCGGAGAATTCCTGAGGGCCCATCCGGGCTATTCGAGCCATGCCCTCGGCAGCCTGTGCTTCATGTCCGTGGGCTCGTTCACCGTCGATGGGGTGCGGGTCCACCCTCCTGGCCACACTCCGATGGCTTTCTGGTGGGCCCGTGCGGAGGGTCCTCGTGATGCGCGCATGCGGGGCGAGTCGACCTGGATACAGCTCGGCAGTTGGTACTCGCACGACCTCACGGAACGGGCGCGAATCCTCGCGACGGATCCGATGGCCCAATTCACGGACATTCAGGTCGCCGAGGAGAAGCCCCACGTTTGGCGACTGCGTTTGGTGCTGCCCGACGAGGTGATTGCCGGCGAGGTTCGATGCAGCGGACAACCCATGCGTCGCCATGGACCCGAACCCGGCTACATGTCGGTGCCCTTCTCGGGTGACCACGCGGGGAAATTCTGGGTCATTTCCTACTTTGGACATCATGAGCTTAAGGCGCAGGGCGACTGGCAGGGTCAGGGATCCGGTGTTTTCACGACCGCACTGCAGGTGCCGCAGGAAGCAAAGGCATTCGGCACCGTATTCCAACTGGGATGGTCTGCGCTCTCCGGACTCTACCAACGCAATCCCTAGGGCCCACATATCCGGTCCAGCTGGGAACGGGAATACGTCTGTTTGCGCAAGGCACCCCGGCACGCTTTGGAGCCCGTCAGCTCCCAGGCCTTGGCATCCTACGTCATCCTGAACGCTTACAGGGTTGCCGGGCCGTTGAAGACTGACCATGGTGAAATCCGGGGCTCCAGGTGACGGGCCTCTTCCCAGTCCCCCCTCGATGATGGAATCTCCCCGATCCGCGGAAACCCACTCTGGCGGTCGCTCCGCACCCAAGCGCAATTGCTACTGCGGTTCGCTCGACCGGGAGCATCTGCGTCAGCAGGGCATCCCGGAGGGGTTTTGCGGAATCTGCGAACGCTGCGGGAATCCGGGGCACACCCAGCATTTTCCAGGTCCCGTTCCCTACACGGGCGCGTGGTGTGATCGCTGCGTGAAGATCGTCGCGATGACGTGGTACTTGAAGAACCCCATGGTCTGGATGGCCCTCGGCATTGGCATCGTCGTCGCGATGGCATTCGTCCGCCGGTGACGCGGACCCCGCCGACACACCGCGACAGGCGCGAATTGCCTTCAGACCCGTGACCTGGTTGGACCGCGCGGACAGCCGCCATCAATCCGAAGCCCTCGTCGAACCGTGAGTCGCCTAGTGATGATACTCAGCGCCGCCTTGCTTCTGGCAAGCTGCGCCACAAGGCCCTCCTCACTCACGAGCGCCGCGCGTGTCGTTATTCCCGCCGGCCAGCTCCCGGGCACCCTCGGACAGCCGGGCTGGACACCCACGGACGCACAAATCGCCAGCTGTGAAGCGGCCCTTGCTCAGGCACTCGCCAGCAAGCGCCTGGATCTGGGTACCTATTACCTGCGCCTCGGAGGGATCACCCGGGACGGTTCACGCCGCCTGATCGGCATGGCCGCCGACAAGCGCGCGAGCAGCCCCGAGTTCCTGCTGCCACCCTCGGAAAACAGAATCCTTCTCGGCGCCTACGGTGGCGGCGACGCCTATTTCCGATTCGAGTATGATCTCGATCAGAACAAACTCATGAAGCTCGACTTCAATGCACCGCTCTAACTCCGATCGTGAAAGGACCAAGACCGATCCGCCTTTGAACCCCGGTTGTACACAGTTCCCCAGTCACGGGACTCATTCGGGATACTCACTGTATATAGCCTACAAGGCGACTTCCTACGTCCGTGTAACCTGATTGTATCCGTGTTGATCTGGGTCCATCCGTGGTTCAATCCCGGTTTCCAATTTCAGTCATCCGCTCCACACAACTCCTTTCGCATCCTCAACGAGGCAAAATGATCCAAGCGGCGAGGGCCACGGCACCCGCGGCTCCGCCCGCTCCGAGGAGCGCAACGCCAATCCGACCTGCGGGTGAGAGCGATTTCCAGCGCCGTCCGCACCAGGCACCGAAGTGACGACAGCGGAGCTCGAGCCAATCCAGGCCTCGAGCGACGTGCCGGGACTCTGAGGCCAGCAGCACGCACCCCACTCCGAAAAACACGAACGCGGGTCCTGGGAGCACCGAGAGGACAATGCCCACCGCCAGGGCGATGGTCGCCGTCACCAGACTCACGATACGGACCCAGGGCGAATTTCCCTTTCGATCGCGCCGTGCCCGGTCGTAGGCGGATTGAAAACGCTCTCCTGGGCTGCCCGCCCGCAGCACCCGCCACTTCCTTTTGAGTGAGTTGATCATGAAGCGCGACGAGAACCAACGAATCCGATCCTAGTTTGTCTTTGTCGGGTCTACCGGAGCGGGCGACAGGTTTCGGTGCCTTCGCAGGTGCCAGACAATGACCGCGCACACCGCCAACTTCACCGCGTAGACAGTGATGAGAACAATCAACTGGCGTTGGTCTGGGTCGCTCGTCCATTCCCCGAGCAGAATTGTCACATAGGAACGGGCGACATAGACGGGCAGACAGACCCAAAAGTAGGTCGCCAACCGGACCTCCGTCAGAGCGAGCAAGTAGTTACGGGCAAAATAGGGTATGCCGGGAACGAGGGCGGCCAGCACGCAGACCCAGGCGTGCTCGCTGGGCAACAGCCGAGGCAGTCGGTAGCCGCGTCGCGAGAGCACCCGCTCAATTCGGTCCCGCAGGAATCCCCGGGCGATCCAAAACGACATCAGCAAATGGAAGGCGGTGAGCCCCACCACCACTGGGAATCCGGCAATGGGTCCAAAACGGGCGCCGACGACCAGATAGACGATCGCAATGGAGAATCCGCCAAGGGGAAGGACCGCCATGAAGACAATTGCCACCACCGGATTGATGCGAGCGATGGCATCGGTGATCGCACGCCCGTGGAAGCCGAAGTCACCCGATCTGACAAACGCAATCACCGCCACCAGCAGGACCGCGAAGGCAATTCCGCCCAACACCAAGCGGCGCCGCTTAAGCCTCGGGCGGCCCTCCGCCTTGGGCTCGGCTGGGATCACGGATAGCATTTTCCTCACAGACCGCGGAAGCGAGAAAAGGTGCCCCAACCGAACTCAGTGCAGGATCAGGAACCGCAGGCCGCTGGATGGGTCCATTGATTCAGGACGGCCGTGCGGTCTTGCGCCGCGAGACCCTCGGTGTCCGCGCTCACCCCATGTTCTCCGTATTGAGAAAGACCCTTCTTCCGGCTCACACCGCCTCCCGCCAGACCAGTCCCACGAACAAGAACGAGCCACGGCGCGCGGTGAACTCAGGCATGACCCGCTGGTGGCTGCTGGCCGGAGCAGTCGCATCCCTCGGGTTTTACTTTTGGCTGACTTCCGCCCGAAATCTGGAACTCCCGTACGAGACAAGCGCCTTTGGTCCTGCCTCCGCGGAGTTTTCCGCTGCCCTCGGCCCGTTGCTGGGAGCCGACTACTCGCGGGGAAACGCGGCGACGGTACTTGTCAATGGAGACCAGTTCTTCCCCGCGATGCTGGACGCAGTGCGGGAAGCAAAGAAAACCATCACGTTCGAGACCTACATCTGGGCGCCGGGCAACATCAGCGATGCCTTCATCGAGGCACTGAGCGAACGTGCGCGCGCCGGAGTAAAGGTGCATGTCATCATCGACGGAATGGGCACGCTGAAATTTCGGCACGAAGACCGCCGGCGAATGGAGGAGGCAGGAATTGAACTGCTCAAGTACGGCCGGGAGCATTGGTATCAGGTCAAACCCAACATCATGCACCGGACCCATCGAAAGCTGCTGATCGTCGATGGACGCGTCGGCTTTACCGGGGGGATGTGCATCGATGATCGCTGGATGGGCGATGCGGACTCGGCGAAGGTCTGGCGAGAAACCCAGGTGCGGATGGAGGGCCCGGTCGTGCTGCAGATGCAGGCGGTGTTCGCGACGAACTGGCTGCAGACGTGCTCGCGATTGCTCATCGGTCCTGACTATTTCCCTACGCCCGAGCGTAGCGGACCGAGCCTGGCCCAGTGCATCAAGAGCGGCCCGGGCGAAGGGCAGGAATCAATGCGTCTGAGTTACCTGGCCACCATTGCCGCCGCCCAGAAGACCATCGACATCGCCAACGCCTATTTCGTGCCTGACGATCTTTCCATCGCCACGCTGCTGGAGGCGCGCAAGCGCGGCGTGCGGGTGCGGATCATCGTGCCGGCAATCAATGACTCGCGGATTGGCCGGGCCGTGTCGCGTTCGCGTTGGGGAAAATTACTCGCCGCCGGCGTCGAACTCCACGAGTTCCAACCCGCCATGTTTCACGCCAAGACCATGGTGGTGGACGGGGTGCTGGCGACCATCGGCTCGGCAAATTTCGACAATCGGTCCTTCAGCATCAACGATGAGACGGCCGTGAACATCATCGACCGGGAGTTCGGCCGGGAGCAGGTGGCCGTGTTCGAGCGCGATCTCAAGCAATGCCGACCGGTCGATCCGAATGCGTTTAGGAATCGTCCGATTTACATCCGTGTTTTCGACCACCTGTGCGGCCTGCTTCGCTCGCAGTTCTGAAAGGCGGGTTCGTGGACGATCGATGAAATCGACCTATCGGGGGGCAACGCGGTAGGCATCGACGCGCTTAAAATCCGACCACTCGAACTCCATCTGCTGACCCAGCTTGGAGAGCGCAACTCGGGCTGTGCCGGAAGGCTGTTCGCTGTTCGCCGCACGCGTTTCCGCGGATGGTGATGAGGCGTTGCCTGAGGGCGGGGCAAAGTCAAACGCGAGGTCAAAAT
>JAEUGZ010000358.1 GCA_016794725.1 Opitutaceae bacterium | reverse complement strand
TTGATCCGGCGGATCGGACGGATCAGTCGGATCCGTCGGATTTACTTCTGCGCCAGCCGCGTTTTCAGCCGCTTGACCTCCGGGCTGATCGCCGCGCACGGGCCGCCACCACAGCCGGTGGACTTGCGCACGAACCAGGTGCGCCAGACGAGCCAGACTCCAACCACCGCCACCACGCCCAGAGCGACCGGAGTCTGCCAGGACGAGCGGGCGGCCGCGGCGGCGAGGCAGCACGAGTGAGAGAGAAGAGAAGACATCGCGAGGCGTCAGCCTAGTCCCCTTTCAGTATCCAAGCAAGCGGCCACCCTGAAACAGCAGCAGGCTCAGGACCCAGGCGGTGCCCGTCATGTAGGCGAGCTGGAACATCGGCCAGCGCCAGGAATTGGTCTCGCGACGCACGATCGCGATCGTGCTGACGCACTGCATGGCAAAGACGTAGAACACCATGAGCGAGAGGCAGGTCAGCGGGGTGAAAAGCCGCGATCCATCGGGCCACTTCGCCTGGGCCAGCGCCTGTCGGAGCGGAGCCGTGTCCTCCTCATCGTCACTCTGGGCGTTGAAAACCACGCCCATGGTTGAGACAAAGACCTCGCGGGCGGCAAACGAAGCGATGATGCCAATGCCAATCTGCCAGTCGAAGCCGAGGGGCTTGATCACCGGCTCGATCACGCGGCCGGCGCGGCCGGCGAAGCTGTGCGACATCTGCTCCTGCGGGGTCGCCCCCTCGGGCGACTTCGGGTAGGTGGAGAGGAACCACAGCAGGATCGAAATGCCGAGAATGATGGTGCCGGCCCGGCGCAGGAACAGTCCGGAACGTTCCACGATCTGCAGGATGACGTCCCGGAGTCGGGGAAGCCGATACGGCGGAAGCTCCATGATCATGAGCGGGGGAACGCCCTTTAGGAGCGTGCGCTTGAACAGCCAGGCAAAGCCGAAGGCCCCGGCGGTGCCGAGCGTGTACATCAGCAGCATCAGCCCCACTTTCGTCAGGATCGGCACCTGGTCTCCGGGCACCAGCGCGGCGATCATCAGCAGGTAGACGGGCAGCCGCGCCGAGCAGCTCATGAGCGGGGCGACAAGGATCGTGACCAGCCGGTCCTTCGAATCCTCAATCGTGCGTGTCGCCATGATGCCGGGGATCGCGCAGGCATACGAACTGAGCAACGGGATGAAGCTCTTGCCGTTCAACCCCACCCGGCTCATCAGCCGGTCCATGATGAATGCAGCGCGCGCCATGTAGCCGGTGCTCTCCAGCAGGCCGATGAAAAAGAACAGAATCACGATCTGGGGCAGGAACACGAGGACGCCGCCCACGCCGCCAATCGCGCCGTCGGTGATGAGGTCGCGCAGGTCACCCGGCGCCATCGAGTCCTTGACCAGATCCGACAGGCTCGCGATGTGGCCATCGATCCAGTTCATCGGATACTCCGCCAGCGTGAAGATGCTAAGAAAGAGCGCCGCCATGATCCCGCCCAGCACCAGCCAGCCCCAGAGGGGATGCGTGACCACCGCATCGATACGATCGCTCGTCGACCCCGCCGTCTGGGAGCGGTCGTCCCGCTGCACCAGGTCGGTGCACAGCCGGGTGATCGCGTCATAACGCGAGCTCACCAGCGTGGCCGCCCAGTCCATGCCCTCGTTCTGCCACCGCTTGTGCCACGAACGCAGGATTTCCGAAGTCCGTTCGCTCAGGGTGGTCGAGCCCGCCACCCGCACCGTATCCTGGTCGGTCAGGAGCAACAATGCCTCCGCCCGGGCACTCAGAGGGGCCTTGCGGTCGTTTTCCACCAGCGAGGCCTGCAGCTCCGACACCGCAGGAGCGATCGGCGCCGGGATGTCCCAACGGTGCCGGGGCAGCGGCAGGTCGGTCCGGCTCATGGCTAGCTTCAACTCGATCAGTCCTTTGCCGTGGGCCGCTTCGCAGGGAATGACGGGGATACCCAGCTCCTTTTCCAACTTCGCCACCCGGATCTGCAAACCGGCCTCCGCGGCCAGGTCCATCATGTTAAGGACGAGGATGACGGGACGCCCCAGATCCATGATCTGGTGCACCAGGTAGAGATTCCGCTCCAGATTGGTCACGTCCACAATGCAGAGGATGCGATCCGGCTGCGCCGTGTCGGTCCGCCGGCCCAGCAGGACATCCCGCGTCACGGCTTCATCCGGGGAACGCGCCGCGAGCGAATACGCACCGGGGAGGTCGATCACCTGCATGGCGTGCCCATGCTGGGAATACACCGTGCCCACCTTCTTCTCCACCGTCACCCCCGGGTAGTTCCCGACCTTCTGCTTCAACCCGGTCAGCGCGTTGAAAAGCGTCGATTTTCCGCAATTCGGGTTGCCCACGAGGGCGTAGACCGGGGTGCGGGGCGACGCCGGTGACGCGGGGAACGGGAGGACTGGTGTGGTCATGTCGATAGGCCGGTCAGAAGTATACGGTGGGCGCGCTCACCCCGGCGGGCAGAAACCGTGATCCGGTCCGACCGGCACCCGGTTCAAGACGCATTCGGTTCCACCACGATCGCCTCCGCCTCCGTGCGCCGCAAGGTCAGACGATAGCCCCGGACCTGGATTTCCAGCGGATCGCCCAAGGGGGCGGTGCGGATGAGCGTCACGGTGGTGCCCGGCAGCAGTCCCATCTCGCGAAACCGGAGGAACGCCGCTCCAGCCGCCGGATACGAACGAAGAACGGCGGACCGGCCCACCGGCAAAGCGGAAAGGGGAATCGACTCGGCCATGCGCGTCACTCAGGCGACCGCGCCAAAACGCTCGACGAGAATCTGGCTGGCCGCGCCATGGCTGAGCGCGATCCGGGTGCCGTTGATCCGGCAGATCACCGGGGATTGCCCCGACACCTTGGTCACCACCGCCGACTCTCCGAAACCCAGTTCACGGATACGCTGTTTGAATTGTCCCTCGCCGGTCAGCTCATACACCCGGCCACTTGCGCCGGCGGGCAACTGACACAACGGCAGACGTTCCGGCTGCCAGGGTGATGAAGGTCGCGTGGGCATGGGAGATTAGACCGCTTTCAAAAATGCTGAGACTGAGTATCAGTGTCAACCCTTCGCCTCGACCCTAATCAAGTTTTCCAAAGCCCGTCTCGCTCCAAATCCGAGCTAACGACAGGGTTCCTGTTCGGAACCCGAGCTGGTAAAGCCCTGACGCAATTGTCTGCCAATACGGAGAATAACCGAGCAGACATTTCCAACCACCACGGGGTCGGACTTGCGGACAAAACACCCGCGACGTTCTCCCTCCAGCCAGGTTTCATCATCGATGATCTTTTGGATGACAGGGATTTCCTTCTGAACGACGGGGTCGATGGGGCTCACGGCGGGGTTCGGGAACGGACGTTGTAACGCGGACGGTGCTGTTGAGAAATAAAACGTCACCCCTGAGCCTCACTTGATCGCGGGCGTGGCAGGTGTTTTCCTAGGGTCTGCACCTAAAACAACCCTGAAAGGTTGCTTTTGATACCCAGTGCGCCGTCTGAGGCCCTGCCTGATCGCCCGCTCGTCACCCTAAGCCGCGGACCCCAAGCGGTGGTCCGTGGGAGGTGGGGTCGCCGAGCCCGCTGGGATTGGCGTCGCGCGAAGCAATCGCACCACGGCAGCGGGACCGGTCGGTCCCGTCGCTGCTCACCGAGGCCACCTCCAACGGAGCCGGCATCGCTTCTCGGTTTAGGTCTCTGGACTGGCGCGAGCCGCGGCCACTTGTCGATTGTGTCGGCGGGGGCGTCCCGCCACCCTGCCACATGCTCCTTCTCCTTCGCGCAACGGTAAGCAGCGCGGCCCAACGTGTGCATGCTCGTCGGGTCGCCTCAGTCTGGATCGGTTTGGGACTGGGATTGGGCCTTTCCGCAGCTGAACCGGTGTCGACGCCAGGTTCAGTCCCCACCGCCCCGGCCGCCACCGCCGCCGCCGCGCCGGCGATTCTGCGGCAACTGGATGCACCGACCTTGGAAAAGCGGGTGACACCCATCCTCAAGGAGCTGGCCCTGAAGGAGAGCGACCGGGAGGCCACGGTGAAAGCGACGCTGATGGCTCACTTTCAAGCGCTGCAGGCGTGGCATGCCGATCACGACGCTGAGTTGGCCGCCTTGTGGGCCCGCTGGGCGGAAGCGAGGTCCGGAGAGAAAGACGAGAACAAAGCCGCTGGGATCGGCCGTGACATCGATCGAGTGTACGCATCGTTTCAGCCGGAACACGCGGCGTTCCTTGCCAGCCTGGCGGTGTCCCTGTCCGCCCGGCAGATTGATACGGTCAAAGACGTACTCACGCGGAGTCCGGGACTGAAGCGGACCTATGATGCCTACCTTCAGATTGTACCGCACCTGACTGAAGCCGACAAAACCTTCATCTTTGACAAGCTCCGGGTGGCGCGGGAGCACGCCATGGACGCCATCACCAACAAGGAGAAGGCCAATCTGTTCAAGCGGCAGAAAGTGCAGATCGAAGCCTACATCGATGCCAAGGGCTACGACTGGAAGAAGTCCTACGCCGCCTACGTCGCCCGACTGGAGGCAGAGAAGAAGCACTAGCGTGACCTTTCCCTCCTCTCCTGATGCCCCGGCTCCCCTGGCTTGCGCGGTGCGGGGTCTGCGCAAGTCGTTCGGTGCGACCCGGGCAGTCGACGGTCTCGACCTGGCCATTCCCCGGGGTCAGCTCTACGCCTTTCTCGGTCCCAACGGGGCCGGCAAGACCACGTCGATTCGAATGATCGCCGGCCTGCTTCGCCCCGATGCCGGCCAGGTGTTCATCCAGGGCATCGAGCTGGCGGTGGACCCCATTGAGGCAAAGCGTCCCCTCGCCTACGTGCCCGACGATCCCTTGCTCTACGGAAAATTACGCCCGATGGAATACCTCGAGTTCGTCGCCGCGCTCTGGAGCATCCCGGGGACGGTGGCCCAGCCGAGGGCCGAGGAACTGCTGCGGACCTTGGGCCTGTGGGAAAAACGCGATGAGACGATCGAAGCGTTTTCTCGCGGCATGAAACAGAAAATGGCCCTGGCCGGAGCCCTGGTCCACGCACCGTCGTTGATGCTGCTGGATGAACCACTCACCGGACTCGACGCCAGCGCCGCGCGTCTTGTGAAGGACCTGCTCAACGACTTTGTTCGTCGCGGCGGAACCGTGGTGCTGACAACCCATATTCTCGACGTGGCCGAGCGCATGGCGGAGCGGATCGGGATCATTCAGGCGGGACGCCTGGCGGCCGAGGGCACGCTCGACGAGTTGCGCGAACGGGCCGGACAAACGGGAGGCACCCTGGAGGACGTGTTCCTGCGCGTCACCGCCGAAGGTCCGGACACGCCTCCGGCGCTGCCATGAGTCCCTTCGTTTCGCAGACGTCCCTGATTCTGCGCAACGACCTCCGGCTCGCCTGGCGAGGACTGCTGGCCGGAAAGGTGCGCGGATTGCTCGGGCTGGGGCTCGTGGCCCTGCTGGTGATCCTCGCCCATGGCGTGACGCTGCTCATTCTCCTGCAGCTGAAGCAGCCTCCGCCCCTCGTCGCCGAGGCCTTCGTGTGGGGCTTTTTTGGACTCATCATGCTCAGCGTCGGCATGAACCAGTCGATCGGACTCCTGTTCGAACGCGCCGACTTTGACCTGCTGCTCAGTTCGCCGGTGCAGCCCCGCGCGGTGCTCGCGGCGCGCATGCTGTCGCTCGGAGCGAGCGCTGCGCTGACGGTCGCTCCGTTTCTGCTGCCTTTGTTGAATGGCGCGCTGCTGGGCCTGAGCCTTCACTACGCGTTCGGCTACCTCGTCTGGACGTCTCTGGCGGCCCTGTCGGCCTCGCTCGGTGTCTGGATCGCACTCGGGCTGGTTCGTTGGCTCGGAGTCCGCCGAGCCCGGGTGGTCGCCCAGGTGATGGCTGCCCTCTTCGGAGCCTGTCTCTACCTCGGCATGCAGCTGCCGCGCTTCCTCCCCAAGGCGTTTCAGCACGACGTCGCGTCGCAGTTGTTGCGCGTCACCCAGTCGCCCTGGTTCACCGCACCGGCCCGGGCCGCGCGGGGTGAAGGAGTGCCTTTGGGTCTCTTGCTGCTGCTGGCCGGCGGCAGTGCCGCGGTCACTACGCGGCAAATGGCGCGTACTTTTATTTCGGGGACTCAGGACGCCTCGGTGGTGGCAACCCCGGCCCGGCGCAAGGGCCCGGCCTCGATCCACCGCTGGACGGAGGGACTGGGGCGGGCGACCTTTCGGAAGGAGATCCGGCTCATCCTGCGCGATCCTTTGCTCATCGCCCAGGTGCTTCCGTCCGCGCTCTACATCCTGCCCGCCGTGCTCACCTTTGGGCGGGAAGGCGGCATTCGGCTGCTTGCGCCTGTGATGGTGGTGATGGCCAGCCAGTTCTCCATGCTTCTCACCGCCGTAGCCGCCTCCGGTGAAGAAGGGTGGGACCTCATTCGCATGAGTCCGGCCCACGATCTCACGCTGCGCCTGGCCAAAATGGCCGCCGGGCTCGCCGTTCCCATCGCCCTCACCACAGCGGTGGGTCTGGTCCTGGGTTTCTCTGGTCACC
>JAEUGZ010000347.1 GCA_016794725.1 Opitutaceae bacterium | reverse complement strand
GCACCGCGGTGGCCGCAGGCCGGATCCCTGGAGGGCGACGCTCCGACGGCGCCGGTTGCGCGTGGCGAACCCACAACGCTCGAGCACACAACAGGAAACCAGTCCCCACCGCCGAGGGGGTTAGCGCGCACCAGCTGGCGTTGTTACGCGGGGAGCGTCCCCCGGCGCCGACGGAGCGGCGCCCTCCAGGAGTGTACCCGTGGCGGGTGGGGAGTGGGAGCACCGACCTCCGGGTCGGTTCCGGGATGGGATCCCCCCGGTGGTGATCCGTCGGTCTCGCACCGCGGTGGCCGCAGGCCGGATCCCTGGAGGGCGACGCTCCGACGGCGCCGGTTGCGCGTGGCGAACCGACCCGGCACGAGGCGCGCATCCGTTCAGAATCGAACTCAGGGCGATGCTTAACCGAGCTCAGCGAGGAGGGCCCGGACTTCGGCTTCGGGGTCTTCGTGGTGTTGGTCAATCGCCAGTCTCAGGGCGTCTTCCAGCACGGGTCTTGCCTCGGCGCGACGACCTTGGGCGAGGAGGATTTTTCCGAGGGCGATTCGTGGGATCATCCAGTCGGCCTTGGCTTGGGCGCAGGCGCGCAGGTGCGGTTCCGCTTCCGCTCCGCGCCCGGCGGCGACGAGGGCCTGCGCCAGGCTGAACCGGAAAAGATCGTTGGTGGGTTGCTGGGCCACGAGGGAGGTAAAATGGGCAATGCGATCCATGGTTCGGAGAGGGTGACCACGAATGGACACGAATGAACCAAAAAACCGCGACTGAACCACGGATGGACGCGGATCAACACGGATTCGGAGGGACGCTCCGAATATCGGACCACGGAGTGTGCAAACTAGCCGATTGTTGTCCGTGGTCCGACATTCGTGTCTATTCGTGTCCGTTCGTGGTCAAATCTTCATTCTGCCTCCGTATCCGCGTCCATCCGTGGTTCAAGACGGCTCTGCGGGCGGGAAGGGCCGGAACTTGGTTTCGCGGTCGGCACGGGTCATGCGTTCGAAGCGCGGTTGCGGGATGGAGTCGAGAAAGAGCTTTCCGTAGGTCTTGGCGAGGACCCGGGAGTCGAGCAGCGTGATCAGCCCGCGGTCAGAGGTGCTGCGGATGAGGCGGCCAATGCCCTGACGGAACTTGATGAGGGCCTCCGGCAGCGTGATTTCGGCGAAGGGATTTCCCCCGGCCTCGCGCACGGCATCGCTGCGCGCCTCCAACACGGGATGGGTCGGCGGGTCGAAAGGGAGCCGGGTCACGATCACCTGCGCGAGGGCATCGCCGGGAATATCGACCCCGGTCCAAAAACTCTCGGTGCCAAAGAGCACCGCATTGCCGAGCCGGCGCATCTCCTTGGACAGCTCGGTCCGGGAGAGGGCCTCACCCTGCATGAGAAACGGACGCTCCGCGGCCAGAAAGTCCGACTCGAGCGCCTGGGCCACCGCGCGCATGTCGGTGTACGAGGTGAAGAGCACGAGGGTGCCGCCCTCGACCTTGAGGGTGCAGAAACGAACGTAGTCAATGAGCGCGTCAAGGGCCAGCCGGGCCTCCTGCGGCGAGGGCAGGGGAACATCGGATGCCACGTAGACGCGCATATTGGCTTCGTAGTCGAAGGGCGAAGCCACCGCCACCGCGGGCGCCGAGTCGGCGCCGACCCGTCGCGCGAACGCGGCCATCTCTCCCCCGATCGCGAGCGTGGCGCTGGTGCAGATGACACTCGTGCCGCAGCCGAAAAGGTGATCGCGCAACGCCGGGGCGATGTCGATCGGGGCGCTGCGGAGGGTGACGATCGTCTGGCGCTTTCCGCTCCGTTCCGCCCAGTACACATGCCCGGACTGGGCACGCTCCAACCACTCGGCCACGCCGGCTTGCAGGGCCTTCAGCCGCAGGCGCTGCTCGAGAAACTCGTCGCGTTGCCGTCCCTCCTCCATGCGGTCGGCCAGTTTGGCCACCGTGCGCTCCAAGGCTCCGAGCGGCCCCTCCAGCAACGGTTCAACCGGTTGGGCCTCGCGCAGGCGCGCGAC
Source organism: Opitutaceae bacterium (assembly GCA_016794725.1). Lineage (GTDB taxonomy): Bacteria > Verrucomicrobiota > Verrucomicrobiia > Opitutales > Opitutaceae > UBA6669. The sequence goes on along the minus strand of JAEUGZ010000347.1, from coordinate 12,070 downwards.
CGAACGCTGAGCCAGGAGGAGCGACGCGATCGTCTCGAAGAACTGCCGCGACGCATCGAGTCCGTCTTCCACCAGCCGGGTGATTTCCGGCCCGGCCACCTTGGCGAGCATGCCTCGTTTGGTCCGCGGATTGAAGAGGTGCTTGAGCATGCGGTCGACCCCGTAGCTGCTCAGGTGCAGGCCGAAGTTGTCGCTCGCCACCTCCGGCACCGTGTGCGCCTCGTCGAGCACCACGAAATCGTCGGGAAAGAGCACGCCCTTTCCGTCCCGTTTGGCTCCCTGGGCTTGCGCCCCGCCCGCGTTGATGAGGGCAAAGAGCAGGGCATGATTAACAATGATCACGTGGGCGGCCCGGAGGCGGGCCCGGGCGCGCTGGTAGAAACAACGTTCGCCATCGCAGTGTTTCCGCGAGCAGGCGGAGGAGTCGGCGCTGACCATTTCCCAGACTTCGGGCCGGGGAGGCGGGCGCAGGTCGTGACGCAGCCCCGTCTCCGAGGTTTCGGCCCACTCGGCGATGCGCTGCAGTTCGCCGTATTCGTCGTCCGTGAACAGGCTCGCCCGGTCCGCCAGTGCGTGCGAGAGCCGGGTGGTGCACAGGTAGTTGGACTTTCCAACCAGCACGCAGCTCTTGAACGCGGCGTAGGGAGCGGTCTCGGGTGAAGACGAGAACACGCGACGGCAGAGCGGAAGGTCCTTGGTTTGCAGCTGTTCCTGGAGCGAGATCGTGTGGGTGGAGACGATCATCTGCCGCGACTGGTCCATGGCGTGGACGATGCCGGGCAGCAGGTAGGCGAGCGATTTTCCAACTCCAGTCCCCGCCTCGAACAGGAGAGGATCATCGGCGACCAGGGCCTTCGCCACCGACCGACCCATGTGGGATTGCTGTGGTCGGTGCTCTAGTTGCAGGTAAGTGGACAGGAGGCCGTCCGGCGCAAAGATCCGCGCCGCCATCGCCGGCGCCTGGGACAGCGGGGGAGGGGGAGGAAGCGTGGAGTCGGTGTCGTCGCGAAGTCCAATCATGGGCCAGCTGGAGCGGAGCAGGGTGTACGGGGCACCTGACAGGGGGCGACTGCAATCTGCGGTCGCCTTTTTCAGTCCCTTCCCTAGGCTTTAGGCATGAGCACGATCTGGACGGAGACCCTCGCGGATTTCCTGCGTTCCCAGCCCGGCATTGGCGGGATGCGGATTGATACCTCGCGAGGCACCGTTTCCGTGGCGACGCTCGGCGACGTGGATCTGACCGCATTGGAAACCTCGCTTTCCGCGACGGTGAAGGCGGTGGAGGACCGCCTCTCCGAAAAGGCCCGGGTGCCGGCGGGATTTGCGGTGAGGCAGGAAGGCACTGTCACGGAAATCACCGGGCCGACCTGCGAAACGGCGCCGCGATTTTGGAAGTGGCAGGAGGTGGAGCTTCGCGAGCCGCTGGAAGCGGAAGAGCACGAGACCGAATGGCGGATGCTGGCGGGATTTGCCGCGGTGTGCGCAGTCTTGGGTGGAGCTGGATTTTTCGCGGAACGCTGGCACCTCGGACCGAGCTGGTTGCCCCACCTGCTTTCCCTCGGCGCCCTCGTGGCCGGCGGGTGGGATGCGGCGATCGACTCCTGGGAGAATCTGCGCAAAGGCAAGGTGGAGATCCACTTCCTCATGCTTGTGGTGGCGGCGGGTGCGGTGGCGATCGGTGCCTGGGACGAGGCGGTCCTGCTGCTCTTCCTCTTCTCGGCCTCGGGGGCGATGGAAGAGTTTGCGATGGACCGGACGCACCGGGAGGTTTCCGCCTTGCTCAAGTCCGCGCCGAAACGCGCCACCGTGGTGGATACGTCGGGCGCCGAAGTGGATACGCCGGTGGAAAGCCTGCAGCTGGGTGACCGCGTCCGGGTCAAACCAGGCGAGGCGTTTCCCACGGACGGCGGCATTGTCTCCGGCAAGAGTGCCAGCGACGAATCCGCGCTGACCGGCGAGTCGGTGCCGGTGGAGAAGGGCGTGGGGGACACGGTGTTCAGTGGCACGCTCAACCTCTGGGGGGCGGTCGACTTCACCGTCACCCGCCTGCCCTCGGAGAGCACCCTGCAGAAGATCATCCGGCTGATCAAGACGGCCCAGAAACTCAAGGCCCCGAGTGAGCGGTTCACGGATCGCTTCGGCACCGGGTACACCTACGCCGTCCTCGGCGTGAGCACGGCGATGTTCCTCGTCTGGTGGCTGATCCTCGATCTGCCGGCGTTTGCCAATGAGCCGGGTGTCCGGTCGGCGTTTTATCGCGCGATGACTTTGCTGGTGGTGGCGAGCCCCTGCGCGCTCGTGCTGTCGATTCCCTCGGCGATCCTGGCGGCGATCGCCTGGGGGGCGCGACATGGCGTGCTGTTTCGCGGAGGCGCGGCCATTGAAAAACTGGCTGACATCACGGCCGTCGCGATGGACAAGACCGGCACCCTGACCACCGGTGAACTGGCCGTGTTGACGGTGGAGAGCTTTCCGCCGGGTCGCGAAGCGGAGATTCTCGACCTGGCCTACTCCCTCGAAACCAATTCACAGCATCCCCTGGCGCGCGCGATTGTCCGGCATGCCAAGGCGAATGGCGCCAAGGTGCTGCCGATCGAGGAGTTTTCTTCCATCACCGGCCAGGGCGTGCGGGGTCGCCTGGGTCAGTCCATGACCCTGCTTGGCCGTCGCGAGCTGCTCGAGCACGGACCGCTTTCGGGCTGGGCTGGCAAACTGCCGCCAGCTCCCGCCGACTTGAGTGAAGTCTGGGTGGTGGGTCGGGATGTGGTGGGACGGCTCCTGCTCAGGGACCAGATTCGCGCCGAATCCAGTGGTGTGCTGGCGGAACTCAAGCGCCGGGGCATCCTCACGGTCATGCTGACCGGCGATCGCCGTCACACGGCGGAAACCGTCGCCAAAGAACTCGGGCTCGACGAAGTGAAGGCGGGGCTTTCGCCGGAGGACAAGGTCGCCGCCATCCAACAGTTGCGCGCTTCGGGACGGAAAGTGGCGATGGTGGGCGATGGGGTGAACGATGCGCCGTCACTGGCGGCGGCCGACGTCAGCGTCGCCATGGGCGCGCGCGGCAGCGATGCGGCGCTGGAGCAGGCCGAAGTGATTCTCATGCATGACCGCATCGAGAATTTCCTCGCGGCCTATCGCCTGAGCGTGCGGGCCAAACGGATCATCCGGCAGAACCTGACCATCTCCCTCGGCGTGGTCGGAGTCATGGTGCTGGCCACGGCCTTTGGCGCCGTGCCTCTCGCCATTGGTGTTGCGGCCCACGAGGGGAGCACGCTGGTGGTCTGCATCAATTCACTGAGGCTCCTGTTTGGTCGGAATCAGAGCACGTGAACCGGTCCCCGCGGGGTCGCCGACCCGTGGGCGTTGTCTGCGGGAAGAGTCATGCCGAAAGGGCTCTTGCGAATGAGATCCGAGGGTCGGGTCGAACCACACGGAGGGTTCCGGCAGGGGGTTCACGCGGAGGCGCGAAGTCGCGAAACGAGGTCTGGGGGCTATGGCTTCGAGTTGGCAATTCTCAGCAAAGGCAGGATCCAGCCAACAAGGCGCCTCCGCCCCCAGACCTCGTTTCGCTTCGCTAAGGGTCAGCAGGGATTGGCGTCACGCCCGTTGAACGGAGCAACGGGGCGGGACCGGGCGGTCCCGTCGCGGCCTCATCGAGGCCGCCTCCAGCCTGACCGCAGGCACCTCCAGTCTCCGATTCTACAGTTGACTTGCTTATGCGGCCGCCGTACCGGCGCCGGTTGCGCGCTATGGATACCAGAACGGTCGGACGCAGTCATTCTTGGACCGTCCCCCCGCGGCGCTGACGGAGCAGCGCCCTCCAGGGGTGTGACCTTCGGTCGTGGTCGATGGATGAAGGCTGCGACCGCGGGTCGCCAAACCCCATGGCCACCCGCAGGGTTGTTCCCTGGAGGGCGCCGCTCCGACGGCGCCGGTTACGCGTCGCTAATACCAAAACGGTCGGACGCAGTCATTCTTGAACCGTCCCCCGGCGTCGTCGGAGCGACGCCCTCCACCTGAACCTAATCTCAATCAAGAAGGTGCATATGCGGCTCCTTAAGTTGACGCGTACGCGCGGCCGCGGCACGGTTCCCGGATGGTCGTGATGTTCCCTCTACTCGGGGAATTATCCGTCATTTCAAACTACGTCGGGATCCGTGTTAATCCGTGTTCATCCGTGGTTTAAAATCGGATCGTTCACGCTGCCGCGCCTTGATTCAATCGTGGACCCAGACCCAGTCGCCGACGCGGACCTGGTCGTACAGGGTGATGACATCCATGTTGCGCATCCGGACGCAACCGCCGCTGGCAGGGGTGCCAATCCGGTCTTCGTGTTTGGTGCCGTGGATGTAGACAAAGCGCCGGTAGGTGTCGACGTCGCCACCGGCGTTGTAGCCGGGTTCCAGCCCGCGAAGCCAGAGGATCCGGCTGGTGATAAGGTCGTCGCTGGGAAGTTCGCCCGGACTGTACTCCGAGAAATGCCGTCCGGTCGGGATCCGGGCGCGGAAGACCATGCCGGCCGGCTGCTCCCCGCCGATCCGTTCAGCGATTTCGTGCAGGCCCCGCGGCGTGCCCAAGGAGTCCTTTACATTGCTGGGCGGGCGCTTGGAGGTGGAGACCGGATAACTCGTCGCCAACTCCCCCTTGCGGAAGAACTGAAGCGTTTGAGTTGCAATATTGACCACCAGGACCCGGTCTGCGGGCTTGATACCGAGCCTCGCAGCGGTTTTCGTGATCTGTTCCATAGGAGTCTCCATCGTGAATACTAATCGTTACGTTGTCGGTATCGTCGGCGCCACGGGCGCGGTCGGTCAAGAGCTTGTCCGGCTCTTGCACGAACGGAATTTTCCGATGAGCAACCTGAGGCTTTTCGCCTCGGCGCGCTCAGCGGGCAAGGTTGTGGAGCACAGTGGCAAAAAATTTGTGGTGGAGGAGGCCAAGCTCGGGGCCTTTGAGGGTGTCAATGTCGCGTTCTTTGCGGCCGGTGGATCGGTGACGCGCGCCCTCGCGGCCGACGCGGTCAAGTCGGGCTGCCTCGTGATCGACAAGAGCTCGGCGTTGCGGATGGATCCGAAAGTTCCGCTCGTAATCCCGGAGATCAACCCCCAGGAGTTGCACCGTCACGCCGGCATCATTGCCAATCCCAACTGTTCGACCGCGGTGATGCTGATGGGCCTGTGGCCCCTGCATCTGGCGTTCGGGGTCAAGCGGGTCTTTGTCTCCACCTTTCAATCGGTCTCCGGCACCGGCGCCGAAGCCGTCCAGGAGCTGGCCAATCAGATCAAGGCCCACGTGGCCGGCCAGCCGCTGCCGCGCAAGGTTTACCCTTATCAGATTGCATTTAACTGCATTCCCCAGGTCGATTCCTTCGGGGCCGATGGCTACACGGGCGAGGAGAGCAAGATGGCCCAGGAGAGCCGGAAAATCATGGGCCTGCCCAACCTGAAGGTTTCGGCGACCTGCGTGCGGGTGCCGGTGGTGCGGGCGCATTCCGTTTCCGTCAGTGCGGAGTTCGAGCGTCCGGTGAATGTCGCCGAAGCGCGCGCCGCCGTGGCGGCGTTCGCGGGTGCGCAGCTCGTCGACGACCCGGCCACCTCCCGTTATCCGACCCCCCTGGACTTTGCCGAAAAGGTGAAGTGTGGCGTCGGGCGCATCCGGGTCGACACGGCGTTCGACAACGGGCTCTCCTTCTGGGTCAGCGGTGACAACCTCTGGAAGGGCGCCGCCCTGAATGCGGTGCAGAATGCCGAACTGCTCGCCCAGAAGGGCGCGCTCTCCGCGAAACCCGCCGAAGTCCTCGCCCACGCCTGATCGACCTTGGCCGCGCCGGCCTGCACCCCGGAATAAACCCTTGCCTCCGGGGTGCGGCGCCCGCTTATCTCCTCGTTCTGTCTGGACGGCTAGCTCAGTTGGTTAGAGCACCTCGCTTACACCGAGGGTGTCGGGGGTTCGAGTCCCTCGCCGTCCACCAGTCTTCATTTCAGACGCAGTGGAGAATGAAGACGGACCGCCCGTTCCGCCGTCGGAACCCCGGCGGTCGGAGCGTCCACCGCGTCACGGTCGGGATGGCCCGCCGCGCAGCCTCCGCGTTCCTGTTTCTCAACCACACCATGCGACACACGATCTCCGTACTCGTCGAAAATAAGTTCGGCGTGCTGGCCCGCGTCTCCGGAATGTTCTCCGGGCGCGGCTTCAACATCGATTCGCTCAACGTCGCCCCGACGCATGACGCATCGCTCTCGCGCATCACGGCGGTCATCAAGGGCGATGACGCGTCGCTCGACATGGTGACGAAGCAGCTGCGCAAGTTGATCAATGTGGTCGACGTGGTCGATTTCACCGAGGGCCAGGCGGTGGTGCGGGAGCTCCTGCTGATCAAGATCAAGGCCGACGGTCGGACCCGTTCGGAAATCATGCAGATTTGCGACATTTTCCGCGCCAAGGTCGTCAACGTCGCGCACGACGCCCTCATCATCGAAGTCACCGGTGACGAAGGCAAAACCAGCGCCTTTCTCAAGCTCGTGGAAGCCTTCGGCGTCCTTGAACTGGCCCGCACCGGACAGTTGGCGCTGCGCCGCTGATTCCTGAACCGCTTTTCCCAACCCCCAACGCTTTTTCATCATGCCCGCAAAAGTCTACACCGACAACGACGCCGATCTCGGCGTATTCCAAAACAAGACCCTGGCCGTACTTGGTTACGGTTCCCAAGGTCACGCCCACGCGCTGAACCTCAAGGACTCCGGCTGCAAGGTCATCATCGGCCTCTATCCGGGTTCGAAGTCGCGGGCGGTCGCCGAACAACACGGCTTCGAAGTGGTCGACACCGCCGAAGCGGTGCGCCGTGCCGACGTCATCATGGTCGGCCTGCCTGACATGAAGCAGGCGGACGTCTACCAGAGCGACATCCTCCCGAATCTCTCCAAGGGCAAGACCCTGCTCTTCTCGCACGGTCTGAGCATTCACTTCGGGCTGATCAAGCTGCCGAAGGATGTGGATTGCATCATGGTCGCCCCGAAGGGCCCGGGCCACATGGTCCGCCGCCTCTACGCCGAGGGCAAGGGCATGCCGGCCTTGATCGCCGTGGCGCAGAACAAGTCCAAGCAGGCCAAGAAGACCGCACTGGCCTGGGCCAAGGGCATCGGCTCGACCCGTGCGGGCGTGCTCGAGACCTCCTTCAAGGAAGAGACCGAGACCGATCTGTTCGGGGAGCAGGCCGTGCTTTGCGGTGGGGCCAGCGCTCTGGTGCAGGCGGGTTTCGAAACGCTGGTCGAGGCGGGATACCAGCCCGAGATGGCCTATTTCGAGTGCCTGCACGAGTTGAAGCTCATTTGTGACCTCATGTACGAGAGCGGCATCGCCGGCATGCGTTTCTCCATCTCCGAGACGGCCAAGTACGGTGACATCACCCGCGGTCCGCGCGTGGTGGGCAAGAAGACCAAGACCGAGATGAAGAAGATCCTGAAGGAGATCCAGTCCGGCAAGTTCACCAAGGAGTGGGTCAAGGAATACAAGGGCGGCCTGAAGAATTACAACCGGCTGCTCAAGGCCGGCGAGAAGCACCAGATCGAAAAGACCGGCGCCTACCTCCGCGGCATGATGCCTTGGATGTCGAAGAAGAACATCAAGGGCGTTCAGGCCTCGTACTAGTCCTTTCCGAAGGGCTGAACGCAGGCGATTCGGCGGCATTACCCCGGCCACCGGACCGTTCCGTTCAGCCCTTCGGACCCCTTTCGTCGTGAAACCGCTCGTCATCGCCACGCGCAAGAGCCCGCTCGCGCTCGCGCAGTCGACTCAGGTGGCGGAACAGCTGCGCACCACGCTCGGCGTGCAGTCGGAGCTGCTCAAGATGGTGACGACGGGAGACCGCCAGACGGAGTGGTCGCTCGAGAAAAAGGGTGGCAAGGGACTCTTCACCTCCGAACTGGAACACGCGCTGGTCCAGGGAGAGGCGGACCTCGCGGTTCACAGCACCAAGGATTTGCCGGGCGACATGCCGGAGGGACTGGAAATTGCGGGCTATCTGCCACGTGAGGATCCCCGGGACGTCCTGGTCATCCGCACCGACGTCGAGACGCCCAAGCTGGTCGCGACCGGCAGTCCTCGCCGGCGCCTGCAGTTGTCCATGATGTTTCCGGACGCCACGTTCACGGAGATTCGTGGCAATGTGGATACACGCCTCAAGAAGATCGCCGAACTGCGCGTGGCCGATGCCACGGTGCTGGCCGCCGCCGGGCTCCGTCGGCTGGGCATTCCTGGCTGGCCCGGACTTGAATTTCGGCCCTTCGCCCTGGGGGAAATGGTGCCGGCGGTGGGCCAGGCGGCCATTGCCATTCAGTGCCGCAAAGGCGAGGGCGAGCGCTGGCGGGCGGCCTTTGACGCGTCGACCAGCCTGCGGGTGAGTCTCGAACGCGCGTTTCAGCGCGCCCTGGGCGGCGGCTGCCACACGGCGGTGGCGGTGCATGCGACCCCGGATTCGCTGTACTTTTTCCACGAAGAGGTCGGGCAGCGCACGCTCCCCCTCGGCCCGGATGACTTCGCGGCTCCCGATGACACGGCGGGACGTTTGCTGCGTCACTTCGGCTTCAAAGTTTAGCTCCATCGGGCGGTCGGTCCGCCCCTCCCATCATGGCCATTGGCACTGTTTATCTGGTTGGCGCGGGCCCGGGGGACCTCGGGCTGGTGACCTTTCGCGCCAAGGAGCTGATCGCTGCGGCGGATGTGCTCGTCTACGACTACCTGGTCCATCCCGACCTGCTGGACTGGTGCCGGGCTGGCGCAAAGAAAATCTACGTTGGCAAGAAGGCCGGGTTTCACTCGCTGCCGCAGGACGAAATCGAGGCGATCCTCGTCCAGCATGCCAAGGAGGGATTGAAGGTCGTGCGCCTGAAAGGCGGCGACCCGTTTGTCTTTGGCCGCGGTGGCGAGGAAGTCCGGCGACTTGCCGCCGACGGCATCCCGTTTGAGGTCGTTCCGGGAGTGACTGCCGCTCTGGCGGCGGGTGCCTACGCGGGCATTCCCCTGACGCTCCGCAACACCAGCGCTTCGCTCATCCTTCTCACCGGTCACGAAGACCCCAAGAAACCGGAAGTCCAGACGGACTGGCGGCGCTACAGCCAGCTGCCGCATTCCACGCTCGCGATCTACATGGGCATGGGGCACCTGCGTCACATCCTGAGCGAGTTGGTGGCCGGAGGCATGGCGCCGACCACGCCCGCGGCGGTGGTGCAGTGGGCCTCGCTGGGGCGTCAGCGGAGCGTGGCGGCGACCGTGGGAACCCTCTCCGACCGGGTCGAAGCCGAACGCCTCGCCTCGCCTGCGATTGTGTTTGTCGGCGAGGTCGTCCGCGACCACGAGCAGATCGACTGGTTTGAGCACCTGCCGCTGTTTGGCCGCCGTATTGCCATCACCCGCACGCGCACGCAGGGCAGCGAGCTGCGGACGCGACTCGAGAGCTTGGGGGCGGAGGTGCTGGAGCTTCCGCTGATCGACATCGTCAAGGATGTTTCCAACCACGACCTGGCGGACATCTTCCCGGAGCTGGGGGGTTATGACTGGGTGGTGTTCAGCAGTGCCAATGGCGTCCGCTACTTTTTCGAGGAATTCTTGCGGGTCTTTGATGAGATCCGCAGCCTCGGGCTGATGCGCATCGCGTGTGTGGGCGATGCGACGGCGCGGGCGGTGCGGGACTATCACCTCAAGGTGGAATGCCAGCCGAAGAAGGCCACGGGCGAGGCTCTGGCGGAAGAATTGATCGCCACCGGAAGCCTCGATCACGCCAAGATCCTGGTCGTGACCGGCAACCTCAACCGCGACGTGATCGTGACCAAGCTGGAGGAGGCGATGGCAATTGTGGATACCCTGAAGGTCTATCGCACGGAAAAGACCGATCTTTCGACCGAACCCGCCGCCGAGGAATTCCGCCAGCGCGGGGCGGATGCCGTGCTGTTCGCCAGCAGCAGTGCCGTGGATTCGTTCGTGGCGCAGGCCGGTGCCCTCGCGCTGGGTCCGGAGGCCAAACGTCCGCTCAGTGGAAGCATCGGTCCCCAGACCTCGGCATCGATGAAGGCGGCGGGCATGCCGGTGGATTTTGAGGCGAAAACGCCCGGCCTCGAGCCGCTGGTTCAGGCGCTGGTGTCCAAACTGGCGCGCACCCGCAAGTGAAGCTCGGGCATTGCCAGCGGACGCTCCTGCGGTCTGACTTCCCCCTTGATGAAAGTCCCGTTTCTCGATCTCTCGCTGCAGCATCGCGCCATCCGTGAGCCGGTGCTGGCCGCCCTCGCGTCGGCCTACGATGGCAATCGCTTTTGTCTCGGTCGCGACGTGGAGGAATTCGAAAAGGCGTTTGGACAGCTGCTCGGCTATTCTCGCGTGCTCGGCATGAACAGTGGCACTTCGCCGCTGCATGTGGCCTCGGTCCTGGCCGGCCTCAAACCGGGCGACGAGGTGATCACGACGCCGTTCACCTTCGCCTCGAGCGCCTGGGGCATCAGCTACGTCGGGGCCACGCCCGTCTTCGTCGACATCGAGGAAGGGACCTTCAATCTCGATCCGGCCCGGATCGAAGCGGCGATCACGCCGCGGACCCGGGCGCTCGTGGTGGTCCACCTCTTTGGGCAACCCGCCCGCATGGACGAGATCCTGGCCATTGCGGCCCGGCATCGCCTCTTCGTGGTGGAGGACTGCGCCCAGGCCGTCGGCGCCACGTACAAGGGAAAACCGGTCGGCGCGCTCGGCGACTGCGGGACCTTCAGCTTCTATCCCACCAAGAACCTCGGCGCCTGCGGCGAGGGCGGTGCCTGGGTCAGCCGCCACGAGGATCTCTTTGCGAAGGCGCGCGCGCTCCGGGTGCATGGCTCGCTCAAACGTTACCATCACGACTACGTTGGCTTCAATTTCCGCATGGATGGGTTCCAGGGGGCGGTGCTCAACGTCAAGCTCCCTCTGCTCGCGGGATGGACGGAGCGACGCCGGGCGATTGCCGCGCGTTACCTCAAGGAAATCCGACTGGCGAATACGCGCCTGCCCGATCAGCCGGAGTATGGCCAGAGCGTGTTCCACCAGTTCACCATCCGCCATCCGCGGCGCGACGCGCTGCGCGAGCACCTGACGGCGAGTGAAATCGGCACGGACCTGATTTATCCCAAGTGCCTGCACGAGCAGGCCTGCTACGCCAGCCTGGGCTACCGCTCGGGACGCTTGCCCGTCGCCGAGCGGGCGGCGGCGACCTGCCTCAGTCTGCCGATTTTTCCGGAACTGACCGACCCCCAGGTCGACGCGGTGATTGAAGCCGTCAATGCGTTCAAGGGCTGAGGCCGCTGGTCATTCGCGGCGCGGGGCCGCGCGGTGACGGAAGAGCCAGCGGGCCATGGCCGGGAGCACCACGATGGCACCGAGCATGTTGAACACGAACATGAAGGTCAGCAGCAAGCCCATGTCGGCCTGAAACTTCAGGTCGGAGAACATCCAGGTGCTCACGCCGATGGCCAGGGTGAGACCGGTGAAGACCACGGCGCTGCCCGTCTCCTTGAAGGCGGCGAACATGGCATCTTCAAAGTAGATGCCGTGGTCGAGGGACTTCTGCAGCACGGCGAAAATATAGATGCCGTAGTCGACGCCGATGCCCACGCCGAGGGCGACCACCGGAAGCGTGGACGTCTTGAGTCCAATCTCGAGGCGGACCATCAGTGCGTAGGCGAGGTAGGACACAATCGCGAGCGGGATGACGACGCAGAGGGTTGCACGAACCGAGCGAAAGGCGATCAGGCAGAGGAGGATGATCGCGCCGAAGACCCAGAGCAGAATCGGCGTCTGGGCGGCGGCGACCACGTCATTGGTGGCCGCCATGACGCCGGCATTGCCGCCGGCCAACCGGAAGTGGGCCTTGGGCGACGGGTGCGCGCGCGAGAAGGCCTGGACCGCCTCCGTGGTCGCGCGCAGGGTTTCGGCGCGATGGTCCCTGAGGAAGATCATCACCGGAAGCACGCTGCCGTCACTATTGAGCAACCCGGTCGACGTCTCGATCGGGGAGACCGCCTGGGCCAACGCCTGGGGATTTCGGGGCAGGATG
>JAEUGZ010000300.1 GCA_016794725.1 Opitutaceae bacterium | reverse complement strand
CAAGATCAAGGGTGACTTGCTCGTCCTCCGCGCGGACTTTGAAGTGAACCGGAGCGACTTTGGGCTTCAGCCGGGACAGATGACCGACAAGGTGGCCGAGACCATCCGTCTCTCGCTCAGCATTGCGGGTGCGGCAGCGCGTTCGTAACCTTGCGCAGACCTGCGACCCTCGATGCCGGCGACCTCATTTGAGTTCGCCGGCTTTCTTGTGTCTCGGCTCGACCGGTTTCTGCCGATGGCCGAGAGAGGACGGCTGGATTACTCCGGTAGGAAACCGTTCACTTCGGCGGAGGTGAGGGACGTGGGGACGAACGAAAAGGTTCCGGAGTGCTTCATTTCCTGGGCCGCCTCCTGCACACCGGTCAGGGCCTTCCGGTAGAGCGAGGCCGCCAGACTGATCCGGCGCACGCCGGCGGCGGCGAGCTGGTCGATCGTGAAGGGCTGGGGCAGTGCATTCATGACGTTGACCGGTTTGGAGACGGATCGGCAGACGGTTTCGATCGAGGCGAGGTCCTTCAAACCGGGGGCAAACAGCACGTCGGCCCCGGCCTCTTCAAATGCCTGCAGACGGCGGATGATCTCACCCAAATCTGGACGCCCCCGGATCAGTCCCTCGGCGCGTGCGGTCAGGACAAACGGAAATGGCAGCGCACGAACGACACCGACCGCGGCTCGTATGCGGTCCAACGCGTGCTCGAATTCGTAGAGCGGACTATGGGCGTCCCCCGTTGCGTCTTCAATCGAAGCGCCGACCAGTCCTGCCGCCGCTGCCTCCTGAAGCGTTTGGGTGACGTCGTTGGTTGAAGGCCCGAAGCCATTTTCCAGGTCACCTGAAACTGGCAGATCGGTGGCTTCGACAATCAGCCGCACGTGGGCCATGGCCTCGGAACGCAGGAGACGGCCGTCGCGACGTCCGTAACTCGCAGCCGCAGCCCAGCTGGACGTGGCCAGCGCCTGGAATCCAGCGGCAGCCAGCAGACGGGCGGAGCCACCGTCCCAGGGGTTGGGAATAACAAAGGGCACCGGGCCTGCGTGGAGATCGCGAAACCGGGCCGCCTTTTCGGTTTGGGTGGGAGAGGGAGAGGGCACGGCAGAGGGTGGGATTCAAGCTGGGCGGCGGCGGCGCGGACGTCGAGGCGGGAGCGACGAGCTGACCGGTACAGTGGTCTCCCTTTTGGCCGGGAGCCCTGGGACAGCGTGACTCAGGATTTGACGTATTGGGGGCGGTCACGCGTGGGCGGGATTGCCTCGGCCGCGGCGACGCCTATGGATGGGGCTCGCATGGATCCGCTCGACACCGCCTCTCCGAAGCGATGGTTGGTCATTGGCGCCTCGACGGGTGCGGCCGTGATCGCTCTGGTGGTGCTGGCGGGTTGGGCGCTCAGCCTTCGTGACCTCATGTCCTTTGTGCCAGGCGGTTCGCCCATGGCGGCTGCCGCTGCCGTCGCCATTTTGGTTGGGGCGCTGGGCGCACTGGCGGTTGAACGCGAGCACCTCAGGCTGGCTCGGGCGGCGGGCATTGTGACGGTGCTGCTTAGTCTTCTGCTCCTGCTCGACTCCATCCTGCGGTCGTCGGGTGGACCCAGTGTCCTGCGCTGGCCCGTAGCCAATCTTCCGATGCTTTCAGGTTATCCCGCATTGCCTCCCATGGTGGCGGTATCGGTCCTGCTTGCGGGCATGTCACTGCTAGCACACCGACCCCGAATACGGCGTACCTGGACCCTTTCGGTGATGGCGGGCATTGCCGGTGCCTTTGCGCTGATGTCGCTGCTGTCGCAAAGTGTCGTCCTGGCGCTGGGAGGCGGACATGAGTCCATGCCCGGCACACCGCTCCCGGCGAGTCTGGGCCTGCTAGGATTGTCAGTGGGAATGATGATCCGTGCCCGCCGCTCCGGTGAACGATCAGCCCTTGGATTTCTGGCTGCGGCACTGGGTATCTTCATTGCGGTGGGTGCCACGGCGCTTCAGGCGCAACGCGGGTTGAGTGACGCCAACGCCTGGGTGGTGCACAGCTTCGAGGTACAGCGAAGCATTGACTACCTCGTCTCGGAAGTGGCCCGCCTCGAATCGTCCTGCCGCGCGTTCGCCCTCACCGGCCGGACCCTGTTTCTGGGACGCAACGCATTTCACCGGGAAGAGATCTTGTTTGAACTCGAACGCCTGCGCGAGCTGACAGAGAACCAGGAGGAGCAGCACGAGCGTATCGAAGGCCTGGAAGGACGGCTCGAAACGAAATTTGCGCAGCTCGATGAATTGGTCCGGCTACGCATCGCGGGCGGCGATGCCGAGACTCCCGGTCGTTACCTGTCGGAGCTCCCCGTGTCCCTGACCAGCGGTGTGGTGGAGGTGGCGGACCAGATCAAGCAGGAATCCGGTCGCCTGCTCATGGAGCGCACCCGCGAGCGGCTGGCGGCGGAGCGCAACAGCCGGGTGATTGAGGTACTGTCCCTCACTGTAGCGCTTGGCCTCCTGGGCGGCGCGTTTCGATCGGCGCGCCGTTCCTCTGACGCGCGTTTTCGCGCTGAGGCGGCACTCAAGCTCACCAACGAAGCCCTGGATCAGCGCGTGCGGGAGCGCACGCGGGAACTCGCCCAGGCCAATGACAGCTTGCGACTGCTTGCCGACTCCATCCCGGATATGGTGTGGACGGTCGCACCGGACGGCACGCGTGAGTATTACAATCGCCGTTACTATGACTTCACGGGCCAGACGCCGGCCGAGGCGCAGGTCTCAGGTTGGGAACCCCTGCTGCATGCGGACGACTCCCGGTCAACCATGCTGAGCTGGGCGATTGCCTTTGAGGCAGGCTCCGACTTTGAGCAGGAGTGCCGTCTTCGTCGTCGCGTCGATGGAGCGCACCGGTGGCATCGGGTGCGGGTGCGTCCCCAGCGTGACGCCGACGGGCGCATCATCCGCTGGGTGGGAACGGCTTCTGACATTCATGATCAGAAACAGGCGACCGAGATCCTCGAACAGAGGGTGTCGCAGCGCACGGCGGAACTGGCCGAAGCCCAAGCGGAAGTGGCGGCCGTTAACCGCCTGCAGCGCGCGGTGTTGGATGGGACCAACTTTGCCATTATCGCGACGAATCCCGACGGACTCATCGAGGTGTTCAACCAAGGTGCGGAGAACCTGCTTGGCTACCGCAAGCAGGAACTCATCGGCCGCAGCACGCCCCGCATGTTTCACGATCAGGGCGAACTGGTCGTGCGCGCGGGCGAGCTGAGCCGTCAGTTGGGCCGGGTCATCCCCCCGGGTTTTGAGTGTTTCGTCGCCGCGGTCCGGGAGGGGCTGCCGGAAGAGCGGGAGTGGACTTACGTGCGGAAAGACGGAGAACGCATTCCGGTGCTGCTCAGCGTGAACGCGCTCCGCGATGGTGCGGGACTCATCACCGGATTTCTTGGCATCGCCCAGGATCTGCGCGGACGCCGGGCGGCCGAGGCGGAGCTCAACGTCTCGCGCGATCGCGTTGCCTCCATTTTCAACACCGTCGCCGACGGCATCATCTTTCACAACTCCGCGGGTGAGATCAGGGAGTGGAACACGGCGGCGGAACGGATTTTGGGAGCCAGCCATGATGAAATGGCGGGACGGACGCCTTTTGATTCCCGCTGGAAATCGATCAATGAGGACGGCACGGTCTGTCGTCCGGAGGAGCATCCGGCCATTGTCACGCTCTGCCATGGCCGTCCCGTGCGCGGTTTTGTCATGGGAGTGCTTGTGGGTGACGGCGCTCTCACCTGGATTCTCGTCAACAGCGAACCCCTGCTCGGCGTCGATGGGCACGTGCGCGGCGCGGTGGTCAGCTTTGCCGACATCACAGAGCGAAAGCGGGCGGACGAGCAACTGGCCCGCAGTGAGCGCATGGTGCGGACCGTGACCGACGGGTTGCCTGGAATGGTAGCGTACTGGACCGCCGACCTTCGCCTGGCGTTTGCCAACCGGTCGTACTGTGACTGGTTTGGCCGGATCCTCGAAGAGATGGTTGGTGCCCGCATGGAGGACCTCATCGAATCGGAGCGTCGGGCGGCAGAAGAAGCGTTTGTCCGGGGTGCGTTGCGAGGCGATGCTCAGGAATTTGAGAGTGTTCACCCGCGTCACGACGGGTCGGTGGTGCATTGCTGGAACCACTACGTGCCCGATCTCAACGATGACGGATCGGGGGTGAAGGGTTTCTTTGTCCTGATCTCCGATGTGACCGAGCGGCGGCTGGCAGAACGATCCGTGATGGAAAGCGAGGAGCGCTTTCGATCAGCCTTCGCGTTCGCAGGGATTGGCATGGCGATCGTCGCTTTGGACGGGCTGTTCCTGAAGGTGAACCGCAGTTTGTGCGACATCGTGGGTTACTCGGAGGATGAGCTTCTATCGAAGACGTTCCAGGAGATCACGCTACCGGACGATCTCGACTCCGACCTGGTCAACACGGAAGCCCTGCTCCAGGGTCGGATCCAGTCCTACCAAATGGAGAAACGGTATCGCCACCGCCTGGGCAAGGTGGTCTGGGTGCGTTTGACGGTGTCGTTGGTGCGGGGGGCGAGCGGATCTCCCCTGCAGTTTGTCTCGCAGATTGAGGACATCACGGCGCGAAAGCAGATCGAGCAGGCGCTCAGCGAGAGTGAGGAGCGAACCCGGTTGTTTGCCGAGCACGCTCCTGCATCGGTGGCGATGTTTGACCGCGAAATGCGATACCTCGTCGCGAGCCGGCAATGGTATGTGGACTATCATCTCGAAGGGCGGCGCATCATCGGGGAGTGCCACTACGACGTGTTTCCCGAGATCAGTGGGGAATGGAGGGAAATCCACCGCCGCTGCCAGGCGGGCGCGGTGGAGACGGCCGAGGCGGACCCGTTCGAGCGCGGTGACGGCAGCAAGCAGTGGCTGCGCTGGGAGGTGCGGCCCTGGTATGATGCTTCCGGCCAGGTGGGTGGCATCGTCATGTTCACCCAGGACATCACGCTGAGGAAACGATTGGAGGAGAATCTCGCGCAGGCGCGGGACGATGCGCTCGCGGCGTCGCGGCTCAAATCCGAGTTCCTGGCCAACATGAGCCATGAGTTGCGCACTCCGCTCAACGGCATCATCGGAATGGCCTCGCTGCTGGTGGATTCGCCCTTGTCCAGCCGGCAGCAACAAATGGGACGTGTGGTGCTCACCTCGGCGGAGAAACTGCTGATCATCGTGAATGACATCCTCGATTTCTCAAAGATCGAGGCGGGCAGGCTGCGCATGGAGCCTACGCCTTTTGAGCTTCGTACCGTGGTGCAGGAGACGCTGGCCCTGCTCCTGCCCAAGGCGGAGGACAAGGGGCTCGTCCTGTCGAGCCGCTTCGACTCGCGGCTGGACGTTCAGCTGATGGGCGACCCCGGCCGGATCCGGCAGGTTTTGATCAATCTCATTGGCAACGCGCTGAAGTTCACCCCCCAAGGAGAGGTCAGTGTGGTGGTGGCGGCGCAGGAGGCGCCGGAAGGCTGGGCCCGGTTCCGCGCCACGGTGCGGGACACCGGGATCGGAGTTCCGGCGGAAGCGCGCAACCGGCTATTTCAGGCCTTCATGCAGGCCGACGGTACCACGACGCGGACCTTTGGCGGGACCGGGCTGGGTCTCGCCATCAGCCGGCAGCTGGTCGAATTGATGGGAGGGGAAATCGGCTATGCGGCGGAGCCCGAGGGCGGATCCGCCTTTCATTTCGATCTCATGCTCCCGATCGTGGGCCGCGGAGTTCCATCGGTCTCCGTCCAGCCGGAGGACACGGGTGCCGCCGTCGGAGAACCGGGCGGGCATGCCGTCGGCCGCGCGTTGTCATTGCTTCTGGCTGAGGACAACGAGGCAAATCGTCTCGTGGTGGAGATGATGGTGGAGAAGTTGGGGCATCGGGTCGAGGTGGCCGCCAACGGGGTGGAAGCGCTGGCGATGCTTGCGCGCGGCCAGTACGACGCCGTGCTCATGGACTGTCAGATGCCACACATGGATGGATACGAGGCGACGAGGCGCGTGAGGTCGGGTGAGTCCGGCTGTCCGAATCCGAAGATTCCGATCATTGCACTCACCGCCTATGCGCTGCCGGAGGATCGGATGCGGTGCCGCGCGGCGGGCATGACGGACTATGTGGCGAAACCGATCCGACCGAACGACCTGCGGGAGGCTCTGATCCGGGCTGGCCTTCCCGCCCAGCGGGCGGCGGCAACGCGTGAGGTGCCGTCGGTCCCGGCAACGGAAGCTCCCCGCGTTTTGGACACCGGGTTGATCGAAGTCATGCGTTCTCTGCCGGGACGCAAGGGCCCGTTTCTCTTGCCCGAGCTACTTGAGGCCTTTCGCCGTGATGAGGAACCGCGATTCATACAACTTGGTGAGGCGCTACAGCAGCGTGACAGCCGGGCGCTGGCGGATCTTTGTCACACCCTGGCCGGCAGTTGTGCGGTGATCGGCGCGGTCGAGCTGAGAGGCACGCTGGCGGGGTTGGAAAAGGCGGGTCGGGCGGGGCAGTGGGATGCGGTGCTGCACCAATATGAGGCGTTGCAGGGAGCCCGCAATCGACTTCATGCTGCGTTCGCGGCGTACCTTTCCCTCTGATCCCATGAAAATACTCGCAGTTGAAGACGATCCCTCCGCCGCCATGGTGATTGAGTCGGTGCTGCGTTATCTGGGTCATGATGTGGTGCTTGCCGCAACCGCCGATGAGGCTTTTGCCTGCCTCAGGGCAGAGCCCATCCGGATTGTGGTGAGCGACTGGCTGCTGGGCCGCACGGACGGGCTGGAATTGTGCCGCCGGATCCGCAAGGGCACGCTCGACTATGTCTACTTCATCCTGCTCACCCAACGGGAGGCGACGGATGAGAACGAGCACCTTGCCATGGAGGCGGGGGTGGACGACTTTCTAACCAAGCCGGTGGTGCCCCGTGAACTGCGCATGCGGCTCCATGTCGCGCAACGAATTCTCGGATACACTCAGCAGGTTCAGCAACTCGAGTCGTTTCTGCCCGTCTGCAGCTACTGCAACAAAGTCCGCGACGACCGCAATTTTTGGGAGCAGATCGAGGAGTAAATTCGCAAGCGGACCGGGACGCGGTTCAGTCACGGGGTGTGCCCCGACTGCTACAACAAGATTGTCGTGCCCCAACTCGAACAGCTGGACGACGTCAGCGGCCGGAAGCGCTGAACCGGCGGCGGGAGGAGTCAGGGGAATCCCTGGTTCGCAATTTTGGGAGGCTGGGGTTGTCGGGTGGCGGGGCAGGCTCGTCAGTGGCGGCATGGCCGTGCGTCTGACTTGCTCCACCGCCACAGCGCGCGTCGGCGCGGCGCGGCGCGCTCCGGGTCGCCTAGCTCGTTGATGGCGCCTGGGTGGACAGGGAGGCGCGGTAGCGCGACGGGGTGGTACCAACGCGCTGCCGAAACTGGCGGGAGAAGAAGTAGACATCGCTGAATCCGAGGGTGTCAGCGATTTCACCCACCGAGAGCCCCGTTTCGGCCAGCAGCTGGCGTGCGCGCGTCAATCGCTCCTCGATGACAAACTCCTGCGGCCTTCGACCGTTGATCTTCTCGAAAATGCGTGAGAAGTGGTCCACGCTGTAGCCAGCAGCGCGGGCGAGTTCGGCGACGGCGTGGGGGCGGGCCGGATTCTCCCGAATGTCCGCGGTGATCCGGTGCACCACACGTCGGTGGTGCAAATCGATGCCTGCCTCGGTGGAACTGGAGGGACGTTGTTCATTTTCGCGGGTGAGTTCGGCCAGCAGACCAGCGAACCACGCCTCGGCCGCGTGTTGTGCACCGGGATTCGACTCAGCGCGGAGGGCAAGAATCCGACGCATGACGGTATCCGCAAACTCGGTGTGCGCGGTATTCATCACTTCAAAGGGAGGACAGAATCCCGGATTTGGCTGATGGGCCTCAAAGTGAAAGAAGTTTACGCCAAGCGGGGAGGTGGGATCATGCGAGGCCTCGTAGTGTCGGCCCGGCTGCATCCATAAACAAAGTCCGGGCCGTAGATCGATGGCGCCGTCACTTGTGATCATGCGTCCCCGCCCGGCCCAGACGAACCACAGGTCGTAGTCGCGCAGTCGTCCGGCCCAAGCTGCATCCAGGTGCCAGCCCGGCTCGCAACGCACGCGGTTGCAGTTGGCATTCAGTCGCCACAGGTTTGCTTGAGGTGGGGGTTGCATGGCAACAGAGCGGATAAGTGCAAAAGGATGCCGGATCACTTCATGGTAAGTTGGCCGAGTTTGAGGTAAATAGAGAACGGAATCGTTCAACCACTGATTTAGTCCCACATGTCCACCACCGCCCCAACTGTTGAGTTTGATCATGGAGCCGAGCTGCATGCTCCGGAGCTCTATCAACCCCAGGATGTCCTGGCGCATTCGGTCGCCACCTTGGACGACATCGGCCCAAGCGAAGTCGCGTTCTATCGGGAACATGGCTACCTGGCGGTGCGCGAGGCGTTCACTCCAGCTGAGACGCAGGCGGCGATCGAGGGCCTCGTGGATCTGATCATGGGCAAGGTGCCAGCGTTCAATGGGATTACTTTTGAGGCGGCCGCTCGCGAAATACTGCCGACCCTTTCGCTGGAGCAGCGTCAGGACGCGGTGCGCAAAGTTTGGTATTTTGTCAGCCACGAGGCGCGCCTGAGGGCGATTTCGGATCATCCCAAACTTCGTGCGGTGATTCGCATGCTGCTTGGAGGTTGTGAGTCCGAGATGTTTCAGGACATGGCTTTGATCAAGCCGCCGCGGTTGGGACGCGAGAAACCGTGGCACCAGGATCACGCCTACTTTGACTATCCGCTCGGTACGCCGGTGGTGGGAGTCTGGATCGCGTTGGACGCGGCCACGCTTGAAAACGGCTGCATGCAGCTGCTTCCCGGGAGGCATCGGGAGGGTCCGATTGTGCATTTCAAGCGGCGCGACTGGCAGATTTGTGACAAGGTCATTCTTGGCACGCGTTCAGTCGCGGCTCCGCTTCCTCCGGGTGGACTGCTGTTGTTCGACGGGCTTCTCCCGCACGGCACCCCTCACAATTCCTCGACCCATCGGCGGCGCGCTCTGCAGTTTCACTACGCGCCGGCGGGCATCACAAAGACGACGGAGGAAGAACGGATGCGTCACTTTGGCAGCGAAGGGAAAGGCGTGACCTGCTGACGCCGGTTTCCGCGGTGGCCGTTGCCTCCCTGCTCCTGGATCCAGGACGGGGACCGCGTGGGGTTGTGCCGCCCGGGAGGGATGCCTAGACGGCCGATCATGCGCTGGCACCGCGAGCAGTACCTGGACTTGATGACCTTCGGGGCGGCGCCGCGCCCCATGTTTTGCGAGCTCTTTGGACCGCTGGTGGGGCTGGAGGCCGAGTGGAGGTCGCAAGGCGCGACCGAAGCTGAGATCGGCATGTCCGCGTTTGATTGGGACTATGTTCCCTATGCCTTTTGCGGCGGTTACACCCAGATGCAGGGGCCTCCCCCGGTTCTGATTGAAGACAACGCCGAACGCCGGGTGGAGCGTGACTGTCTGGGGCGCACGCTCGTGCTTCTCAAGAAAGTCGCGACCTGTCCCTTGCCGATGAACTTTCCGGTCGAGTCGATGGACGACTGGCTGAGGGTGAAGCCCTTTTTCACCTTCCATCCCGATCGCATCCACTGGGATGAGGTGGAGGCGGCTCGCCGGGCGCAGGCCGAAGGCAGCCTGGTGGTGGCTTACATGCCGGGGGCTTATGACGTTCCCCGGGAACTCATGGGAGACGAGGTGGCCTGCCTTGCCTACTATGAGCAACCCGAGCTCATGGCCGACATCCTTGAGACGCTGACCGAGACCACACTGCGCGTGCTGGAGCCGATCAGCAATGTCCTGCGCATTGACCAGCTGATGGTGCACGAGGACTTTGCGGGGAAGTCGGGTCCCCTCGTTGGTCCGACGCAGATCCGCACGTATTTCGAACCCTACTACCGCAAAGTGTGGGACCTGCTGTCGTCGAAAGGTGCGCGGGTGTTTGAGCAGGATACGGACGGCAACATCAACGCGGTGATACCCGGCTTGCTCGAGTGCGGGCTGAATAGCATTTACCCGATGGAACCGGCGGCAGGCATGGACATCGTGGCAGTGCGGCGGGACTTTGGTTCACGGCTGGCGGTTCGGGGAGGAATCGACAAGCATGTGCTGAGACAGGATAGGGCCGCGATCCGGCGGGAATTGGAGTACAAGCTGGATCCATCGCTTCGCGCCGGCGGTTGTGTGTTTGGACTTGATCACCGCATTCCCAACGGGACTCCGATGGAGAACTACC
>JAEUGZ010000287.1 GCA_016794725.1 Opitutaceae bacterium | reverse complement strand
CCGCGTGAACTCCCGAATGGGGACCACACCGGGAACCGATCAGAATTCGAAGCGATTGGACAGTTCCCACGTCATGCCCTCTGCCAGGCGGTAGGAACCGGCGCTGCCATCGGGATTGGCGGTGGCGGCGATGAGTTCCTTCTCGCCCAACAGATTTCGGACATTCAACTGAAGCGACATGCGGATCTTGTTGGTGAGCGGACGGCGATAGGAGATCCACGCATCGTAGCGGAACTCGGAGTCACCATAAATTGGTGACGACAGGTCATCCACCCAGTTGAGTACGGGCGCTTCGAGATAGACCTTGCGGAAGCCAAGCAGGGGCTTGTCCTGCCATCGCACCGAACCACCGACGCCGAACCCCTTCAAGCGTCCCTCACTGAAGTCGTAGGAGGTGATGAGATTGGCCCGATACCGGCGCAGCTCGCCCACGTCCTTGCCCTCGGCGGCGAGCGCCTGGAGAAAGGAGCGTTCAAACCCATCGGTCCACAGATAGCCGAGATACTCGCGACTGTTGTCACCGAAAGGCGCGATGTGTGCAAAACCCTTTTTCTGCCAGTAGTTGTAAGTCGCGGTGGAATCAGCAGGCGTGTAGCCATCCTGCGCAACGGCTTTCACAGCCTCGTAGTACTTCAGGATATTGCCACCCCCGGTCACATTGAGGATATTGGTGTCGCTCGCGATTGTTTTGCTGGCGTTGAAGATCACCCGCCAGTGCGGAGTGACGTTGGCGGCGAGCTCGATTTCGACTCCCTTGGACGTCTTGTCGGAAGTGTTGCCGTAACCGACCGGTCCGCCGTCGGCATTCCAACTGAACGCAGGGGCGGCCGAGGCGCTGCCGACGGGCGTACGCACGAGTCGAAAACCGTCATTCAGATCAAGCCCCTCGTTTACGAAGGTATTGAATGGACGGAACCACTCGACATCGGTCCGGGCGGCGAACCACTCCCGCCGATAGCGAAGCTCGGCTTCGGTGATCGGTGGTTCGGAGTAAGTTCCGCCACCGGTGGGCCTGGGCGTGCCCTCGGCCACATAGTCTGGTTGACCCGGCACCGCACGGCTGCGGATGCGCAGGGGCTGATTCAGCAATGCGGCGCCGTTCTCCTTCGTCCAATTCTGCGGTATCGGTTGGGCGGCGAGCGCCTTGTCGTAGTTGTCCCCATAAAACCACTTGTTGATGAGCCATTCGGGCGTGGTGTTTTGCACGCCCGTGCTGGACGTGGCGTCGATCATCAGGCCGTTGAGCGTGCGGGCCAGTTGTTGCTTCACCTGCTGACCAGAAGGACCGCCGCCGTAAGGTGCGTTTTTCTGCAGCGTCTTGAACCATGTCACCCGCAGTTCCATGCGCCCATCGAGCGTGGAGACGCGAAGCGAGTGATCGCGGGAAACGCCCGAAGGTGTGCCATTGGGTTTGTGATACATGTCGAAGCTCAGGCTCTCCGGGCGGAAATTGCTCGCTACATTGAGACCATAGCTGAGTTGCGTGCCCCCTGGGAGGCGCTTATTGATGAAATCGGGTGAATGCGCGACAAGCCCCCAGGCGCGCGTAGTCTGGACGGCGCGCTTGTCGTTTGCCGGGTCGAATTTCCAATTTGGCGAATCGGGAAGCGAGTGGTAGGAGCCGTTGGGCGACTGCACCTGGGTGCCCAGATTGTAGGGCGTGGCGCCCGTGGGCGTGCCGTTGGGATTAGTCAGTTCGGTGAACCGGCTGGTGGCGCCTTTGCTCTGCTGAAAGTAGTCGTCGCGTCGCTCGGACCAGAGGCCAACCACCTTGTCATGGAAGAATTTGCTTTGGATGATGAAAACCCGGTTGTCGACCGCGGTCTTTTGATGCGACGGGCCGTTGCGATACATATTGGCCTCGTTGGTTCGATAGTCGTTGATGCCGGTGGACTGCTGACGCGAGTAACCGGGCACGCGGGGTACCGACTGCGTGTCGAGGTAGAGGGCGTTGATGGCATTCGGTCCAACCGGGGCGGACTGAATGGCCGCGATCGGCCGGATGCCAAGGCCCGCCAGACCGGGGTTGTTCGCCACGCTGGCCCTGGTATCGAGGTAGTGAAGGCCCAAGAAATCCTCGTTGGTGGAAATATACTGCGAGAGTTCACGGCCGGTGCCGAGGGTTTGCAGGCTGAAGCTGCGTGACTTGCTCTCGTAGGTCTGGCGGGCCAGGTTGCCGGTGAGCACGTGCCTGCCCAACAGTTCCGCCAGCCACGGACGCTTCACGGCGCTGCCGAGGTCCAGGTTGTAGAAGGTCGTGACCCGCGATGCGGAGCGCTCCGAAAGATTGCGCAAACCATCGGTTCCGCTGACGATCACGAGGCGCTGGAATCCGGGGTTGGGGATTTCCGGGCCATAGTCGGCCGGGTTGGAGTACTCCGTTGATCGGCGAAGGTTCTGGTTGATGTCGATGTTGATGTTGTTCGGGTTGTCGATCCAGTTGATGTGGCCGTTGCGATAACTCTGGCGATCGTACGCGATCTCAACGCCGGCACGGCCGTTGAAGTACGTCTGCGCCGCGGTCAGGTTGAGGGAGCGGTACTTCATGTACTGGGAGTTATTTTCCCCCACCAGGTCGTTGTTCCAAAAGTCAAATACACTTGGATCCGTGATCTGCTGCGCCTGCCACGTCGTCCAGGGCTGGGTCGTGAAGGAACGGCCGGAGATGCTCTCCATCCGATTGATGCGCGCCAGCAAGTCGGCGTCGCCGGCAAAAGTCTCCTTCCGCGTCAGAGGGTGCACCCCGGGATTCAGCAACATGTGGTAGTTGTCGTGGAAATTGACCGGGGCAATCATGCCCCAGTTGCCAATCCGGGTGGTGCTCAGGTGAGCCCCTCCACGCTGATGGTAGGAATCAGGGAACGCCGGGTTGGAGGGGTTTCCCGTTTCGCTGGAGCCCGGGGTGAACCAGACCATGCCCTCCTGGTCGAACCACTCGCCCACGCCCCCAATGTCACGGTTCAGGTAGGGGCCGTATTGGTACCACGCGCCGCCGGGAGCAACCGTGGCCCGGTTGACGGGCACGGCCGTCGTCAGCTTGTTCAGGCCGTTCGGGTCGTACCAGGTGCCGAACATGTCCACCGGCGGCGCGAACCGCGGCCGGCTTGAATCCGTCTTTCCGGCCTCGAAGTTCCCCGTGATCTGGGTGAAGATGGACTTCACGAGTTTGGGCTCCCAGCGCATCGAGGCGGTGCCCCGGAGCGAATCGGCGTGGGTGTTTCGCTGGCGAAAGCGCTCGTTTTCATTGAGCACATTCAGCCGAAGGCCGAGCGTTTTCTGCACCAGCGGAAGATTGGCATCGAGCGCCTCACGGGTGCCGCCGAAGTTGTTCACGCGAAGCTCGGTCTGAAACCGCCGCTCTCCGAGGATCGGAGCCTTCAATGTTCCGTTGATGATGCCGGCCGGGCTTCCCAGCCCGAAGAGGATGGAATTGGGGCCGCGCTGGATCTCGATGTTCTCCGTGTTGTAGGCGTCGAGCGGGATGTCGGTCGCGAAGAAGTTGCGGGTGACGTCGGCGCTGCCGAGCCCGCGCACCCGGTTGCCCGACTGGGGATTGCGGAGGTTGCCGTTTTGACTGGACGCGCCATCCTTGCCCAGATCCACGCCAGTGTAGTTTCCGTTCATTCCATTGACCTCCGTATTGGTGGTGTAGACCAGCAAGTCGTTGATGTTACGCGCACCGGTGTCCTTCATGAACTGGGGCGTCACCACGGAGATGGGGGATGCAATGTCCTTGAGATCGGTTTTGAGACGGCTTCCGGCCAGCGAGGAGGTGGCAAGGTAACCCTCATTGGAACCGGTGCTCACTTCGAAAGGTGAGAGCTGCACGGTGTCCTCGTCCGCGGGCGCTGCGGGAACCGGGACGGTTTGGGCAGAAACCGATAAGCCGCACGCCAACAGCGTGAAAAGAGACACGACAGACCGCGCGGGTGTCGCAGGGCAATGGAGCGGGGCAAGGATCTTCATGATGGACTTGGGGGTGGGAGCCGCAGCGCGGGAAGAGATCCTCGCCGCTCTGAAACTGGACTCCCGTCCAGCGAAGCAGGCTGAGGTTCACCGGGGGGAGCGGGTGTCCGCATTCACACCATCCCCCGGTGTGCGCACAATTCCGCCGCTTGTAGCACAGGTGACAAAAGAGCGGGCAGGAAAGGCCGGACTTGCAGAAGAGCCTCGCCAACTGCGCTGCCCCGCACATACGCAAGCGGCATGGAATCGCGCCGTGTCACTCAGCAGGACATCGCCCGCAAGGCGGGCGTGCACCGCGCAACGGTCTCGATGGCGTTCAAGAGCCACCCCAATATTCCCAAGGCGACCCGCGATCGTATTCTCGCGATCGCCACTTCGCTCGGCTACGAGCCCGATCCGATGCTCTCCGCGCTGGCTGCCTACCGCAACCGCCGGCGACCCGCCACCTTTCACGGCACGCTGGCGTGGCTCGTCAACACCTCCTACGGTTTTGACTGGCGCGATCGCACCTTGCGTCCGCACTTTAGCGACTACCACGCGGGTGCCAGTGAACAAGCTCGGCGTTATGGTTTTCGCCTGGAGAGCTTTGACTTCAACGCGCCCGGGATAACGCCGGCACGGCTCGCCTCCATTCTCACCGCTCGCGGCATTCAGGGCATCCTGCTCTGCCCGCAACCACGACCCGACACGAATCTCGATTTTCCTTGGCAGAATTTTTCCACGGTCACCTTCGGTTACAGCCTCGCCACGCCTCGGCTCCACACGGTCAGTGCCACCCAATACCGGGCGATGCGACTCACGGTGCATGAACTGCGGCGGCTCGGCTACCGTCGCATCGGACTCGCATTGGAAGGTGATCACGATCTGCGCACGGACCACAATTACCTTGCCGGCTACCTAGTGGAAGAACACCTCGCCGGCGCGTCCCGCGCCACCGTTGTTCCCGTCCTCGCTTCCGCCTACCCTGACCACGGTGCCGTCACGCGCTGGCTCGACGAGCACCGGCCCGATGCGATTGTCACCGGCAATTATCACTTTCTCGATGTTCTGCGCTCACTGGACATACGGGTGCCCGCGGACATCGGCGTGGCCTGCCCCCTTCTGCCTTCACCCGAAACCGAATTGGCTGGCGTGATCGAAAACTCACCCGAGATCGGCAGCGTGGCGGTGGACTTCCTCATTGGCATGATCCACCGTCAGGAGCGCGGGGTACCGGGCAACCCACAGCGCATCCATGTTGAAGGTCGCTGGCTTCCGGGCAAAACCCTGAGGCAGCAGGATGCCTAAACCCCACGGTCCGGGGCCGGTTCGAGGGGAGATTGGTGGTCTGAGGACGATATGCGGACGCACGTCCGAGCGGTCTGGTTGCAGACCGTCACCTGTGTGACGACGGGGGCATTTGGCGACAAGTCCCCGTCTCGGCACGCTCGGGCTGCAGCAGACCACCCTCGTCCGCGCGATCAACACCCCATGCCTTCGCCTCTGTTCCGTCGTGAATTCCTGCAACGAGCCGCAGTCGCTGGTGCGGGGGTCCTGGTGAACCGCAGCTTCGCTGCCTCCCCTGCGGCGCGTCCCGCCCCTCTCCCGGCCGCCTACCGCCACTGGCAGGCGCAGGCCCGGCGTTTGCTCGAGCCCCTGGTGCCGCTGTTCCAGCCTGGCCATGCCTCGCTCCCGCTTCCCGGACCGGCGTCCGCCAATGGTGTGGCGGCCGATCGCCTTGAGACCTTTGCCCGACCCATGCTCCTTGCGGCGCATTTCCTGCAATCCCAGTCCGACGCGGCCGACCCGTCCGACGCGATCCTGCGGGAAAGGCTTGCCGGCTGGTTTCGCAGGGGTCTGGTCGCAGGCACCACGCCCGGTGGTCCGCACTCCTGGGGTCCGGATGCCAACTACCACCAGCTCCATGTCGAAATGGGGCTGGTCGCTCTGACATTGCAGGTCGCACCTACACAGCTCTGGGAGCCGCTGACCGGTCCGGAACAGGATCAAGTCGCCGGTTGGCTCGCGTCCGCTCGTCACTCCGGATATGTGGACAACAACCACTACTTCATGGGTATCCATCTCCTGGAATTCCTCGATCGTCACGGCTACGGCCGGCCGGGCGACCGGGCGCGGGTGGACGAATACTTTGCCCGGCTCGAACGCATGCACTGCGGCGAGGGGTGGTTTCAGGACGGCATCAACCAGGCGTTTGACTACTACAACGCCTACGCCTTCAATTTTTATGGCCTGTGGTGGTCGCGGCTGCACGGAGACCGCGATCCAATGCGAGCGCGGCGCTGGCGCGAATGGGCGCGACAGTTCCTCGCCGGTTACCAGCACTTCTTCGCCGCGAGTGGTGAGCACCCCGCTTTCGGTCGCTCCATCACCTACCGGTTCAACAGCGTTGCTCCCTTCGGCTTGGCCGTGCTGCTCGGGTGCACCGACCTGCCACTAGGTCTCGTGCGCCGCCTGTGCACGCGCAATCTTGACTTCTTTCTGGCGCAACCGGTGCTCAGCCAGCGAGGCACCTTCACTGTCGGCTGGATTGACCGGTTCGAGGAATCCGCCGAACTCTACACCGGCGCAGGTTCGCCCTACTGGGCGGCCAAGGGCTTTTCGCCGCTCCTCCTTCCACCGGAGCATCGTTTCTGGCACGAACCCGACGTGCCCCTGCCCAGCGAACGGGGTGACGGCGCCTACCCCCTCCCGGCGGCCGGGCTCCTGCTGCGCCATACGGGGGGCGAAGTTGAACTCCTCAACGCCGGTTCGCAGGTCTCGCACACCAACCTTCGCTACGGGGCCTGGAAGTGGAGCAAGACCGCCTATCGCACGAACTGCGCCTTTACCTGTTCGTTCCCGGCACAGACGACCTGGTCACCGGACTCGGCACTGACCATGCGCCTCGAGGACGGCCGTGTCTTCGGGCGTCACTCAACTGTCGCGTTGGAAGTGACCAACACCCACGTGCGTTACAGTTGGGCCTTGGGATTCGCCTGGCGGGCTGACGGTCCACCTGAGCAGAATCACGTCGGCGTGGACACCTGCCTCTGGTGGAACCGTGGCTGGTTGCTGCAGGTGCACCGGTTCGAGGCGTGGCAACCCATCGAGCTGCGCCTGGGTGGTTATGCCCTGCCGCTCCCCACCTCCGACGGCACCCGTCGCATCGAAGGTCCGGCCTTCGGAAGCTGGCACACGTCCTCCGGCGGCAGCCTCGTGCAGCCACTCGTGGGTCTGCCCCGCCGGGAGTGGGACGAACGCCTCGACGAGCATTCTCCCCGCAGGCATCTCGCCGCACCCTACCACACCACCCCCATCGCTGCGAGTGAACGCGTGAACGGATCCGGATGGCTGGCTGCGATGGTCTGGACCGGCCACGACGTGAACGAGGCCCAACCGTGGCGTCTGGTCCGTGCCGCAGCCGGCGGTTGGCAGCTCTCGCACACCCACCTCGGTCATTGGAATCCCCAGCACGCCTTCCTGCCCGACCTGTCCCCATGAGCCTGTTTCCGCCTCCTTTGGGAGCGTCGGGTGACCTCGGGCCGGTCACTCGCATCGTTGCCGCGCTGACCGCCCGTGAACGGGCACTCTTCCTTGAGGCGGCGCTCCCGCGCCACGCATCCGCTTCCCGCATTCGCTTCGCAGACGACGGGGATTTGCGGCCCGAGGTCTGGGGCGCGCGGTGCGAAGAGTGGCGGCCCGAGGTGCTCCTCACCGCCTGGAGCACACCACCCCTGCCGGATGCCTGGGTGGGACGACATGACTGTCCGCTGCGCTACCTGTGTCACGTCACCGGCTCGGTGCGTCAAATCGTACCCCGCTCCTTTCTCGAGCGCGGCGGTTGTGCAACCAACTGGGGCGAGGAGATCAGCGGTCAGGTGGCGGAGCACGGGCTGCTACTGGCTCTGGCCGCCCTGCGCAACCTGCCCGCCTGGCCCCTCTTCATCGCGCGTCCTGTCCCTCTCCGCCATATCACAGACTTGAATACGCGGACCCTTTTTGGACTGCGCGTCGGATTGCATGGATTCGGCAGCATTGCCCGAGCCTTGCTCCCGCTGTTGCGCCCCTTCGGCGTCTCCCTTGCCGCTTACTCCGCGGGAGTGCCGTTGGAGTACTACACGCAACACAACGTGCGGCCTGCCCGGTCGCTCAAGGCATTGTTTGCCGACTCCGACGTGCTCATTGAATGCGAATCCCTCACCCCTGCCACGCGCGGCACCGTGACGGGCGAAATCCTCGCCGCCCTGCCCAGCGGGGCTGTTTTCGTCAACATCGGTCGCGGGGCCGTCGTGGACGAGGAAGCGCTGCTCCGCGAAGCGGCGACTGGACGCCTGCGCGTCGCCCTCGATGTCAGCACGGCGGAACCCCTCACCCCGGATTCGCCGGTCGTGCGCAACGGCCGGGTGATTCTCTCGCCGCACATCGGCGGTCCCACCATGGACCGCTATGCGGATTGCGGCGCCCGGGCGCTCGACAACCTAGACCGCTTCCTGGATGGACGTCCCCTCGACTCTGTCATCAGCCTCGCGGCCTATGATCGCGCCACCTGAACCGCCATGTTAACGTCCTTCGACTATGGAGTAGTGGTGTTCTACCTCGTGTTTCTGCTCGGCATCGGCTGGTATTTCCGGCGGGCGGGCCGGGACAGCAGCGAGTATTTCCGCGGCGGCGGACAAATGGCCTGGTGGATGGTGGGTGCATCCAGCTTCATGAGCGCATTCAGCGCATGGACCTTCACCGGCGCGGCTGGGCTGGCGTATCGCCACGGACTCGTGGTGCTCGTGCTGTTCTGGTGCAACGGGCTCGGCTTTTTGCTCAATTGGAACTACTTCGCCCGCTTCGCACGCAACTCCCGCGCGGTCACTGCCCTGGAGGCCGTGCGCCGCCGGCTCGGGCCGGTGAAT
>JAEUGZ010000285.1 GCA_016794725.1 Opitutaceae bacterium | reverse complement strand
TCGCGTGAAGAAATCGATCCCCGGAGGCGGGACCGGTCGGTCCCGTCGCGGCCTCAGCGCGGCCACCGCCAACAAGAACAATGCGATTCCCCAGGCCCACTCCTTAAGTTGACGCGCATGCGCGACTGCGGGATCGCGACGGGACCACCCGGTCCCGCCTCCGCTGATCCCAGCTCACTTTCCCGGAGTCTTTCCCAACCGCGCGATCAATCCGTCCACGATCGCATCGACGTGCAGGGTCACCCGCAACGCTTCCGCCACCGGTTTCCCGGCCGGAGCCGCACGCTGAGCGGCCGCATAGACCGCCTGACTACCGGTTTCTGCCGCAGTGAGGAACGCCTCCTTCGCCTCATGCATGCGCCCGTTCTCGGTGAACTCCTTGGCGGTGCCCTGCTGACCAACGAAGGCGGCGGCACACGCATCACCAATCCAGACCCGAAATTCCTTCTCATCGGCAAAATAAACCACCAGCGCCCCACGTTCGTCCACCGCCAGCCGACGCGCCAGCGCGTGCATGAAGGCACCCGGCACCTTGTCTTCATCGGCGGTCGGCGATTTTGCGAGCAGGCGTACCACCACCTTCACCCCGGTGACACGAGCGAAGGCCTCCAGCTTGTCGGAACAACCCGCCAGCCAGGCCGTTTCCTTCGCCGTCACCTTGCTGACATCCTCGATCCACGGCAACGCCGCGCCCTCCGCCGCCCCGGCACCGCCGGCCCCCAACAGCACGGCCAGCATCAGCGTCATCACCCCCACCGCCCACCGTGTCGTTCTTGTCATGCGGACGACTCTGATGCCCGCCGCCCTCGGGGTGAACCTCAATTTTTCCGGGCCCACGGCCCGCCGCCCTGCCTTCATCCGGGTCGATGCGAGGATCGAGCGTGTGAAATCGCAGCAATTCCGGTGGAGGTGGCCTCGGTGAGGCCGCGACGGGACCGACCGGTCCCGCCTTCGATGTCCGAATTCTTCACGCGACGCCCGTCCACGCGGGGTCGGCGACCCCACCTCTACCAGGCGCCGACCTCAGAGTGCGCTAAAATGGCCGCGCCCGCCCGGCGGCGAAACTCGAGGACAATTCCATCGTCTGCCTAAGTTTCCCGCCGTTCGAACGTAGTGATGGAAGAAGCCCCTCCCTCCACCTATGTTCACCGACGACGACTCCACGCTTTCGCCCTTCGGAGCCCAGCCCGCCGGCCGCAAGGCCCGCATTGAAATCATTCCGCTGATCGACGTCATTTTCTTCCTCCTTGCCACGTTCGTGCTGTTCACGCTGTCACTTTCCAAAATCTACTCCATCGGGCTTCCCCTGCCCCACTCCGACCCGAAACCCGAATCCGATCCAGACAACACCGTCATCCTGCAGGTATCCGCCGCGGACACCCTCTATTGGAACCGCGAGCCGATCACGACCCGGGAGGTGGACTATCGGCTGCGGGACTTCGCCCTGAATCGACCCGAGGGACGCGTGCTCATCGCAAGCGACGAACACGCCAAGTACGGAACGACGATCACCTTGCTCGATTCGATCCGACTCGCCGGCATCAAGCGGGTCTCCGCGGAAACGCTGCACCGTCCGACCGGCAAGTGAGAACCACGACCCTACATCAGCACCTTGCGCAGCGCGGCGCGCGCCTTGGCATTTTCCTCAGGCAGGCCGATGGTGAGGCGCACCCACTCCGTCATCGGCGGAAAGGCCCGGGCCACGGTCACGCCCTCCGCCTGCATGCGCGAGAAGACCTCGGCATGGGGACGTCCGGCGTGGAAAAAGACAAAGTTGGTCTGCGGCTCCATGTAGGGGCGTCCCAGCTCGCGCAGGAGATCGAGCAGTTTCTGGCGTTCCGTCACGATCTTTTCGCGGGTCTGCGCCACGAAGGCGTCATCCTTGAGGCTCGCAATGGCGGCCACGACCGACGGCCCGCTGAGCGAGCCAAAGGCATGGTTGCGCAGCACGGCGGCGAAACTGGGTGACGTCACGCCGTACCCGATACGGAGTCCCGCCATGCCATAGATCTTCGAAAACGTGCGGGCCACCAGAACCCGGCGCTCGGAATTCACCAATCCGACCACGGTGCGGCTGTTGTAGTTGTCCGCGATGTCCAGGTATGCCTCGTCCACCAGCACCAACGCCTGGCGAGAAGCGGACCGGATGAAATCGCGCAGCTCCGTCGCATTCACCGTCGTGCCGGTCGGGTTGTGGGGATTGACCACATACACGACGGAGGTGGACGGTCCGATCCGGGCCGCCATGGCGTCGAGATCGTGTTCGCCCTTCGCATTCAGCGGCACGGGGACTCCCTTGCCGCCCACCGCCTCCATCGCGCGGGGCAGCTGCAGGTAGCCGGGCTGCGCGTAGATGACCTCGCCCTTGGCCTGGCCGAAATGCACCCCCACGGTCTCGAGGATCTCGCCGGAACCCACGCCCAGCACGATGTGCTCCGGCGCCACACCTTCCTTGCGTGCGATCAGCTCCACGAGTTCCCCCGTCTGCAGGTAGGGGTACCGCGAGGACTGCCCGCTGGCGATGTGACGCTGCATCGCCTCAATCGCCGCCGGCGAGGGGCCGAAGGGATTCTCGTTGAGGGAGAGTCGGACCTTTCCCGGCGCCACCGCCGCAAGGCGTTCCGGAGTGAGCGCCTGCGCCCGCATCTCTTCATTGAGAAATCGACCCGACACCGCGAGTCCCGCCAGCGCGGTCCCGGTCGAGGCAAGCCAGCTGCGTCGGCTGAGCGAAGGCATGGATGACATGCCTCACCCTGATCAGCTCTGGCGTGCTCCCGCAAGCCAGCAGCTCCGAAAACCAGGCCCTCCGGCGGGCCGGAGGGCCTGGTTTTCGAATTTCAAATCTCAAATCTCAAATTTCAGACCCCAGCCGTCAGATCTCAGATTTGAAATCTCAAATTTCAAATCTCAGACCCAACTTTCAGATCTCAAATCTCAAATTTTAGATTTCAGAGTTCAGAGTTCAGATTTCAGATTCCTGAGCCGGCACTTCAGATCTTAAATCTCAAATTTCAAATCTCAAATTCCAGAGCCCCTACGGCAATTCATACACCTCGACCAGAGCCACCCCGGTGGTGTCGCCCACCCCGCGGACCTGCACGGTGTAGCCACCGGGAGGGAGGGACGTCACCAGCGCGGCATCGCGGGTAGTCGGCAGGAGCGAGAACGCGCCATAGGTCTGGAACGCGGCGATCAGCCCGGGGCTTCCACCCCAGTTGTCATTGCCCAGGATACGCGTCGAGCCCGAGTAGACGTCCATCTGCGGGTCGGCCAGCACCCCCGTGACGCCGAAATTGGCCAAGGTGGGACCGATGGCCCGGATGAGGAGCGTCTTTGGTCCATCACCCGAGATCGTCAGTCCGAGAATGAGGAGGTCGGCCCCGGCGCCGACTTGGGTGCGCGTGGACACGTTGACCAGGCGGGCTGAACTGGTGGGCGCCTCGTTGTCAAAGGCCTCCATCAGTGCCACTCCCGTTCCAGCCGTCGAGGTCACATGCACCGTGTAGCCACCGACCGCCAGGCTCGGCAGCAGCGCAGCGTCCTTGGACGTCGGCGGCAGGGCAAAGGCCCCCGCAGCGGCAAAGGCATTGGTCAGCGTCGCTCCGCCACCCCAGTCATTGTTTTCCTGGAGGAGCACCTGGGCCGCATTGAAGAGCCGCAGCTGCGGGTCGGCCAGGGCGCCGGGAACTCCAAAGGTGGTCAGCGTGGGACCAATCCCACGAACGAGCAGGGGCTTCTGGCCGCTGCCCCCGACGGTCAGCCCCACGATCAGCGTTTGCGCACCGGTGCCGGCATTGCTCCGCACCGCGAGATTGGTCATGCGGGCCTCCGTTTGCCGGATGAACACCGTGTGAGCATAACCGGCCGAAACGGCCTGCACGTTGGTTGAGATCTGCACCGGCTGCAAACGGTCCCCTCCGGCACCCGGGGCCACCTGGTTGTTGAAATTAGCTCC
Organism: Opitutaceae bacterium; assembly: GCA_016794725.1. Taxonomy (GTDB): domain Bacteria; phylum Verrucomicrobiota; class Verrucomicrobiia; order Opitutales; family Opitutaceae; genus UBA6669. The sequence continues at coordinate 16,217 of JAEUGZ010000285.1, read as the reverse complement.
CACGCCCCAAAGCGTGCCATCGGTCTTGATGAAGAGGGAATGATACGCGCCCACGGCCGCCTGCGAAACGCCCGTGGCGACTTGTTTTGGTGTAGTGCGGCCGTCATACGTGCCGTCACCCAACTGTCCATAGCCATTGTTGCCCATGGCCCAGAGGGTGCCGTCCGTCTTTACAAACAGGCTGTGGGAGGAACTATTCGCAGGCACCGACGCACCGGAGTAAACCCGCGCCACACCCGTCGCCACCTGCACCGGGGTGGTCTTAAGGGTGGTGGTGCCGTCACCGAGCACACCGTTGAAATTGGATCCCATCGACCACAGGGTGCCATCCGTCTTGACGAAGTGACTGTGCTGCGACCCAGCGGCCACAAAGGCCACTTCCGTCGCAACCTGCACGGGAGACAGCCGGTTGGTTCGGGTCCCATCACCCAGTCCACCGTCGATATTGGACCCCATCGCCCAGAGCGTCCGATCCGTCTTGATGAAAAGGCTATGGTATCCGCCAGCCACGATCTGCCCGGGACCGGTCGCCACACCGGTGGCCACCTGTACCGGCAGGGTGCGGTTGGTCGTGCTCCCATCTCCCAGCTGACCGGTTGCATTCACACCCATGCTCCACAGGGTGCCATCCGTCTTGACGAAGATCGCGTGGTAGTAGCCCGCCGCCACCCGTGCCACGGACGTCGCCACTTGCACAGCAGCGCCCCGGTCAGTCTTGGTGCCATCGCCCAGCTGGCCCTCATCATTGGCTCCGGCCGCCCAGAGTGTCCCGTCGTTTTTGACGAAGTAGGTCACGTCGCTATTGGCCGACACCTGCACCACCCCGGTGGTCGAAAAGGCGGGTGTTTCGCGCAGGGCCGCCACTCCATCCCCCAACTGCCCATACGCGCTCGCTCCGGAGCCCCACATGACACCGTCGTTGCGCACAAACAAGGTCTGGGCATCTCCGCAAGTCACCTGCGCCACATTGGTCGAAACCTGCACGAGGGAGGACCGGTTGATCGTCGAACCGTCGCCGAGCTGACCCGCGCGATTTGACCCGGTCATCCACAGCGTGCCGTTGGTGCGGATGATGGCGGTCCCATAACCGCCCGCAGCCACCTTGCTCGCATCCGTCGCCAGATTGAAGGGCGTGATCCGGCTGCCGAAGGTTCCATCGCCAATTTGTCCGTAGTTATTGTCCCCCAAGGTCACCGCTGTCCCGTTCGTCCGTAGAAAGATCGTGTGATAGGCCCCCGCTGCCACATCGGACACCGTGCCGGTCAGGAGTGTTGGGACCAGTCGGCCGGACACCAACCCGCCGATCTGACCCGCGCTGTTGTCACCCATGAGCCAGAGCACGCCATCCGTCTTGACGAACGCTGAATGAGAATACCCCGCGGCCACCTTGGCGACGCCCGTGGTGATTTGCACCGCCGTGTTTCGATTGGTGGTGGAGTTTATACCCAGCTGCCCCGATTCATTGGCTCCCATGCCCCACAGGGTGCCGTCCTTCTTCACAAAAAGGGTGTGCCCATAGCCGACCGCAAACTCGGCAACTTCGGTCGAGAGCAGCACCGGCGTGGAGCGATCGGTGTTGTTCCCGCCGCCCAGTTGTCCGGTGTAGTTGGACCCCATGCCCCACAGCGTGCCATCGGTCTTGAGAAAGACGGTGTGAAACCCACCCGCCGCCACGCGCACCACCGACGTCGCAACCTGGACGGGAGTGACGCGGCCCGTCGTGGTACCATCACCAAGCCGCCCTTCAAAATTGTCTCCCATCGTCCAAAGTGTGCCATCCGTTTTTACAAACGCGCTGTGGTAAAGCCCGGCACTGGCCTGCGCAACCCCCTGCACAATGACCTTGGGCGTGCTAAAGTAACCCACCGAACCCAGTGCCAATTGACCGTAGACGGCATTGCCCTGGCCATACAACTGGTTCTCGGCCGCCCCGCCACGCAGGCCGCAAAGAAGCAGCATCGCGACCATTACACTGCCACGCAGAAACAAGGTATGATTCATCATGGTAAAATACGCCACCGTGGAGGAGGGTCCCGCGCGACCAACGGGGTGTTCGGTCGCGTCACTGCAACGGGGTTTTGGGACCACCACCCGCGGTAATACGTTGAACGAAACCACAATAGGCTCACCGTATCCGGTCAATGGTTAACGGCAAAATTCCAATCAAACGGTCCATTTCCAGCAAAGCGGACCCCGGTTGCACCCTCGACCCTTGCTCGAGGCGCATCCAGCTCGACAAGGTCCTTTCGCGCTCCGCACCCCGTTGTCCGTTGCGCCAGTCGGTCTATGGCGGTTCTGATTTGGCCGGTCTCACATTTCCGGTCACCACCCGGTGCCTGATTGACAAACCCGGGCGGGCGGTCTGAGCCTGAGCACACCGGTCCCATGTCGTCCCCCCTCACGCTCCGCCGGCATTGGTTGCTGTGGCTCGCATTGCTCGCTTCGCTGCCCTGCACCCCCTTGGTCCGCGCGCAACCGGCTTCTGCCGGTCCGGGGCCCATGCCGGCGACTGCTTCCCCCTACAAGTCCGCGGCGCGGGAGGAGCTGACGCACGCCGAACTGCTGGAGGCCTACTACGCGGTGCGGGACCAGTTGCGCGCCACCCAGGCCGCCCTGCTTTCCCAACGCGCCGAGGCGGACGAACGCTCGCGGGCCCAAACGCAGGTCCTGAACGAACGCCTGGAGTCGCTCAAGGCCTCGCTCGCCGCCGTCAATAAACGGCAGCAGGAGGATGCCTCCCGCGCCGAATACGAACTGTTCCGTCAGCAGGAGCAGGCCCAGCGCTCCACCCAGCTCGCGCTATGGATCGCCGCCTCAGTCGGGCTCGCCGTGCTGCTGGCCACCTTTCTGACCGCCCACTACCAGCGGCGCGCCATGAACCGGATTGCTGAAGCGGTCACCCAGCATCCCCAGTTGCTCGCCCAGGCCAACGCCGGTCTGCTGCCCTTCGACGCCAGTTTGAAGTCCGACCGCACGGTCAACCTGTCCAACCAGCGTCTCGCCACCACGCTGGAACGGATCGAGCAGCGCATCCAGGACCTGGAGCACACGACTCACGACGTCACCACCGTGCCCCCCCATCACCCGCTCGCCCCGGAACCAGGACCGCGCCGGGTCTAAGCCGTGTTTTCAATCCTCAAAGGTTAGGCTCCGTGGGGGTTTGAGATCTCAAATCTCAAATCTCAAATTTCAAATCCCCACCGGCGGTCCATGCCACGTTCTCTCTTTTCCACACCCGTCGTCACCCTCGTACTCGCGCTCGTGGTTGGGCTGCTGTACGGGCGGCTCGGTCAGCACCAGCCGATCGCGTTCGACGATGCGCTGTATGTGACGCAGAACACGTGGGTGCTGCAGGGCTTGACGGCGAAAGGCGCACTCTGGGCCTTCACCAACGCCGACGCCGCCAACTGGCACCCGCTCACCTGGCTGAGTCACATGGCCGACCAATCGGCCTTCGCCGGCCACCCGGGTATCCAGATGCTCGAAAACGCAGTCTGGCACCTGGCCAACAGCGTACTGGTGTTCCTCGTGCTCTCCACGTTCGGCCTTTCCCGGCCCATGGCCGCGGTGCTCGCCCTCGTGTTCGCCGCCCACCCCCTCAATGTGGAGTCGGTCGCGTGGCTCTCCCAGCGCAAGACCCAGCTGAGCACCTGCTTTCTCCTGGCCACCGTCCTGCTCTACCTGCGCACCCCGCCGGGCGTGAAATCGGGACGCCGTGCCTGGCTGCTCGTGCTTTTGTTCAGCCTGAGTCTGATGGCCAAGGCGACCGGGGTCGTGCTGCCGGCTGTGCTCTTTGTCCACGAGTTTCTCCGCTGGAGACGCACTCCGGAGACCCCTCGGCGCGTGTGGTTCATCACCACCGTGCGACGTCTGGCCCCGCTCGGTCTGGTCGCCGGGGTGGGCGCGGTGGTCACGTTCCTGGCCCAGCAGGGCCAGGGCGCGGTGGCCTCGATGGAGACCCTGACGCTGGCGCATCGGGTGGCCAACGCCGGCAGCGCGATCGTGACTTACCTGCGCACCTTCGCCTGGCCGGCCGAACTGTGCCTCTTTTACTCCATGCCGGCGGCACCTGACTGGGCCGCCTTCCTGCTCGGGTTGCTCCTGCTGGCAATCGGCGCGCTGTGGGCCGCGGCGTTCCTGCGCCGGGCTCCGCTCATGGCTTTGGGCCTCGCCTGGTTCGGGCTCAGCCTGCTTCCCGTCATCGGCCTGATCCAGGTCGGCAGTCAGAGTCACGCCGATCGATATATGTACCTTCCGATGATCGGCCTGCTCCTGTTTGCCGGTGCCTGGGCCGAAACCGCACTGCGGCCCGACGGGATCCCGCTGCGTCCGGCCTTGCTGGGCCTATTCGCCGCCTTCGGCGTCGGCATGGCGTGTCACACCGCGGCCTACGTGCCCTACTGGTCGAATCCGGAAACCGCCTACCGGCGCGCGCTTGCGGTCGGCGGCTCGTCCTACGCCATCACCCTCAATCTGGCCGGCGCCCTCGAAGACGGTGGATTCTACAAGTCCGCCGAAACGGTCAACGCCCTCGCCGCCCGGACCTGGCCCAACCGCGCCGGCGCGGTCGGCAACTACGCCAGCAGCCTCGCGCTGCGAGGCAAGTACGCCGAAGCCGAAGTCCAGTACCGCCGCGCCCTCGCCCTCGAGCCGGACAACTTCAAACTCCACTACCTGCTCGGCCTCGTCCTGATCGAGTCCAACAACCCCGAGGCCGAGGTCCACCTCCAGGCCGCCCGCCGCCTGCTCCCCCCCGACTCCGAGTGGCGCTCCACCAACCTCGAAATCCGCAACATCCTGCTCGGCCGCGCCCGGCCGAAGTGAAGGTCCGACCTCAGATCTCAAATTTCAAATCTCAGATTCCAACCTCCCTCACGATTTGACCTGAGATCGGAGCGACCTTCCAGGCGACCAGCGGCCCTCGACATGAATGCGTTGCGGATACTCGGGAATTCCGCGTTCGCCGCGCTGAATCATCGCGACCAGCACGTCGACCGCCACTGCACCAATTTCCTCCGAACTTTCCACCACCCCGGCCACCCGTGGATCGGGCCGAACCAGATTGGGAAACGCCACCCCGATGTCCTCCGGGATCTTCCACCCCAGCTGCCGCAGGCTGCGAAGGAACGGATCCTTCACCGCGGCGACCATGGCGTCCGGACGATACCGATCAAGCCAGTCTCCCAGCGCCTCAGCATCTTCATTGCTCGACATCAGCAGCGGGGGCGGCGGCGCCTCACCGGCCGCGCCGTATTCATGCACCAGATAGGCCGCAAGGTAGTTGCGGTCGGTGCGCAGGTCATGGTCGCGCGAAAGCGCCAGTCCGATGCGCTTGTACCCCAGCGCCTGCACGTGATCCAGGGTCAGGCGCATGTCACGGTACTGGGTTGACACCACGGTGTGCAGGTGCGGCGAGGCAAGCGAATATCCAAAGGTCACCGCCGAGAAATCCTGCCACGGGAAGTCAATGGTCGTGTCCGAACGCGGCTGGGGACTGAGCAAGAGCCCCGAGATATTGCGCGCCCGCAGGATCGAGGCCAGCCGGTCGGGCGTCATCTCCTTGGAATTGAAATCATAGGTCTCCAGCGCGAATCCATGACGTCGGGCGCGCTGCGCCGCACTGTCGTGAAAATCGATGAAGTGCTGGGTGCGGCGCCAATCGTGGCCAAAGGCCGAGGTCACCAGCCAGGCCAGGGTGCCGTGATAAGTCGCGGGACGCTTGCGACCGCGATAAGCCGCGAGCGCCGACAACATGGGATCCGGCGCATACCCGAGTTTCGCCGCAATCCGGGCAATGCGCTGGCGGGTTTTCCTGGGGATGCTGGGATGGTTGTTCAACGCCATCGACACCGCCGCACGGGTCACCCCGGCCTTGTCTGCAATGTCCTGCTGGGTGACGCGTGCCTTGTCCATCGTCTCAGCAGCAACGGGGTTGAGCAACCAGGCACACGCCACGGCACACGAACTGGGCCGCCGAACCTGGGTCGCTCGGTCCCGATTTCATATCAACGGCAGGCCCGGAATTCATCGCGCACCCGGGGATTCTCGCCCAAATCAGACACATAAGCCACCAGGTCACGCAACTCGCTCCGCGACAACCCATCGACGGTTCCTGTCTGGAGGCACGCCCCCGGCGTCCCCGCACGGTCCAATGCCTCGAGCACCTGCGTCGTCGAACGGCGGGCGCCAAACTTCACCAGGGAATTTTCGCGCCTACCCGGATCAGGGCAGCTCACTGTTGTGGTGTGACATCGAATACAGGCCAATGTCGCATGCCGTTCAAACAGGTCTCGTCCCGCCTCGGGATCCCCTCCGTCCAGCGCGCTCCGGTGCCGGGCCAGCGGGTTCATATCCAACCGGCGTCGCCGCTCCAGGTCTCGCGCCGCGGCCGTGAGTTCGGTCCCGCCGCGCGCCTCCACCGCCGCAAGCAGCTCCACTTCGGCTGCCGCCGGCACTTCCCCCGCCTCCAGTCGATGCAACGCCTGGAGCAAAAGGCCGGTGGCACGCTCATCGGGCAGAGTCGCCAATACCGCATACACCCGTCGCTGTTCCGCCACGGTTCCTTTCCGCGCAAGGGGCTCCAGCAGGGGCAGGCTGACGCCCGGGTGGCGCCGGGAAAGCACCGAAATCGCGGCGAGTCGGAGTTCGACCCGGGTCGACCGCGCCGCGTGTTGCGCCGCCACCTCCAGACGGAGGTCGTCCATTGATTCCAAAGCCTGGAGCGCAGCCACCCGCGTGGCCACCGGTCGCGCCTCCTGATAAACCACATCCCAGAGGGCATGTCCCGTTCCTGGTACACGCAGGGCCGCCACCGCGCGCAATGTCGCGATCTGCACGGGCTCCGGTGTCTTTGCCGACATCCGCGAAAGAAAGTCACCAAACGCCTGCCGCGCCGGCGCCGGGTCGCGCGTCTCGGATGAACGCGGAAGCCCGGTGATGCGGTCGCGCATCGGTGACTGGCCCCAGGACGCGAGGTGATGCAGGGCTTCAACGCGAAACTCAGACGGCACCGTCGGCTTTGCGGCAAATTCCGCCAGGGCTCGCGCATTCTCCGGTGAGCCCGCCTGCGCCTGGGCGTTGAGTGCCCGCAGCACGAGGGCTTCGTCGTCAAGCGGCACGGTTTCCAGCATCGCCGCCAGCGCCGGCAGGCCGGAAACAACCGGCAGGTCGTGCACCGCATGCGCGGCCTCCGTCACCACCACCGGATCCGCATCCTCGAGGTAGACAGTCAACGCCGGGTCGCGCGAACGCCGGGCGGCCAGCAGACCTCCAAGCCTGACGGCCCGCGAGGGATCCTCTGCCATCGCCGCCAGCGCCGGATGCGGGCCAAGGCGGGCCAGCGCCACCACGATGGCATGCCGGATCAGGACGTCCTGGTCGTCGTTCTTGCGTAATGCATCAATCAATACCGGAACCGCGTCATTTCTCCGAAGTTTTCCCAGGCTCTGCGCCGCAAAAAAGACCACCCGCGGGTCGGCATCCCGCAGCGCCGCCCGCAGCGCCTGAAACGCCTCGATGCGAAAGGCGTCCCCCAGAACCTTTGCGACCTGGGCTCTGACTTCACCATCGGAATCCCGCAAGAGGGGCGGCATCTGATTGAGTGCCGCCGGCACCCGCTCCGCCAGCTGGCCCAACCCCCACACCGCGTGCAGGCGGGCGACCCGCGGGGCTCCGGAGCGGGTCGCCACGGCCTCCAACCCGGCCACACTCGTCCCGCCCCGGCGCACCAGCTCGAATTGTCCTGCCAGGCGAACCCTGCGGTCGGACGCGGACAGCCATGCCACCAGTTCGTCCGACGGTTGTGCCCCGGGGTCACGCGCGAGTCGTTGTCGTGTAAGCTCGGACTCAGCCCGCTCGGAGGCCGTCTCATGGGCACGACCAAGCACATGGATCCGGCCTCGCCCTGACGCAGGCCAAGGCCAGCTCGTCACGGCATCGGCGACATGGAGCCTTCCCTCGGGGCCAAACGCGAGAGCCGTTGGCATCAGTCCGCGCATCACCGGACTTTCACGCTCCAACCCAAAACCAGCACCCGCCGCCTTCAAACGGAGCATCTGCACGAGGCTGTCATCCACCGTACGCAGGCGATAGGCCACATACAGCCCTCGCTCGCTCTCAGTGGTGAGTCCATCGCCGGGATCAGCCGCAAGCGCCGTCGGGGCGGCTGGCAGCAGGGCAACCGGGGGGAGCAAATACGCTGGCTGACCTGCAAAGCGCAGTTTCCACAATCCCTCACTCATCCAGGCCCCACCCCATCCGCGAGGGGCATGCTGAAACCCGGTGCGCCAGCCGCTGTCTCCCCCTTCAACCACGTGTACCAGACGGGAGCGGTCGCCAAAGCCAGCGTCACCGTCGGTCGTAAACAGGTTTCCCGCCTCATCGAAGGCGAGATCGCCGGGACAGCGCAGTCCGGTGGCCACCACTTCGAGATTTGCGCCATCGGACCGGCAACGCAGAACCGCCCCGGTATCAGGCAAGTCCACCTCCACTCCATCACGCGTCCGCAGGCGCGTCCCTTGGTCACCCAAAGAAAAATAGAGATACCCGTCCGACCCAATCGCGAGCCCATGGATACCGTGCCCGGCCGAACCGATGCGCACGCCCAAGCCCTCCAGAATCGCCGTGGCAGGCTCACCCGGCTGGGAAGGCGCGGTCAACTGGATTGTCACAATTCGAGTTTCCTGCGCCACCCACAGCTGATCAGCCGTCGCCAACAGACTCGACACACCCGCAAACACCGCCCTGCCAGGTGAATCTGCCGCAAGGTGACCGGACGCCACCACTCCGAGACGTTCGGGATCCTCCAGAATCCGAATGTGATCTCCGCCCGACGCCTGCGACTCGGATCCTCGTTCCACAACGTACAGCCGCCCTCGCGCATCAAACGTCATCGCCTGCGGATCACCACCGATCCACGCTTCCCCCCACGGTCCGGTGGTGTATCCCGGAGCCACCTCAAGCAATCCGGGTGTTGGCGGCCGCAATGCAGCCACCATCCGGGCGGGATTCACCGCCACCGGGTTCTCCGCCTTCGCTGAAGCAACCGACCGTACAACCGCAAGCACTCCCGCCACGACCGCACACGCACACACGCATCGCAAACGGGAAGGAGTCCCCGATTCCCACATCGCCGCAAGCGCGCACCCGACGCTCCGCCCGATCTCCCGGATCCAGGTACGGAGCCGTTTCATACCGGGGAACTCGAAGACAGACGTGGGAGAGATCTCAAGGGGGGCAACATTCCCGATTCGCCGAAGGCGGAGTCGCAAGGTCGCTGAGGGAATGTCCGGGTCCGTTTCGTTGTCAAGGAACGATCAGGATTCGGGCCGTCGTCACCGTCCGTTTGTAACGGACTTTCCCCCACGCAACAGTTCCGTCTCCCGGTTCGGACAAAGTCGGAATCAATGGAGCGTCCCGCGGTACACGCCACCCGTTTTACCGGGAATCTACGAGGGATGGCGTCTCTTGTCCGTGCGGCCGGAAACTCCTCTTCTCGCGAGCGGCCAGCATCGCAGGAGGTCGCCCCGCGCGCGCTCATGACCGCGCAGCATTCACTTAATTGTGTAAGTAACGCAACGATTGTGCCGGCGCCCCGTTCGCCCCAGCTCTACCCCGGCTGCCACTGCTACCCCGTCCGCCCCAGCAGATATCGCCACTGGTCCGCATCCGTTCCTTTCGTCCCATCGCGTCACTTCGCACGCCGAAACGCCTCCTCATGAACCTGTCCCACGTCGTCCCGTCTCGGGACCGCCGTATGTTCGCCCAACGCGTCCCGTCCGCCTCCCCCCTCGGCTCCATCCTGGTCGCCTTGCTGCTGACCGGCCAGGCCAGGACACTGGCTCAACGGGTGGAGGCACCCGACGACGCGAAGGCCAAGAGTGAGACCATCGTGCTTTCCCCGTTCGTCATTTCGGAGTCGGGAAATGTGGGCTATCGGGCCACCAACTCCACGTCGGGCACCAGCCTGAACACGCCGATCAAGGAGCTCCCGATGTCAATCCAGGTCATCACCGAGGAATTCATGTCCGACATCGGCGCCACCGATTTCACCGAGGCGCTCGCCTATTCATCGGGCGTGTTCTCCGACACGCAGGAGGCGGCCGGCGGAACCAATACCAGCAACGCCAATGAAGGGGGCGGCTCCGCCGAGCGCTCCGCGTCGGCCAGTGCGCGCGGAAATCGCTTCGCCAATGTGGTGACCATCCGCGGATTCGATGTGCCCTTTCAGACCCGTCTCGGTTTCCGCGTCGGCGGCATCGTCATCACTCCGACCACCAACATCGCCCTCGGCGGCCTGCTCGACTCCGTCAACATGGACCGTCTCGAGGTGGTAAAGGGCCCGAACTCACTGCTCTATGGCGTCGGCGTGCTCTCGGGTATCGTCAACACCATCCCAAAAAAGCCCACCTCCGCCCCCCAGATCGATGCGAGCTTCTCCGTCGGCAGCTACGGTTTTCGCCGGGCCACGCTCGACGCCTCCACTCGGGTCTTCAAGCGCGGCGACCACTCCCTGAATGCCCGTCTTGCCGGATCGTGGGAGGAGCGCGAGCACTACACGGATTGGCAGACCAAGAAACAGCAGTACAAGGTCGGCCAGCTCGACTATTTCTACCGGGACAAGGTCAACGCGTTTTTCGAGTTTCAGACGTCCAAAACCAAACTCAACGGCACAGGTGACCAGTGGATTTTCGATGATGGCGGCGGCTCCGAACCGTTCTTCCGCAACCAATGGGACGAGGCCCACAACTTTGCCCGTCAGTCCGGCCCGATCGCGGGGCTCGGCGAGGTGAATCGTCGCATCATCACGGTCGACGCCCAGGGACGTCCGCTGCGAACACCGCGCGTCGAGCTGTTCTATGTCGAGCCCGACCCCGCCAAGCGACAGCTGATGGGCGGTGGCCTGGCGGAGACGAGCCGTCTCACCGGACCCGATACTTATGAAAAGAGGGACGAGGACAACCTGCTCTTCAACCTCGACATCACACCATCGCAGAGCTTCGCCGTCTCCGCCGGCGCCTACTACACCAAACAGGAGACCGAGGAGCTCGCTCTTAATGTTCTCAACGTCAACAACTCGGTCGGCGGGGTGAACCTTCGCAATACGCTGACCGCCATCGGCGACACCGAGTTCAACGTCAACGACGTGCTCGCCGTGACCAACCCGTTCTTCGTGCAGCGGGATCGCCTCAACGCCGCTGACGTGAACCCCTTCGACAACGCCAAGATCACTCGCTACTGGTGGAGCAAGCGCCCCACGTCCAGCGAGTCGTTTCAGTGGCGGCTTCGCGCCACGTACACACGGGACATCAGCCTACCCTTCGTCGGCGAGACCAACCACCGGTTTCTGGTCGGAAATCACTTCATCAATGACAAAGTCCGCTTTCTGAACGGCGAGGAAACCGCAGTCCGCGCCTACAATCGCGACACCGCACTTAACGACAGTCTCTATTTTCGTCCCGTCAATGACTACACGGTCTTCCGCTACAAAGGCGAGAATCTCGCCATGCCCGGGACCCGCTATTCCGAGCAGGACATCTGGTTCCGCGGCTACTATGGCGTCTATCAGGGAAAGTTCTGGAACGAGAAGCTCGGCGCCATTCTCGGCCTGCGTTACGACGAGTACAATGCCACCACCCGTGACTTTATCCGGCTCGCTCCGGATCGCACGGCCGGCCTGACCCAAGCCCAGATCCAGGCTCAGGAAATCGGGTACGTCAACAATCCGAACAACCTGACCTACGGCTCGTTCCCGGCCACCGACAATTTCCCGGAGGCGATCAGCAAGTGGTCAAAGACATTCGCCCTGAACTACAAGATCAACGACCGGTACACCGTCTACGGGCTCTACTCCGAAGGCATCGCCCCGAACACCGGGCTGGCGGACGGAAACAACGAATTCATCAAGGCCGAGGAGACCACCTCCAGGGAACTGGGCGTCAAGTTCAGTCTCAGGGACAATCGCCTCTCCGGCAGTGTATCCGTATATCAGATCAAGCGCAAGAACGCCATCTGGGACTTCGCCTACGCCCCCGCTCCCGCCCGATGGATCGGCTCGCCCAATCCCCCGGTCGACCTGCAGGTGACCTCGAACCGCTTCGACCCCACACCCAGCGTCGGCAAACAGGTGCTGACCTATGGGATCAACGCCAAGGAGACGCCTCCGGAATTCCAGAACGCCTATGTCGCCGGCAACTCCTCCACCATCGACCCCAACACCCTGCACAAGACCTACTACATCACCACCAAGGACCCCGCCGGCAACGCGCTGCGCCAGCAGATCCCCGGCCTGATCGATTTCGCCAACCCGGGTGGCACGGCCAACGACCCGCAGATCTTCTACGTGAAGCACTCGGACATGGATACTCCGTTCAACTTCTCTTACACGGACGCCGGCAAGCTCGTGACCAAACAATTCACCTGGCGCCAGTGGTTCGAGAAGGCGTTTTTCAACCGGTCCGTCTCTGGCAGCGTTCCGGGACAATACGATCCCATCAACTACACACGCCAGGAGTCGTTCTTCGGCGAATTCAAGGGCGGCAACAATCCCTCCCTCGACAGCTCCGCCGGCGCCAACGTCACCTTTGCGGACGAGGCTCGCGGCGGCGACCTCGAGATCATCTTCCAACCCAATCCGAACTTCCAGCTTCTCTTTAACTACTCCTACACCGAACGCGCCGCCAAGGGGGCCTTCAACATGGTGGACTACATCTCCCTCGAGGACGGCAACATTTTCGCCGGCACGGAGTATGATCGGATCGTCCAGGTGTTCGGCCGCGAGGCCTTCGGCATTCAATCCAAGGACACCAACGGCGACGGTTTCGCCGACGAATTCCTCGACCGCAATGGCAAGGAAATCAACGAGCAGAACCCCCTTCGCCCGAGCGACGCCATCTCCGGCATCGACGGCGTCAGCCTCTTCTTCAACCCCGCCCACCAGGTCACGGTCTGGGGCAAATACGACTTCACCGCCGGCCGTTTGAAGAACCTCGGGCTGGGGCTCGGCGTCAACTACACAAGCGCCGCCCCAACCTCGGTCTCGATCGGAGGTCGGAGGATCGGCGAGAACCTCTTCCCGACGCCCAATACCGCCGAGAACTGGACAGTCAATTCGGGGGTGTACTACCGGTTCAAAGCAGGCCCCACCCACTGGCGGCTGCGTCTCAACATCAACAATCTGCTTGATGATCGCGTCGATGTCACCACCGCCTCCTACCGGGACGACTTCAACAATCGCACGGTCAGCAAGCGCACCGAGATTTTCCGTTACCCGCGCTCCTTCCGTCTCTCCGCCTCCGTGGACTACTGAGTCCACTCCACCCATCCTTCCGGCTTCAGCCGCGATCGATGTTCTTCACCCGGCATTCCCTTCCCTGATCAGCCTTCGCAGCTCCAGCCAAAACCTCAATCCATGAACATCCGCACGATCGCATCCCTCACGCTACCGCTCTGCCTGTGCCTGCAGCTCCAGGCCCAGTGGCAGAAATTTGACGACTTTCAAGGAGGCAACCTCAACAAATGGACCTTCACCCAGAGCGACGTCGGCACCACGGCCGATTCAAGCGCGGAGATCGTCGCCGATCCGGATCCAGCCGCGGCCGCGGCGGGCAACAAGGTCATGCGCATGAATCCGGGTTCTCCTTACGCGAGCGATCATCGCAGTCGTCTGATCGGCCGCATCCCCCCGATCAACTATGGCACGACTGGCACCGCCTTCTTCCGGTGGTACACCGCAACCGTGACCATCAACGGTACCAAATTCGCACCGGAAATCGACATGGTGATCGGACTTTCCGCCGTCGACATCCCCACGCAGTACAACGAATACGGCCCCCTGGCCGGCTACGATGTGGGTGAAGCCCAGTTCCGCTCCTACAACGGCGACGCCAATCCCGACAACCCCGCTGCGGTCGTCGGCTTCCAGAACATTCTCACCAACCGTCCCAATGATGTCTGGGTCTCGCAGTGGTTCTACGTCCGCAATCTGGACGTCGCCAACCAGCGGCAGGACTACCAGATCTACTACCGGGTCGGAAACACGGGCACCCCGATCCTCGCCTATCCGTTCGTCGCCGGTGAATTCGCAGGATTCCGCGCCAAGCCGGACGGTGATCTCGACCAGGCTGCCGCGCATCTCGACGTGTTTGCCTTCACCGCCAGCGCAGGCACCATCGCCGTGCCCCAGGCGCTCGACAACGCCTTCCTGGCCGATGACGTGTACGTGGACCAGAACGGCTTGAATCTGACCGATCCCGTCGCCCCCGGTGGCACGCCGGTGCCCAGCACCGCGCCCAAACTGGTCAATCTCGCCACCCGGGGCGAGGTCCTCACGGGCGACAAGATCCTCATCGCCGGATTCACGATCTCCGGCTCCACCCCCCAGCAGGTGCTGATTCGCGCCGTGGGACCGACTCTCGGCGGCTTCGGCGTCGCCGGCACGCTTCAGGCCCCGGTGCTCAACCTCTACTCCTCGGCCGGGACGCTCCTCAACACCAATACGCGCTGGGGAACGGCCACCAACGCGGCTGCGATTCCCGCCGCCGCCGCATCGGTCGGAGCATTCCCACTGACCGCCGGTTCCGCCGACAGCTGTTTGCTCGTCACGCTCCCCCCGGGTGGCTACAGTGCGCAGATCAGCGGCGCCGGCGCCACCACGGGTGTCGTGCTGGCCGAAGTCTATTCCATCTCCCAATAACCCGCACCCCATGTCCCAGCACGCCACCCGCCGAGACTTCTTCAAGCGTTCCGCGAGCCTCTCGCTGCTCGCGGCCGCCGGCCTCGGCCTTCCCACCGTGTCCTCCTTCGGACAAACCCCTTTCCAACGCCGCGGGGGACCCAAACTCAAGTCGAGTCTGAACGCCTACTCCTTCAGCGACGCCCTCACCGCCAAGGAAGGCAAACCGGCGGAGATGACCCTGCTCAACCTGCTTGATTTCTGCGCCGATCAGAACTTCGACGCCATCGATCCCACCGGTTACTTCTTCCCTGGATATCCCAACGTTCCGAGCGACGCCTACATCGCCAACTTCAAGCGTCGCGCCCATGAACTCGGTCTCGCCATCAGCGGCACAGGCATCCGCAACAACTTCGCCCAGGCCGACAAGGCGGCACGGGCTGTCGACGTGCAACGGGCCAAGGCCTGGATCGAGGCCGCCGCCAAGCTGGGCGCGCCGGTGCTGCGGGTCTTCGCCGGGGCCGAGGACAAGAATGCCAGGCGTGACGAGGTCGCCAAATGGATGGCCGAGGACCTCCAGACCTGCTGCGAGCACGGCAAGAAGTTCGGCGTCATGGTCGGCGTCCAGAATCATGGCGATTTCCTCAAGACCGCCGAACAAACGATCGACATGGTCAAGCGGGTCAATTCCGAGTGGCTCGGTGTGATTCTGGATACGGGAAACTACCCGACCGACCCGTACCGCGAAATCGCCGCCGTCCTCCCGTACACCGTGAACTTCCAGATCAAGGAGAGCCCCTACGGCAAGGACAGCCCGGTGCGTCTCGACCTGAAGCGTTTCGTCAAGATTGTGCGTGACGCCGGGTACCGCGGCTACCTGCCGATCGAAACACTGCCCGTGGCCAACGTGAAGTACGAACCCCTCAAGGTCGTTCCCCGTTTTCACGCCGAGGTCCAGGCCGCCTTTGCCGGCGCCTGACCGTCCGTCATCCCGGCCGGCTCCTCAACCGGAGCCGGCCCTTCTCAGGCGAGCCGTCTTCCCTTCCGGCCGCTTTCCCCGCTTCGCGGAAAACCTGTCGTTTTCGCCGCGGGCAAGTCGCCGTCGCCACCGATGGCGCCCGCCGACTTCCCTGCGATCGTTTTCCGTCCCACATTCCCGTTGCGCCACCGGTCTGTCCTCATGCTCCGCACCCTTCTATTCTCGCTCCTCTGCGCCGGCACATTGGTAACCCTTCACGCGCAACCCACCGTCCCGCGCGGATCCGGCCCTGAACTGGAACGCAGCCTTCCCACCGGCTTCAAACGGCTGCAACTCGGCGACACCGCCCCCGACTTTCGCCTGCTCGGAGTCGACGACCGGTACCACACGCTGGCCGACTTTTCCCACCACAAGTACCTGCTCGTGGTCTTTCTTTCGAATCATTGTCCGTACTCTCACGCTGCCGAATCACGCATGATCCCCTGGATCAATCGCATGAAGGCAGCCGGTCTCGGCGTCGTGGCCATCCAGCCCAATCATCCCGACGCGGTGACCGTCGATGAACTG
>JAEUGZ010000283.1 GCA_016794725.1 Opitutaceae bacterium | reverse complement strand
CCCCGCTCGCCGCTCGCGCGATCCGGCCGGAAGCGGCGCACCTCTACGCCAGCGACGATCACCACACCGATTTCTTCACCTGCATCCGCACCCGCCAGCGTCCGCTGTGCGATGTCGAGGTGGGCCATCGCACGGCCACCGTGTGTCACCTCAACAACATCGCTGAATGGGTCAAACGGCCGGTGAAATGGGACCCGGTCAAAGAGGAAATCGTCGGCGACCCCATCGCCTCCCGCTACCTCGACCGGCCGCGTCGCGCCCCCTTTGCCAGTTTCTGAACCGGAACCGATCCGATCATCCTTCCATGACCATTTCCGATTCATTCTTCGCCTTCCGTACCCTCTCCCGCGTCGCTCCGGCGGCACTGGTCCTCGCGCTCGCGCTGGTTTCACCCCCGATCACACGCGCGGAACCCGTCACGTCCGAGCAGCGAGCCCTGATCCTCGCCGCGCTGCCGAAGGAGTCCCCGGCCAAGCCGGCCAAGGCGCGCAAGCTGCTCATCTACACCGAAACCAAAGGCTATCGCCACGCTTCGATCGAGACCGGGGCCGAGGCACTCCGATTGATGGGCGAACGCACGGGCGCCTACGCGACCACCGTGACCGACAAGCCCGAGGTTTTCACCACCGAGTCCCTGGCTGGATTTGACGCGGTGCTGTTTCTTTCCACCACGGGCGAGATCTTCACCCTCGTCGAATCGAAGGCGGCCCTGCTCGACTTCGTCCGTCGGGGGGGCGGGGTCGTGGGCATCCACGCCGCGACCGACAGCTGCTACCACTGGCCGGAATGGGGTTCCATGATGGGCGGATATTTCGACAGCCATCCCTGGACCTCGGAACGCAGTGTCACGATCCTGAACGAGGAACCGGGCCATGCCTTCAACGCACCCTTTGGCCGCAGGCCCTCCTTTTTCATCCAGGACGAAATCTACCAGCTCAAGGCACCCTACTCGCGCACCACCCACCGCGTGATCCTCAGTTTGGATACGCGCCGGAGCGATTTCGACGACCCGGCCATCTCCTCGAAAATCAAGCGCACCGACGGGGACTTCGCCATCAGTCAGTTGCGCACCTACGAGAAGGGGCGCGTTTTCTACTGCTCGCTCGGACACAATCACGCGATTTACTGGAACCGCGCCGTGCTCGGACACTACCTCGCCGGCATCCAGTGGGCCCTGGGCGACCTGGCCGCCGAGAGCACGCCGCAGCCGCGCCGCCCCCAGCCTCCGCTGGCCTCGGACCCCGCCCTCTTTGAGGCAGTGGCCGCCACCGGCTACAGCGACCCGACCCGGGCTTTTGGATGGCTCGACGCGGCCGTCGCCGAAGCCGGCAAGGACACCTCGCAGCGGGAGGCGATCATCGATCGCCTGGTTGACTTGCTCGTCTCCCGAACCGCCACGCCGGCGGCCCGTCAGGTCGCCGCCGAACACCTCGGTCGCCTCCTGCCTGCGAATCCCTCCTCCCGGCATCGCGCCTTGAAAGTCCTCGCCGATGCGCTGATCGAACCCAAACAGGTCAACCTCGCACGCCTCGCTCTGGATCCCGTACCCGGCGAGTCCGTCGACGACCTCTACCTCAAATCGCTCAAACGCGCCACGGGCGGAGCCCGGCTCGCGTTGGTCCAGTCACTCGGACAACGCCGCGTGGCCGACGCCGTCCCCGTTTTGAAATCACTGCTCGGTGACTCCGACAAGGCGCTCGCCGCCGCCAGCGCCCACGCCCTCGGCGCCATTGGCACGACCAAGGCCTATGCCGCGCTCACCGCCAAGGAAACCGCTCCTTCTGCCGCAGTCTGGGAGGCCCGCCTCGCCGCCGCCGCGCAACAGCCGGCGCCGGTGGTGTTGGCACTTGCGCGCGACCTCTCGGCCCGCCCCGATGTCACCGCCGGCCAACGCGATCAGGCCTTTCGCAGTCTGCTTTCCACCCAGGCCGATGGCGGTTTCTCCCTGACCCTCGACACGCTGTCCACCGGCACGCCCGCCTTCAGGGCCGTGGCGCTCGCGAACCTGCGGACACTGGATCGACCCGAGGTGGTGTCGCGTTTGAGCGCGGCGCTGGCCACGTGGAGTGCGTCGGTGCAAGTCGCCGTGCTCGCCGAGCTCGGCCGGCGCGCCGATCCTGCCGCGACCACGGGGGTGATGCAGGCGCTGGATCACACGGACGAATCCGTGCGACTCGCCGCCATTGAGGCGCTGGGGCGGCTTCCCGGCCAACCGGCCGGAGCGCGCCGGCTGACCCAACTCGCGCTGCGTCCCGGCGCCGAGGGCAAGGCCGCCGTGCTCAGCCTGTCCCGGCTCGCGGGCTCCCCTGTCGACGAAACGCTGCTGTCAACCGCCGCCGCCGGCCCGGTGGCCGAGCGCGCCGTGGCCGTGCGGCAGCTCGCGCTCCGCGGCAAATCCGAATCCCTGTCATTCCTGCTCTCACTCCGCCAGGATCCCCAACTCGAGGTACGGCTCGCCGCCCTGGAGGCGCTCGAAAGTCTCGGCCGCCGGGAAGATCAGGCCGCCATGCTCGCCTGGTCGCTCGCCGCCACCGACGCGGCCGAGCGGAACCGCGGGGTGCGCACCCTGATCGCTGTGACCCTGCGCGACCCCGATGTGTCCGGTCGCACCCGGCCGATCGTCGCCGCGCTTGACCAGGGTTCACGGGAGGACCGCCTCCTGCTCCTTCCCGCCCTGCCCCGGCTCGAAAATGAGGCGACCCTGGCCGCGGCGGTGCGACTGGCGCAGGTGACCGAGTCCGACGTCCGGGCGAGCGCATTCGCCGCCCTCGGACGCTGGCCCGATCCGGAAGCGGTGCGGGGACTCGCGGACCTGGCGGAGCTGGCCGCTACACCCGACGACCTCCGGGCCGGGGCGGTGGACGCCGCCACCCGACAGCTTGAGCGTGAACCGCAGGCGCTGCCGGCGCTGCGTTTCAGCCTGCTGGAGCGACTCCTCTCCCGGACCGAGAGCCCCGAGGTCAAGCGACGCCAGCTCTTCCTCCTCAGCCGCTCGCGCTTGGAGTCTCATGCGCTGGTCGCCGAACGCTACGTAAGCGACGCCACCGTCGGCGGCGACGCGCGGGATGCCGCGATGTCGATTCGAGCCAACCTCGTCTGGCCTCCCGTGCTCTCCGCATCCGCCAGCGCCAATCAGCTCAAGGCCATCGTCGACGGTGACCCCTCCACGGCATGGAGCGTTCCGGCCAAGGCCGACCAGTGGCTCAAGATCGATTTCAAACAGACGCGACCGATCCGGCGCCTCACCCTCGACCGCGGAAGCCGGGTGCGCGATTTCCCCGAGGCGTTTGAGGTTTACGTCTCGGACGACCCGGCCGTCCCCGGTCCCGTGCGCGCCAAAGGCAACGGCAATCGGGAGACCAGTGTGATTGAGCTGCCTCCCGGACTAAAGGGACGCTTCCTGCTCATCAAGCACACCGGCAGTCGCAACGAATTCAACTGGTCCGTGGGCGAGCTGGCGATTGACTGATCTGAGTCCGAGACGTCCGCGACCACGCGGGCGTCCCGGCGGACCCGTGCACGAGGTTCGGTTCGGGAGGCTGGATCGACCCTGCCCGGTGATCCGCCCGGTTCGAATTGAATTGGAGCATTCGCCGATGGACAGGAGCCCACGGTTTGGGTTGTGCTGGAAAGGCGGCGCCTTCCGACCCAGCGGCAACCCCGGCAAACCGTGTTCATGACCCCATCCGTCCTGCAGTCCGTCGCCGTACCCACTCCAGCCCAGACGCGTCTGGGAGGATCAGGCCGGCACCTTCGGACGGTGCTCGGACTCCTCGGTCTGCTCGGAGCCTGGTGCCTCCCGGTGCACGGAGCCGAGCCGAAGTCCAGGGTGGCGACGACCTCGGATTCCAGTCGGACGTCGAAGCCGGATTCTGACGCAGTGCTTCTGCCCCCCTTCCTGGTTGAACACGAGTCGCTCCCCACCTGGAGGTACGTGCGTGTCGCCGGGATGGAGATTCTCACCCGTTGCTCCACCTCCCTCACCTCGGAATTGGTGTCACAGTTTCACAGCCTGCACGCCCTGCTCGAGGTGATCGTGCCAGCCCGTCATCAGTTCCGCACGGATGTTCCCTTCGTCTACGTCTTCATCGATCAGTTGAGCGAGGACGCGCGGGCGCGCGAGATGCTCGAGTTGCAGAGGGACGGAGAAACGACGTTGGAAAGGAACCGGACCGGAGCGACCGCATCCAGCGCACCCCGGTACGAACTACTTCCCAATTTCCGTTTCTGGGACCAGGACTCCGTGGCGGTCTATTTCATGGCCAATCCGTTTGAGCGCGGCGGCCTGGCGCTGTCACCCGGTTATGTTCGGTTCCTGCTCGAACACCGCACCCCCGCGCTTCCGCGCTGGTACATCGAGGGCGTGCTGGACCTCTACGATCAGACCTTGTTTGTTCCGCCTCCGATCAAGGGCCTCGACATGTTTGAATCGATCGCGGCGTCCCGACTCGATCCCGTCGGCGAAAACCTGGTCAAGCTCCTGCCGCTGGTCTGGATCAACCCCGAGGTGACCAAGACCCTGACGGAAGCCGCCGCCGATCGCTTCGATCAGAAAATGCTCCAGAACAAGGCCACTCCCTTTCCACTGGCCGACGTGATGAGGCAGCCACCGCCGGATCGCAACTCCCCGGCTTACGCACGGTGGCGAGCGACCGCGGCCCTCTTTCTCCGACTGCTGCTCACCCCTCCGGATCACCCGCTGACCTGGCAGTTCGCCGGAGGGACTTCGGAACGAGCCCTCGAACAGTGGATACAGGTGGCCTGCGAGGCCGACTCACCTCCGGAGGAGGCGTTCGCCCGATGCTTTGGCCGGGACTTTCGCGAGGCCGATCGCGTGCTGCGCGACCAGCTGCCCGTGCTGCTGCACCGGAAGACTCCGCGCATTCTCCGTCCAGATCAGGTGGAGAAACTCCCGGAAGCCGAACTCCAACTCGCCACCGAGTCGGAAATCAGTCGCGCCAAGGGAACGCTGAGCCGCCTTGAAATCGCCTATGTGCGGGAAGTGGCGCCCCAACTGACCGAGACGTATGTGCGACGAGCCCGCGTCACCCTGCGCAAAGCCTACGCCAACGGCGACCGGAATCCACGGCTTCTGGCGGAACTGGGGCTTTGCGAATGTGACGCCGGTGATGACGACGCGGCGAAGCCTTTCCTGGAAGCTGCAGTCCTGGCCGGGGCCGTGCACCCCCGCGTTTACTATGAAGCGGCCCGGCTTCGTTTTCGTCCCAAGAAACCCGGAGCGATTCGTTCCCCGTTGTCACCCAAGGAAACCGCGCGGGTGCTCGAACCCATCCGCCTGGGGAGCACCCAGGAGCCGCGGCTCGCGGAGTCCTTTGAGCTCGCCGCACAGGTGTGGCTGGCCAGTGCCGCCACCCCGGACGAGGCCGACCTCGCCTTCCTCCTCGATGGTACGCGGCGATACCCGCGGCGCCCCCGCCTGCTGCTGGGAACGGCGTTGGTGTTCGCCGCGCAAGGACGGGTGGCGGAAGCGAGCCGCCTCGTCGACCGGGGCATGACCCTCACCCAGGACGCCGACGAGCGAGCCCGTTTCCTCCGTCTTCACCTCGTCCTCCAGGGGCAACGGTAGGCCCCCTCCGTTCTCCGGCTTCTCAGCGTGGCCCATCCCCGCGGGGTCGCCGACCCCACCTCCAACGGACGGCTCCCTTCGTTTGTGCTGAAATTGAAGCGACTGCGCCTTTGCGTGCGCGCCCGGGTTCAGCTGAGAAGGGCTTCGATCCGCCGCTTCGATTCCACCACGCCTTCGAGCGAGACCCAGGGGCCCAATTCGAGGACAAGGAGCTGGTCCGGACGCCAGAAACGCCGCAGGGTGGCAAAATCGACCGTTCCGCTGCCGATCGCCTGATGGTCCTCGTTCTCCGCGTTCACATCGTGCAGGTGAAATCCAAGCAGGCGCCCGGCCTGCCGCTCTAAGTGCGCCTGCGGATCCAGCACGCCCAGCCGACGCTTCAATTCCGCGTGCCCCGTGTCGTGCCAGTATCCACCCACCGTTTCGCTGCCAAGCATGACGAACAAGCGGTCAAAATCCTCGTCAAACGGCAGTTCGTCCAGGCGTTCCCGATTTTCAAACCCGAGACGCAACCCCCGTTCCCGGGCGAAGTCCTCGATCGAACGCAGACTGACCAGCATGCGATCCCAAGACTCGGGCAACTGCTTCCGCAGCCGGGCCAGCGTCGCCTCCCGTCGGGCAACAAACTCCGGGGCGGCGGGTGACAGGTTCGGATGAGCCGCGGCAAAACGCGTGAACCGGGTGGCCGGATTGAACCAGAAGAATGGCACCCGACCGAGGTGACAAATCACCACGCGGGCGCCCACCTGATCAGCAAACTCGATGGAGCGACGGGTGTAGCGCAGCCACTGGTCAAGCTCG
>JAEUGZ010000279.1 GCA_016794725.1 Opitutaceae bacterium | reverse complement strand
GACCTACGGCGCGGTCATGTGGAAACTGCGGGGAACCACCATTGGCGGCATTGTGTGTGGACTCAAAGTGGTGCGGTTGGACGAGCGCCCGGTGGATTGGACGACCTCGATCGTCCGGGCCCTGGCCAGCTTCCTTTCCTTGTTTGCGGCCGGACTCGGGTTCCTGTGGATCGCGTTCGATCGCGAGCGGCAGTCGTGGCATGACAAGATTGCCGGCACCGCCGTGGTCCAGCTGCCGCAGGGCACGCCGCTGGTGTGAGCAGACGCCGGAGTGTCGGGCGGTGGCCGCGCTGACTTCAGCGTTGGCAACCGCCCGCCGTGCTTCATGGTTCGCGACATGGACTCGGGAAATCCCAGCGTTGGAATCATCATGGGCAGCACGTCGGACTGGGCGACTTTGGAGCATGCCGCCGCGACGCTCGACCAGCTGGGGATCGCCTACGAAAAGAAGGTGGTCAGCGCCCATCGCACACCGGATCGGATGTACGAGTATGCTCGTACGGCGGAGTCGCGAGGCCTGCGGGTGATCATTGCGGGGGCGGGTGGGGCAGCTCACCTTCCCGGCATGACTGCCGCCTTGACGCCGGTGCCCGTGCTGGGAGTTCCCGTCGAAAGTGCGACCCTCAAAGGCGTCGACTCGCTCTATTCCATTGTGCAAATGCCGGGAGGTATTCCGGTGGCCACCTTTGCCATAGGCAAACCGGGTGCGATCAATGCGGCGCTTTTTGCCGCGGCGATTTTGGCCGGGACGAATGCGTCGGTGGCGGAGCGTCTCAACCGTTTCCGCACCCAACAGACTGAACAGGTTCTGGCGGCGGAGCTGCCCTGACGGGGAAATGCCGCCAGGCCCAGCCGCCCGGTGCGACCGGACCACGCCTGGTGCCGCGGTGTTCCCTCGCGCCGCCTTCAATCAATCCGCGGAATGGAGATAATTCCCTTGCGGTGTTCCGAGACCGGCACCAGAGCGGGAACCGGAGGCTTCCCCAAAATGTAGGGTACGAGAGTTTTTTCTGGTATTTGGGCGGCGCTTCTGGGTAGGTCATTAGGAATGTCCATTAACACATACGACGAAGTTCCGTACCCAAGTTCTTCCTTCCCGCAAACCCATCCGGTCAAGCTGGCGACGATGGGAAGGCTTTTCGGGCTCACCCCTACGGAGCCGGAGAAGTGCCGGATCCTGGAACTCGGCTGTGCGGACGGCGCGAATTTGATCCCCTTTGCCCAGAACTACCCGGGCAGCACGTTTGTCGGCATTGATCTGTCGGCCAAGCAGGTCGAACGCGGCCAGAAGGCCATTGCGGGCGCCGGGCTGACGAACATCACGCTGACCCATCAGGACATCCGCAACTTCGACTCCCAGGGCCAGAAGTTCGACTACATCATTGTCCACGGCATTTTCAGCTGGGTTCCGGAGGATGTCCGCGAGCGCATCCTCAATATCTGCGACACGCTCCTCACGGACAACGGCGTCGCCTACATCAGCTACAATGCTCTCCCGGGCTGGCACATGCGCGGCATGATCCGCGACATGATGCTCTTCCACACGGCGCAGTTCCCTGACATCCAGCAGCGCATCGGGCAGTCCCGCGCCTTGGTCAAGTTCCTCGTCGATTCCGTGCCGACCGAGAACAATCCCTACGGCCAGTTCCTGAAGAACGAACTGACGGCGATGCAGGGCTGGCAGGACGGATACCTCCGTCACGACTTCCTCGAAGAGGAGAACAAGGCGTTCTATTTCTACGAATTCGCCACCGCCGCGGCCCGTCACAACCTCCAGTACCTCGGTGAACCGGAACTGAGCGCCATGCTCGCCGGCAATTTCCCTCCGCAGGTCCAGGAAACCCTGGCCAAGGTCGGAAACAACATCGTGCAGATGGAGCAGTACATGGATTTCCTCCGGAATCGCATGTTCCGCATGACGCTGCTGGTGAAGAAGGACGCCAAGATCAAGCGGAACATCGACGCCGCTCTGATGCGCGACTTCTACTTCGGCGCGGTTGCCAGCGCGGTCAAACCCGAGCCGAGCCTTGCCCCCGGCGAGAAGGAAGAGTTCCGCATGGCCAATGGCGTCACCTTCTCCTCCGACAGCGCTCTGGTGAAGGTGATGCTCGTATCGCTCCAGAAATCGATGCCGAACCACATCTCGTTTGGTAAGCTGATGTCGGAGGTCCGCGCCAAGCTTTCGGGCGGCGCTTCGGCCATCCGTGAGGCGATCATCGACCAGCGTGAAGAGGCGATTGTTTCCCAACAGCTGCTCCTCCTCTACAGCAAGGGCCTGATCGATGTGCTGGCGGTTCCGCATCCGACTCTGGCGGTGGGCAATGAACCCCTGCTGAAGGCTCCGGCTTACATGCGCTACCAGGCGCTGAACGACGGCCGCCACGTCACGAACCTGCGCCATGTCTCGGTCAAGGTCGACTCGTTCTCGCGGCATGTGCTGTCCCTGCTCGACGGCACGCGCGATCCGGCCAAGATCATCGAAGGCATGGCCGAGAAGGTCCGCGCCGGTCTCTTCAGCGTCCAGGAAAACGGTCAGCCGATTGCCGACGACAACCGCCTGAAGGCGGTTCTCGCCCCCCGTATCGGTGGCGTGGTGGAGCAACTCATCCGTCTGTCCTTCCTGCAGCCCGCCTAAGGCGGTGTGCCGGGTGCCGATGGCATCCGGTCCTTTCAACTCCGCCCCTTGCCGGGGCGGAGTTTTTTTTGGCCGGATCTCGCCGCCCTGCCTTTCACCGCCATGCTGGATCTCCTCGACGCATGACCGGCTTCGCCCTTGTCACTCCCTCATTCAACCAGGCTGCCTACCTTCCTGCCTGCCTGGAGAGCGTGCAGAGCCAGTCCGGCGTGGAGGTGAACCATGGGGTCTGGGACGGCGGTTCGCGCGACGGTTCGGTCGAGGTGCTGAGAACCTGGCCACGGCCGCTGCAATGGCGGAGCGGGCCCGACGGCGGCCAGGTCGCAGCCATCAATTCCGGACTGCAGTCCCTGCAGGGCGAGATCTGCGGCTATTTGAACAGCGACGACGTGCTGCTGCCCGGAGCCCTTCAGGCGGTGGCGCGGGAGTTTGAGTCGGATCCTGAACTCGACGTGCTCTATGGACGGGCCTGGTTTGTCGATTCCGCCGGACAGCGGACCCGGGAGTATCCGACGCTCCCGTACGAGTTTCGCCACCTCGTGCAGCATTGCTTTCTCTGCCAGCCGGCGACGTTCTGGCGGCGGCGCATGCACGAGCGTCACGGCTGGTTCGATCCGTCCTTTGACGCCACCTTCGACTACGAATTCTGGCTCCGCCTCGCGAGCCGGGGCGCGCGCTTCCGGCACCTGCCGGTGTTCCTGGCGGAGTCGCGGGAACATCCTGCCACCAAGTCCTCGCGTCTGCGGCGTGACATCTTTGCCGAGATACGCCGGATGCAGTTGAAGCACCTGGGCTATTGCGGGAGAAACTGGTGGGAGCAGACGCTCCGCTACTGGCGCGATGAGTCGGGACACCCGCTTGGTGCGCTCCTCCCCGGCCGCCGCGACCAGCGGATGTACCGGCTCGCCTGGTGGCCCTACCTCCTCTGGCGGAGGAAGTGGGGAGGACCCCTGTTTTATCGACCCGGAGACTGGCGCGCCTGACCCGACACTGATTTCGTCCGAGTCCATTCCGAACCACCTTCGTGCAGCTCTTCACGCTCCTTGCCCCCTTCTTTCTCATCCTCGCCCTGGGCGCGGCGCTGGAGCGCGGCGGCTTTTTTGGCCCCGGTTTCATGGCCGGTGTGAACAAGCTGACCTACTGGGTGGGTCTGCCGATCCTCGTCTGGGTCAGTCTCACCCATGCCGAACACGGAACAGCGGAAACCGGGCTCCTGCTGGGAGGGTTGGTGGTGGCGACGCTGATCAGTCTGGCGCTGGCCTGGCTCGCCGCGCGACTGATTGGAGTCAGGAACGAGGGCGTGGGAACCTGGGTGCAGGCGGCTTTTCGCGGCAACCTGACGTTTGTCGGACTTCCGATTGTGCTGACGCTGCCCGGCATTCCCCGAACCGCGGCCGTGCTGGCCATGGCCCCGATGCTCCTGCTCTACAATGGAGCGGCCGTGGCGATGCTCCTCGCCAGCCGGAAAACCGAGGCCCATCGCATGGGTGTGCTCATCGCGCGGGAGTTGCTTCGCAATCCCATCATCCTGGCCAGCATAGGTGGGGGCATTTTCTACTACTGCAACTGGCCGGTCTGGGAACCGCTTGATCTCACCCTGTCGTTGCTGTCCCGCATGGCCGTTCCCCTCGCGCTGCTCTGCATTGGCTCGGCGCTGGTGTCCACCCCGATCCGGGGCAACCGGCGGGCGGTGTTTCTGGCGGCGCTTTTCAAGACCGGGATTTCCCCCTTGGTGGGATTCGGCGTGGCGCGCCTGCTGCACCTCGATGCGGGAGAGACGCGCGTCGTGCTTCTCCTCATGGCGTGCCCCACCGCCGCGGTGTCGTACACCATGGTCCGACAACTCGGCGGTGACGAGGCGGTGGCGGCGAGCGCGATCGTGGCCAGCACCCTGCTGGCCGCGGTGGCGCTGCCGGTGATCCTCATGATCAGCTGACGGCAGCGGGTTCGCTCAGGACCAGGCGTAGTTGAAGCTGATGCTGATGCGCTCGCCTTCGACCCGGTTCTGAGCGACCTCGTGGCGCAGCCAGCTTTCAAACAGGATTACGTTGCCGGCCACGGCCGGGTAGGTGACGTGGGTGCGGTTGGCGTCGCGGGCATCGGCCCGTTTCGGTGGCGCGGCCATCAGGCTGGAGAGCCGCGGGTCTTCGAACTTAAGGCCCGGACATCCGGGTGGTGTCACCACATAGTAGGTGCCGCTGATGAACGAGAGCGGGTGCAGGTGCATCGAGTGCGCCGCCGTCGGAGGCATGATGTTCACCCAGCAGTCGGTCATGGTGACGGTGCGGCCGCGGAGGTCCATGTCGAGCGACCGCGCGAAGGCCTTGACGTGCCGCGTCAGCTTGCGTTCCAGCGCCGCGAACGTGCTGGAGAAGCCGTGCAGTGCGTTCATCGACGCGTAGCTCGTGTATCCACCCGGGTAGTTCTGGGCGGACCACCGGCGGCCGGCGTCGTCGAAGTCGCGCAGCCGGGCGCACTCGTCGGCCAGCTCGAGATTGAGCCGCTCGAGTCCGCGCGCCTGCAGCGGCTCGCAGTAGAGGTAGGTCGAAAACCAGGCGCGCGTCGGCATGGCGGGAAGGGAAAGGGAAGGGGGCGGACTCAGCGCACGCCGCCCATGAGGCGCTTGACCCACGGGACGAGCGCGAGCAGCACGGCGGTGGCGACGCCGACCCAGAGGGCCTGGCGCAGGAAGAAGCTGGCAAGTTCGTCCGCGTTGGCCGGCGAGTAGCCGCTGGCGAGCACGCCGGCCAGCTTGTTGCCGAGGGCGGCGGCGAGGAACCAGATGCCCATGACCAGACCGACCAGCTTCTGCGGCGCCAGTTTGGTCATGGTCGAAAGTCCCACCGGACTGAGCAGCATTTCCCCGACCGTCTGAAGGAAGAAGAGCCCGATCAGCCACTGGGGCCCGACCTTGCCGTCGACCGTGAGTTTTGCCGCCGGCACCATCCAGACAAAGGAGAGCCCGACAAAGAGCAGTCCGAGGACGAATTTGAGCGGACTGGAGGGCTGGCGGTGGCCTAGCCGGATCCAGAGAAAGGCGAACACCGGGGCGAGGGCGATGACCCAGACCGAGTTGACCGACTGCCACCACGCCGACGGAAACGAGTGGCCGAAAATCTCGTTCCGCGTCATCTTGTCGGCGAAAAGGGCGATGGTGGAACCCGTCTGCTCGAAGAGCGCCCAGAAGATCTCCGCCGCGATGAAGAAAACCAGGATGGCCGCGAGCCGTTTGCTGTCCGGGTCGGGTTTGAAGGCGAAGTAGAGGACGGCGGCGACCTGGACGGCGAAGAGTACGTAAACGAGTTTTGGATACTCGTCGCTGGCGCGCATGGCGGCGATGAGCGCAAGCGAGCCGAGGGCCACCTGACGGAGACGGCCCCAGGGACGGGCGACGCCGGGGATGTTCGGGGGGGGATTGCCGACGTGGGCCAGCCGGCCGCGCTGCAGCACGTAGACCA
>JAEUGZ010000266.1 GCA_016794725.1 Opitutaceae bacterium | reverse complement strand
TTGGGTGTGCGTGGCGGGGGTCTTCCTGCCCCGCGCGGGGCCGGCGGGGGGGGGGTCGGCCGGCCCGCCCCCCCCCCCCCCCCCCCACGACCGGGGCTGGGTGCATTGGGGAGTTCCCGAGAGGGAAATCCTCCTGCGCATGGGCATCACACCGGATTTCAAGGCGAAGGAGACACTCGACTTCACCCACCGGAATGATGCGGGTGTCGACGTCTACTTCGTGCGAAACAAGGGCGCTGTCGCTTTGCGGGAGGCCGCCCTCTTTCGTGTGCGCGATCGGGCGCCGGAATTTTGGGATCCGGTGAGTGGGAAAATCGAGCGCGCGGTGGCCTATCGGGAGACGCAGTCGGGCGTTGAGGTGCCACTCGATCTCGCTCCACGTGGATCGATGTTCGTGATCTTTCGCGACCGACCCGCCCCGGGCGGCGGGCTCTCGCTACTCGCAGGCGACGCTGTCCTTGCGTCCGATGCCACCGGTCCGGTGTTGCGTACGGAAACGAATGGCGCATTTGAAGTAACGCGTACGGGTGGGGGCACCACGACAGTGAAGGTTGAAGACTTGCCTGGGTCGATGGATCTCAGCGTTGATTGGAACGTCCAGTTCGAGTCACCGGTCGGTGCGCCCAACGCGGTCCACCTGCCTCGCGTGGCGGCGTGGACTACCCTGCCTTCGGAAAGTCATCGCTACTTTTCCGGTACGGGGGCGTATCGCCGGACTTTCACGCTGCCAGCCGGCTGGCTCAAACCGGACCGGCGCGTGGAGCTCGACTTGGGAGATCTTTGGACCATCGCGGATATCCGGGTCAATGGCCGACCCCTGGGAGTTACGTGGACTCCGCCGTTTCGCATGGATTGCACCGCCGTCTTGCGCGAGGGAGAGAACGAGATTGTTGTGACAGTGGCCAACACCTGGCACAATCGGCTGGTCGGTGATGCGCGTCTGGACGGACCCGGGGTCACGCGGACCAACGTCACGGTTTCCCAAGGCAGGTTGTGGCACGACGGTGCCTGGCGCCAACTTGAACTCATACCCTCCGGACTCATGGGTCCGGTCAGGCTCGTGCCCGTGGCCCGTGTGCCGATTCGCGTTGGCAGGATCCACTAGATCGGATGTGGCTTCGCCCAGGAGTCGTCCAGTACCCTCAATCCGTGCAACCAGGATCGCCTCGTCGATGCCGTGAACGTCGGAGGGGGGCCTTGACCAGGAAACGCCGGGCTGCTGCCGGAGCCGCTGGTCGTATTCCACATCAGCTCATCCACTCATGACTCTTCCCTCTCGATGGTTCCTCTCCGCTCTGCTGGTTCCGGTCTCGGCGGCCTGCGCCGGGAACTTCGCACCCAATCTGGCGGCGTTTCCTGAATTTCGTTCGCCGGTGAAGGGCCTGAGGATCGTCAAGCTGGCGGACAAGGGGGCGTTCCACCGCTATTTCGACACGTCGCCCATCAGCCCGTCGGGCCGGTTCGTCGCGCTCCTGCGCGTGCCCTACGAGAACAGGGCGGCTCAGCCCGGTGACGCGGCCGAGGTGTTCGTGGTGGACCTGCAGACCGGCGTCGAAACGAGCGTGGCAAAATCCCGGGCGTGGGGCCACCAACTGGGTGCGAATGTGCAGTGGGGCGCCACCGATCACGAGCTCTACTTCAACGACGTTGATCCGGCCGACTGGTCCTGCTTTGCGATCCAGTTCGATCCCGTCAACGTCACGCGGCGCAGACTCGAAGGCACGGTCTTCTCGGTTTCGCCCGACGGACGACTGCTCGCTTCGGACAACCAGATCAAGACCTTCCAGTATGTGCAGGAAAGTTACGGAGCCTCCATTCCCCGCGACCGGACTCGTCCCAATGTCGGGCTGGTGGATGACGACGGCGTGTACCTGACGGACACGGTCACGGGCAAGAGTCGGCTCCTCCTTTCGACGCGTCAGATCTACGAGCAGACTGTCCCTTCCATCCGCATCCCGAATCCCGACGACTTCGAGTATTATTGTTTCCAGGTGAAATGGAATGCACAGGGTACCCGTCTGTTGATGACCTACCAGTGGTCGCCGCGCGGCGGCGGCAAGCGGACCCGCGCGGTGATCACGATGCGCCCGGACGGTTCGGAGGTGCGCACGGCGGTGACGCCTGCCCAGTGGGCGAGGGGTGGCCACCACATCAACTGGGCCCCGGACGGTGAGCACCTGACGATGAATCTGGAGGTCGATGGTGTGCCGGGCTTGGAGATCGTTCGGTTTCGGCCGGACGGTCGTGAAATGGAGACCCTCTATCAGCCGGGTTCGGGGCACCCATCGATCAATCCCCGTGCACCCTTTATCATCACCGACGCGTATCCGTGGGAGCCCTTTGCGGTTGGGGACGGCTCCTCGCCGTTGCGCCTGATCGACCTGCGGTCGAAAAAGGAGGTGGTCATTGCCAACATCGCGATCGGCCTGGCCAAGGGCACCGGTTTGCGCGTTGACCCGCACCCGGCGTGGGATGCCTCGGGACGTTACGTGGTCTTCGATGGCTTCGAGGGCGATACGCGCAATGTGTACCTCGCCGACCTCGGCGCGCTCATTTCCGGCGATTTGAAGGCCGACTGGGCCAAACGGGAACTGCCGCCCGCCAAGAAGAGCCCCTGAGGTTCCACCGATGAGACGATTGCGACCCTGGTCCTTTCTGGTGCTCGGATTGTCGTGCGTGGCTGGGCAGCCCGCGACTCGGACGGAGGCGCCGCCCACCCCGGAGAGGACCAGAATCAGTTGGAAGGAAGCGGGACAGATGAAACCGCGCGCCGCTCGCGAAATCAGCGGCTCCGCTTGGTCCATCGGTTGCGAGGTGCTCGACCGCGACCTGGCCGACTACCAGAAGTTTAGGCAGTATCTCGGCCCGCTGGGTGCCAAGCAGGCTCGCCTGCAGGCCGGATGGGCGAAGACAGAGCAGCAGGCCGGCGTTTTTGACTTCAAGTGGCTCGACGCGATCGTGGACGATATGCGGGGGCAGGGTGTGCAACCCTGGCTGCAATTGTCCTACGGAAATCCGATCTATCCCGGGGGCGGCGGCCGGATGCTCGGCGATGGCGTCCCGCAGTCGCCGGCCGCGTTGGCGGCGTGGGACAACTGGGTCCGCGCGGTGGTGCGTCACTTCCGCGGACGGATCGAGGCGTGGGAAGTCTGGAACGAGCCTGATGGTTCGACGCAGATGTCGGTGATCGACTACGCCAATTTGTTTACGCGCACTGCTGAGATCATTCGAGCGGAGCAGCCCGAGGGAAAGATCTATGCGCTGAGCCTGTCGACCAACGTGGTTTACGCCGAGGCGTTCCTGCTTTGCCTCCGCGAGCAGGGGAAGGTGTCGTTGATCGACGCGATTACGTATCACGGCTACCCGATGAACCCGGATGACACGAGCCTGGCTGACCAGTTGCGCGCGGTGTTGCAGCGGCATGCGTTGGAGATCCCGATTCGGCAGGGGGAGACCGGAGCGCCGTCCGCGCGCGGCACCAGCGGAGCCCTGGGTGGGTTTCCCGGCAGTGAGGTGACGCAGGCCAAGTGGATCCTTCGCCGCATGCTGGCGCACCACGCACGAGGGATCCCGTTCAATCTGTTTCTTCTGATGGAATTCGACTATGCCGGCCAGCCGCACACCGGCATGAACTCCAAGGGGTTGCTCAAAGCGAATGCTGATAAGAGCGTGGCCTATCCCAAGCAAGCGTATCAGGCGGTGCAGAACGTGTGCACACTGTTCGACGACACGTTCGTGCGCGTTCCCAATTTCGCCTATCATGCCTACGCGCGCCATCCGCTGGCAGTGACCGGTTACCGCCAGAAAATCACCGGCGCGCCCTTGATCGCCCTGTGGTACCATGGCGAGGTTCCGACCGAATCGCTGGAGCCCTCTCCCTACAAGGTGGACCTTTTGCTCGACGGAATGGAGTTCAAAGACCCCGTGATCGCCGACCTCCGCACCGGCGTGGTTTACGAGTTCCCGGCGAACCACGTTTCGACTGTCGCGCCGGGCCGTGTACTGGTGCGGAAGCTGCCGGTCTACGACTCGCCCATCGTTCTGGCGGAGCGCAGCATGGTCTTGCGCAAGTGAGGGTCGGCCGCCAATCCGCTTGAACGGCGTACGCGTCTGGCGCTGATTCTTTCCCATGAATCACCGGCTTTGGGGCGACACGGAAGTGGGTTACCACCTCGTCAATGGGCTCTCGCTCGCCATGGCGGCGTTCCTTTTAATCAGACGCTCTGTCTTCGTCCGGATAACGCAAGAGGTGAGCACATTCGTCGCCTTGGTCGCGTCGACGAGGCCAATCAGCATCATCGACTCGCGCTGCAACTTGACCTAACTCTTGGTCGATGAAATCGCTCCACCTGTTGCACTGGTCCGCCCTGCTTCTGGCATTGTCGGCCTCCCCCGCGGCGTTCGCGGTCGGCGAGGCCCGCTTGATGCGTGACGTGGAGTATGGCCGTGCCGGTGACGTGCGTCTGCTGCTCGACGCCTCCACGCCCGCCGGCAACGGTCCTTTCCCGGTCGCGATCCTTGTCCATGGGGGTGGATGGTCGGGCGGCACGAAGTCCGGCACAGAGAAACGAGGCAGTGGTGCTGACATCACGCCGTGGTTTTCGACCTTCACTGACGCCGGCTTTGTGTGGTTCTCCATCGACTACCGTCTGGCGCCCACGCACCGCTGGCCCGCGCAGCTCGAGGACGTGCAGACCGCCATCCGCTGGGTGAAGGCCCACGCGGCAGACTTTGGCGGCGATCCGGCGCGCGTGGTCCTGGTCGGGCACTCCGCCGGGGGACACCTCGCCCTCCACGCCGCGGTCGTGGCGGACGAAGCGACGCGGGTGCAGGCGGTGGTGGGCTATGCGCCGGTCAGCGACCTCGAGTTTGACTCCGAGGTGCGCGGTGGACCGAGCGTGTCGCTGCAGAATCTCTTCAATCTCACCCGCGAACTTACGCCTGAGACCCGCGCCCGTCTCCGCACCGTGTCTCCCATCGGACACGTGAAGCCCGGCCTGCCGCCGATGCTGATCCTGCACGGAGATGCGGATCGGACGGTGCCCATCGCGATGACGCGCCGTTTCGAGGAGCGCATGCTGACGGCGGGCAATATCTGCGACGTCGTGGTGCTTCCCCGCGCGCCGCACGGACTTCTGGCGTGGGACAAGATTGTACCCGATTATCGATCGCAGCTCACCGCGTGGCTCCGCACCCGGTTTTCCGCGCCGGTGGCGCGATAGATCGGAGGCAGGCCCGATCGGGAAGGAGGTGGAGGATCGGTGGCGGAGCGCGAGCGATCAAAGTGTAGCGGAACGCTGAAAGCGTTTCGTGTTTGTGATTGGCGGCCCCGCGCACGGAGGGGCAGGGGGCCGGTCCAAGGCACAATAGCCTACGAATGCTCTTCGGGCACTTGTTGTCCTAAAAACCGCGATTGAACCACGGATGGGCACGGATCAACACAGATACAAACGAATTGAGGCAAAGTGACAACTCACCGCGTAGGTGAAGGACTGCGTGTGGGCCAGATCCGCGTTTATCTGTGTCCATCCGTGGTTTATGAGTGGATCGATTCGTTTTGGCTGCGGAAAATAGGGTTATGGGGAAGGGTTGCGCGGAGCGGACGTCTCCTGCATCAGCCATTCCAGATTGAAGCGACTGGCCACAATGTCGTTGCCTGCTTCATACAGGCAAATGACGGCGCCGTCGGGCAGCACCGCGAGGTCGGAGTAGGCGGCTTTGCCCGGATCGAGCGTGCGACTGACGAGCCAGGTTTTGCCGTCGTCCCGGCTCAGTTTGATCGTGAGATTCTCGCGCGCACTCCGGCCACCGGGGATCTCCTTGCCGGCGGCATCTCGCGGGAGGGTGTGCGGATTCGAAAACAGCAGCATGCCGGGACTCGACGGATGCGCGACGATGCTGGCCATGCAGCGCGGTTCCCAGAGTTGGTCGTGAAACGCAGGCTGGCCCCAGCCCGTGGCGCCGTCCGGACCCACGGTCACAATCTTGCGGTTGGCCTTGGAGACGCTGCGCGAGACCAGCATCACCCGACCGTCTGAAAGTGCGGTGAGCATGGTCTCGTTGGGGCTGACGAAGTCGCCGGCGTTGGGCACGGCGAGATTGCCGGCCTTCCACGTCGCACCGTGGTCGTCGCTGTAGATCGTGGCGGCGGCGGACGGCCCATGGTCGCCCACTTTGCCGAAGGCGATCCACACCGGAACGACGAGCCGGCCGCCGGCGAGCTGGATGCCGTGGCCGGGGCCGGTGGCGAGGACTTTCCAGTCGTAGTGCCGGCGAAAGGGCTCGAAGGTCGCGGTGATGTCGACCGGCTTGCTCCACGTGACGCCGTCGTCGGTGCTGCGCATGGAGAAGCAGCGCGCGTAGTTGATGCAGTAGAGGAACTCGATCGCCCCGGTGATGCGATCGACAATCGCCACCGGATTGTTGACGGTCTGCTCGTGTTCGCCACCCGACTTCTTGCGCGGGTTGCCCTCCAGTCGCGTTCCCCGATGGGCAATGGTCTGCGAAGCCTGCCAGGTGCGCCCTCCATCGAGCGAGCGCCGCAGGTGAACTTCGATTTCACCCCAGTCGGCGCTGCCGTTGCGGCGCGCTTCCGAGTAGGCGAGGACGGTGCCCTTTGCCGTGACCACTACGCCGGGAATGCGATAGCGGGCGACACCGTTCATCGCGACCGGAAAGACCGGAGTGGATTCGAATAACGGCGCGGCCGGAAGCAGACTGGCGCTGGCCGCCAGCACCAGCGTGGCGAGGAAACGCCTCAACCGGTAAACCGGGATTGAACCACGGATGGACACGGATGGACACGGATACAATCCGTGGTGCCGGGGTTGGATTTCACTCAACAAGGGATCGATACCCCATGCTCCGAATCCGTGTTCATCCGTGTCCATCCGTGGTTCCTGTGCTTTTGCTGATACTGTTCCTGAGGGATTTGGTTTCATGTCGGGTGTTCAGTGGAATGTGAAGTCGATGCGGTCCAGCTCGGGATAGCGATCGCCGTTCTCGGATCGAAAATCGGCACGGTACTGCAGGCACCTGTCGGTCGGTCGAAGCGGCACGGAATCACCTTCCAGGCGTGTCCACGGGTGCGACGCCAGCGCTTCGGTAGACTCGGCGGCACGCCAGGCGAGACCGAATTTCGATTTCTCCGGAATCGTCGCTTTCACCTGTACCGCCGCAAGCGTGCATGACTCCTGCCACGCGAAGGGGGCTGAGGTGTAGGTTTGGCGATAGGTGCGATCGTAGAGATTGCCGACATCGTCACGCTGCATGAAGTGTGGCCCGGAGGTGGGCAGGCGCAGCGGCAGTGAACGCCGGAAGCGGGCCCCGTCACCGAAGTAGACGAGCGACTCCGTGTCGTGCGTGCCATTGCGACTGTGGCAGGCGATGGCGAGGTCGAGCCGGCCGTCGCCGTTGAAATCCGCGGCGATCGCGCCGTGACCTGCATCCTGCATGAGTTCGGTTCGGCGCTGGTCGTCGAAACCACCGGGGTCGCCCCAGAACAGGTGGGCCGCCACCGCTTCTCGGGTGTGACCGTAGTGATAACCGGGCAGGAAGACATCGAGCCAGCCATCTGTATCGAAATCAGCAATGCAGATACCGATGCCATCCTGGCCCGGCAGCTGGCGCGAGTTCGCTTGTTTGAAGCCGGACGGACCGCCCCAAAAGACATAGGTGCCGAAATCGAAGAAGGACGTGTCCGGCATCCGATGGGCGGTGACAATGAGATCGAGCCACCCATCGCGATTCAGGTCCGCGGTCTTCAGGTCGTTGGCCGCGACCAGCGGGAGGAACGTGGAGCGTGCCTCCGAAAAGCCGGCCCGGTCGCCCCAGAAGAGCGTCACGCGGTGGGCACGCTCCTGGGCAACCGCGATGTCGAGAACGCCATCCCGGTTGAAATCAGCCACGACATTCTGTCCCTCGGCGCCATCCGCCCGCAGCACGGTGCGGCGCGAGCGCGGAAAACCGTCCGGTCCACCGCGCCAGATCACGACCCGCATTGGTTCGCCCTCCGGGCTCGGCTGGTTGCAGTTCCCAATCAGATCCAGCCACCCGTCCCGATCGACGTCGGCCACACTCACGCCCCACAGGCCGTACTCGGAAACCACCGTGCGACGCTCGTCTTTCAAGCCGTCCGGGCCGCCCCAGAGCAGATTGAAACCGACGCCCGGGTGGCGCTCGCCGCTGCCGTGGACGATTGAAAGCAGCAACAGATCGACGTAGCCGTCGTCGTTGAGATCGGCTGCGACCGAGGCGTAACCAGACCGCAATGAGTAATGCGAGGTGCGCGCGGGATCAAAGCCACGGCCGTTGCCCCAATAGAGGGTGACCGGAACGTCCTCATTGAGCCGGCCGGCGATCGTGTTGCAGAAGATCGCGCGGGAGCGGGTTGCCTCCCGGGTGATGGCGACACCGCCGACCCCGGCGGTTTCGCTGGTGAAGCCGGCGACCAACGCGCCGCGTCCGTCACCGAAGAAGACTTGCGATTTCCCCTGGTACGTCTCCTCTCCCCGCGCGGTGCCGACCGCGAGATCGGTGTGACCGTCGCCGTCGAGGTCACCCGCCGCCAGGGCCGAAGCCCACGCGATGGGCAGGGTGGTCGCCTTGCTCGCGTCGAAACTGCCCGAACCGTTGTTCCAGAGCAGGTGAACACTCGCGCTGGGAGCGGATCGATCGGCGAGCAGGATTTCGGGCCGGCCGTCGCCATTCAGGTCGGCCGCGGCGAGCGCCGAGGACTGGGGAGCGGCCATGATCAGTGGGGGAAGAAAGCGGCGCGGGGTGCGGTCGGGGGCGAGGATGACGAGTCCCGTGTACCGGTATTCGGACTTGCCGGTGGTGGGGTCGGTGCCGAGCAATTCGCGCACGCCGCCGCTGATGATCAGCGCGGGCCGGCCCTCGCCGGTCAGATCGGCCAGTGCGAGGCGACCGGCGGAGGGCGTGGCGAAGTCGAGCGTATCGGAGGTGTCGATACCACCGGCATTCTGCCAATGGATGAGTGCACGCCCGGGCGCAGTCTGCAGCACGACCAGATCGGCGCGTCCGTCGCCATCCAGATCCCCGGCCTGCAGATCCACCGCCCCGGCCACCACGAGGTCGCGGCGCAATTCGTGACGAAAACCCTCCGCGCTGCCCCAGTAGATGCGAACCACCGCCTCGGGGCCGTCCTCGGGAGCCCAGCGCGTGCCATTCAGCACCGCGAGATCCGGCCAGCCGTCGCCATTGAGATCGGCCACGGCGAGGGCGCGGGCCGCCATCGTCCAGAGATTGGTGCGCCGCTCGCCTGACCAGCCCTCGCGATCCGCCCAAAAGATCGAAAGCTGACGGCGTTTGGTCGTGCCGTTGTCATTGGGCAGGAGAACGACCTCGGGCCATCCATCCCGGTTGAGATCGGCGATGACCGCCGCCGAGGTTCCGTAGGTGGGGAGAGAAAGCGGCCGCGGTTCGCGTTGCCCTGCGCTGACCTCGATGCTCGTTGGCAGCAAAGCACGGCGTTCGTCGTGCGACGAATTGAAGACGAGGTCGATGAAACCGTCGTTGTTCAGATCGAAACGATGGGTGGTCCGGATTGTGCCGCGACGAGTCACAAACAAGTCGGCCCCCGCGGAATCGAGGGTGCCGGCGGAGAAGTCCTCAAAGGTATCCTGCACCCACTGCGTCTTCGGCGTGGGTGCGGCGGTGGCAATCCCGGAAACCGCGGCCAGCAGCAACGACAGCAGGCCGCTGCGGAAGCGCGTGCGCATCGGCTCATTTCTCGATCCCAGGTCGGCCTCCGTTGGAGGTGGGGTCGCCGACCCCGCGGGGATGGGCTTTGCGCAAAGAAGTCGGAGAACGGAGGCGGGACCGGTCGGTCCCGTCGCGGCCTCGCCGAGGCCACCTCCAACGAACGAACGTGGGACGGCGGTGGTTTTCACGGGGAGAGAACGCTGCGCAGCTCGCGGCCGTTGAGGAGCCAGCTGAGGTTGAAGGCGGCGACCCGCACGTCTTCGTAGCAGTGTTTTTCACCGGCTTCAAAGTGCAGAAAAATCTTCCCCGCGCTGGCCGTTCCGTTGCGGCCAACTCCGAGGTTGGAGTAGGCGCTCGGGCCGCTGAAGACGAGTCGTTTGACGGGCCACGTGCGGCCGCCGTCGAAACTGGCCCAGACGGTGATTTTCTCACGACCGTTGGAGGTGGAGCCGCCGACCTTCTCGGGCATCTTGCCGGCCACCGTGTCGAGATTGCTGTAGATCAGGACGTCGGTGCCCTCGATCGGCAGGCGGATCAGGCCGCCCATACACCCGTATGAGGTGCCCCGTGCGCCATCGGGCAGGGTGTCGCTCTCCCACGGCTCCAGCCACAATTCACCGCCGTCATAGCTCCAGCCAAAGAAGCGGTTGTTTTTGCTCATGTGCTCGCGTGAGCTGTAAAGGATGCGTCCGTCGGAAAGCTCAGCGAGCGCGCCTTCCCCGGAGCCGAGGATCGGAAACGGCGCGCTCACCTGCCAGGTGGAGCCGTTGTCATCACTGTACATCGCTGCATTGTAGTGATACGGTCGCCACTCCACGTCATTGGAGCCGGTCGGTCCGAAGACGCGGCCGGGCACCAGCAGCCGGCCTTTGTGCGGGCCGAACTGCAGGGTGACACCGGGCTGAAAGGCTCCGACTGCCAGCGGCACGGTGTCAGGTGAACCCTGCTTGAACCGATTCGGTGAGATCTTGATGGCCGCACGCGACCACGTGCGGCCGTCGTCGCGGCTTTTCCAAAGGTAGCCTTTGTCGGCGCGCACGAAGAGGATCTCGCCGTTGGTCTCATTGACAACGAGCTTCCCTCCTGCATCGGCACCCACTTCGCGGGACGGACCCCAGGTTGTGCCACCGTCTGCGCTTTCCCGGAGAGTATTATTGTGAAAGGCGAGCACCCGGCCGTCGCGCGCGGTCACGATGTCTCGGCCGCCGCGCCCGTCGGCGAGCGGCTGCATCACGAACGACGGTTCACCGAGGAAGGGTTTCCCGTTCGTGCGAATGGCCTTTTCGACAGCGTCGGAGCCGGTCGCGGCGGCCAGGGCGGCGACCAGCCACGGGACGAGAGCGAGGAAGTGAGCGATTTTTTTCATGGGGCAGGCTGGGGTGGGTGCTTTTGCACCCGGCAGACGGGTGCAGGAGGGGAGTCGAAGGAGGTGACCCGGCGGCTTCCCGATCAATGGGGAGGAGCCAGGCAGGGAATCGTGTTCACGGGCGGGCAGGTCCAGCTTGGCGCCTGGGCGGAGCAAACAAGCTGATTGCTGTGGTACTCTGGCGACACCTCTGGTGCAGTGGCGGGCACCTTTCACGCTTCACACGGCTGGCGCTTCGCACCAAGGTGCGGGCGTCCGTGAGAATACTCATCGTCGAGGACCAAACCATGTTTCGCGAGTTGCTCGCGGCCGCCTGCGCCCAGGTCGTGGAGCAGGCGGACCTCCGTCTGGCGGCGGATGGGGCCGCGGCTCTGGTTGCCTGCCGTTCCTGCGCTCCCGACCTGGTGGTGCTCGACCTGGAGTTGCCTGACATTGACGGACTGGATCTGCTCGGGGAACTGCGCATGCTTGCGCCGCGGCTCAGGGTGATCGTGTTGTCGTCGCACACCGACGAGTTTTCGCTGCACCGGGCGACGCTGGCCCAGGTGAATGGATTCGTGGACAAGGACGGACAGCCCGTCGTGATCCTGGCCGAGGCGATCCGCGAGGTTTCCGCGGGGCGCCAATACCTGTCACCCATCGTGCACCAGGTGAAACTGGCCATGCGCAATGATCCGGCGGCCTTCAACAAGGTACTCACCGATCGCGAAGTGGAAATGCTCGCGTTGATCGGCGCCGGCGCTCCGGACGACGAGATCGCGGCCCGTTTCAGCCTGCGTCCCATCACGGTCAAAAATCACCGGCGTAATATCCTCTCGAAACTGGGCCTGCACAGCACGCCCGATCTCATGCGCTACGCTTTGGAGAAAGGATTTGTGCGGATCCGTCGGCGACGACCGCCTGCCGTCGCACCTGCGCCTTGAGCTCCTCTCCTGCCGCCGTCAGGGAGGTGCATTCGTCTTCCGCGGTTCGCAAGGTCCGGCCGAGTGCGCGCTCCTCGAGTTTCCGGGCGAACTGACGGAGCGACCGCGCGCCCACGATCCCGGCGTGTGTGCGCAACCGGTGCGCGGCCCGGGCGACTCCGTCGGCGTCGTTGGCCCGGAGGGCGTCCCGCGCGGAGTGCAGCTCTTCCTCAAGCGCCGCGAGGTAGGCGTCCACGGGATTGCGGCTGGACTGGGCCTGACGGCGCCAGAGCTCGAGGGCCCGCAGGTCGAGGGCATCGTCGTCTGCTTCTGTCCGATCGGATGGATCCCACTCTTCAGCCGCGGACGATGCGGAACCGGTGGCGGAACGCGCATCGGCGATAAGCGCCCGAATCCGTTCGATGTTGTAGGGTTTCAGAACAAATCCGTCCATGTCCGACTCGCGGCAGCGCCGCCACACCGCTTCACTGTCGTGGGCCGTCGTGGCTAGAACGAGGGCGCGACGCGGTGACCCCGATGCCTCCGGCCGGGTTTCCGCTTCGGCCTGACGCAGGGCGCGCACGACGGCGTCGCCTTTGCCGTCGGGCAGGTCCCAATCGAGGAAAACCACGGCAAAGTCCGCCTCTTGCAGCAGGCCCAGCGCGACTGCCACCCGGCTGGCGATCCGCGGCGAATAGCCGAGCTCCGTCGCGATCGCGGCCAGCACGGTGGCATTGTAAGCCTGGTCCTCCACGACCAGGGCAAGCGGACGGCTGGACATGGCAACGCTGGGCGGATCCGCATCGGAGTGAGTCTCAGGGGAGGTGGACGCGGCTGCTGTCGCCGTCGACGCGGAAGGCTCGACGCTCGCCGCAGACGAAACGCCCGGATTGGAGTTGTCCCCGTTGGCACGCCGGAGCTTCAGCCGGAGAAAAAAGGTTGCACCCTGGGGTGTGTGGTTCTCCACACCGACACTGCCTCCCATCAGGCGCGCCAGTGCGCGGCAGGCGGCCAGGCCGATGCCCGTACCCGGCGCGCCGGAGGCCTTGGCGCCGGCGCCGCGCACGAACTTCTGAAAGATCAGGCCTTGCTCCTCCGGCGGCACTCCGGGACCTTCGTCGGAGACGTCAATGTTGACGTCGACCGCTCCCGCGCCGTCATCCTCGGCATCGACGCGAATCACCACCGGCGTGCCCGGCGCATACTTGAGCGCGTTGCCGACGAAGTTCCCGAGGATGGTTTTGATCTTGCCGGCGTCGCCGACAAACGCGTCCGCGACGCCCTCCGGCCACTCGATGGTCAGGGCATTCCCGCGCGCCGCAGCATCGGCGGCGTGCAGGTCGCGGATCTCCGTCAGGACCTCGCGGAGGTGGAGGGGACCGTCCTTCACCGCCACCGCGCCGTATTCAAACTTCGAGAAGCTAAGCACGTCTTCCATCACCCGGCGCAACTGCTCCGAACTCGCCCGCAGCGAGCGGGCCACGGCCCGCTCCTCCGGTTGGAGGCGGTCCTCCTTGAGCATGCCGACGAGTCCGACCACCCCTGCGAGCGGGTTGCGCAATTCATGACTCACGTTTTCGAGAAACTCGCTCTTGGCCGTATTGGCGAGGGCCAGTTCCCGGGTTCGCTCGGTCACGAGACGTTCGAGCTTTTCGTGACTGCGGCGCAGGCGGCGAAAGCGCCAGCGGACCAGTGCGCCCACCCCCGCCAGGGCGAGGACGCCGTAGGCCGCGAGCGCCCAGGGTTGCCGCAGTGCCGGCGTGGCGATTTCGAAAGGGAAGACCACCTCGGGAGCAACCGCTGGCGTCGCACCGGCGCTGCGCACATGAAAACGATAGGTTCCAGGTCCTAGTCCGGTGAATACGCGCTGTGGTTCAACCTGTGGCGGTGCCCACGCGTGTTCGGCGCCTTCCAGCCAGGTCTGGTACACCGGCCGTTCGACCGCGGCACCCGAACTGAAACGGAACGTGATGCGCTCGAGCGTTGGCGGCAGGACGGGACGGGACGAACGCGCGTCGGACGGTTCCCCCGCCGGCTCCGTGGTGACTTCGCGCAGCACTGGTGCAACCGTCGCGAGTGGTGGTCTCAGGCGCGCCGGATCGATCCGCAGGAGGCCGCCACGTCCGCTGATCCAGAGTGCGTCCCCATGGCCGGTGTGCGTCGCATGCAAGTTCGACGCAGGTCCGAACGTGGCCAGGCCTGGCACCGCGAGTTCGCGCGCCGGCTCATCCGGCCTCGTCGGATCCATGAGCAGGAGTTGGTGGGTTCTTCCGATGGAGCCGACCTCCGGCGCCTGAACGAGCCAGTACAACGCGCGGCCCAGCGCCGCCGCCGCCGCGGGGGCGTGTTGACGCATCCCCTCGACCGGGAGAAAACGCGTGCGGTTGGCGTCGAGCCGCAAGGCGACGCGGTCCGTCCAAGCGTACAGCGTTCCGCCCGCCGCCGTCAGGCGGATGGCACCGGTCTCCGCCGGCAAACCCTGCCCGGCCCGGAAACGCTGGGCCAACTGCAGGCCGGGTGGACGGTTGCTTTCGGACTTGGAGGGTGAGAACCGCAGCACCTCCCCCTGCGCCGTGGACAGCCAGACATCTCCTGCCTCGTCCTCGACCAGCCCGCGAGGCTCCCCTTGAGCCAGAGCGCCGACCGCGCGCGCCGCCCACCCATTCGGGGTGGGAAAAAGCCGCATGGGCGTATGATCCTGGACAAAATGCAGCCCGCCGCCCGGGCTGCGGGTCATGGCCAGTGCCGAGACGTCCTCTGACACATGATAGCGGTGCTCCGGCGTGAACCCGAAAGGGGAGGCAGAGGGCGACAGGGTCCAGATGCCGCCAAATCCCCCGAGCCAGATGCCGCCTTCGCCGCTCACTGCATCCCAGAGCACCGCCTTCAGCTCGTGGGCGGGCATCAGTCGATTTCCCCCGGCCGGGTCTGTATCCTTGGAGCCCGGAGACGAGACCGCCAGCAGGTGACGCGAGGTCAGGACGAAGGGCTGATCGTCGTGGACAATTACTTTACGCACCGCACCCGCGCCGAGTCCATTGCGCGAGTCGAAACGGGACACGGTGCCCAGGCCCTCCACTCGCGCGAGGCCTCCGCCCAGACCGACCCAGAGTCGCCCGGCCGAGTCCCGGAGCAGCGTGGTCACGGTATCGTCGGGCAGGCCGACCTGCGCGTCCACCACGGATGGATTCTCACCTTCGCCCGAAGCCCGCACGAGTCCGCCGAGAAAGGTACC
Organism: Opitutaceae bacterium; assembly: GCA_016794725.1. Lineage (GTDB taxonomy): Bacteria > Verrucomicrobiota > Verrucomicrobiia > Opitutales > Opitutaceae > UBA6669. Next base: position 13,828 of record JAEUGZ010000266.1, on the reverse strand, counting down.
AATCACGAGGTCGCCCTCGGGCAGTGTCTCCGCCTTGACCGGCAGGCGTTCACGCAGCAGGTCCGAGAGCGCAGCGAGTTTCTGCCAGCCTTGGCCCGTCCGTCGATAGGCGGCCGTGCCGGCGCCGATCACCAGTCCTGGGCCGCGCAGGAGTTCAGGGGTCACATGGGGGCTGGCCGCCAGCGGGTGAGCCGCCCACACGACCGGCAACGCGGGAAGGTCGGCGTCGGCGATGAGGAGCGAGGGCGTGGGGGCGTCGCCGAGACCAAGCAGTCCCTCTCCGGGTTGGTAGACCCAGGGCTGGAGGCCGAGCACACCGCTTTGGCGTCGCGAGGTGGCGACCGAGCGAACGAGGCTGAACTCGTGGCCATCCCAGCGCAGCAATTGCGTGGAGGTGACAAACCAGGCGCCCGTCGCCGTCGCGTACGAAAACCAGACCGGACTGGCCCGGCTGAGTCCAGCCGCACGCAGGGCAGGGGTGATCAGGTGAAAGCGCCAGCCTCCCTCCGGGGTGACGTCCGCGATTCCGATTTCGCCGTCGCCGCCCACGTAGACCCGCCCGTCCGGACCCGCCGCCAGCGAGCGGATCCCGGCGAGTCCGGGGGTGGGGACCGGGGTCCAGCGGTGCCCGTCAAAGACGCCCAGACGTTCGCCTCCGGCGAGGAGCCGTCCATCGGAGGTTTCCGCCAACGCGTGGAGAGCGGCGTCACCGTGAAATGGGCTCGCCGCGTCGATGCGTTCGATTTGCGGCCAACCTTGCTCTCCGGCAAACAGGAAACCGGACAGGGCGACCATCAGGACGCCGATGCGTGCGACAGGTGGGAATGGCATTGTCCGGCGGCAGTCATGGTTGCGAGCATCCAGTCCCAATGCGAGAAGGGAGAAAAGGAAGGGATCTAATCCAAAAGGCTCAGGCAAAGGAATGGAGCGGTCGCCGGCGCCGGCCAACCGTCGTTTCGAACCGGGTGCGCCGGTCCACCACCGACTGCACTCTTTCCGGCCACCGCTTCACCACCACCCGCTCGCCATGAACATCCGATCCTTGTTTTCGCGCCCAGGGCCGAACCCGCGTCGCTCGTTTTTCTGGTTGCTGACCTGCCTGCTGGCGGCCGCGCCGCTCTCCCCGGGTCTGCAGGCCCAGATATCGAATGTAACCGATGTTCGCGCGACGCAGCCGGGTTCGATCGAGGGTACGGTGTCGCTCAACGGCCGGCCTCTCGCCAATGCCCGGGTGGGTGTGGCGGGGACGGACCGCGTGGTAACCACTGATCGCTTCGGACGCTTCCGTCTGGAGGACGTATCGCCAGGCATTCACACCCTCACGGTGACCGGCGACGGAATTCAACGGATGCGCGTGACCGACGTCATGACCCGCCCGGGAACGCGGCTCACGCTCAGCCGGTTGGCTGCCATGCCTGCCGGCGATGGTGTCATGGAGTTGCAGGAGTATGTGGTCAGCGCGAAGAAGCTTGACGACGTCACTGAACTCGACCCCTACGAAGTGACCGATCGTCGCCCCGAGCAGTTGGCGGGCGGCAATCTTGACCTGCCGCGCACCGAGAACGATCCGGTGCCGTATCAGGTGCTGACCCGCGAGGACATCCAGCGCAGCGGAGTCACCGATCTCGAGACATTCTTCCAACGCGAGCTCCTCCAGAACTCCCAGTTGGTCACCGCCGAACAGTTTGCACCGGAACCCAGCACCTCGGCCAACGCCACCTTCTACCAAGTCAGCCAAGGTCTGAATCTCCGCGGTCTCGGGTCGGACGAGACCGTCATCCTGGTGAACGGACGCCGCCTGCCCAGCAATCAGCTGGGTGGCAACAGTAGCGCCCTGCTTGGCGGTGACGGTCGGGGGGCGGCCGACGTCAAGTCGATCCCACTGGCCATGATCGATCGGATCGAGGTCCTGCCGGCCAGTGGTTCCGCCATGTACGGTGCCTCGGCCACCGGGGGCGTCATCAATATCATCCTTCGGCGCAATGTGCAGGCCACCGAGGTGTCGTTGACCTATGACGGCGACTTCGACACCGACGCGCCCCGCGAAAAAGTTTCCCTCATGCATGGCCTGACCGCGCTGGAGGGACGGCTCCAACTTTCCTTCACCGCCGACTGGCGGCGCCAGAAACCGGTGACGGAGGGCGACCTCGGGCTGGCGACGAAGGCGCGGGAGTTTTTTGTGGTGCGCGATCCGACAAAGCTTGGCACGGACGTCCGCGGAGCGACACCCAATATTCGAAGCACCAATACTACACCGCTTTTCGGTACCGCGACGGTGACGTCCGTGGCTCCCGGGGCCGACGGAACCGGTGGACTGGCCGCGTTCCAGCCGCGCGCCGGAATCCGCAACTTCGCGTTGTTTCCGGGCGTCGCCTCCACCAACGAGGCCACCCAGTATCCCTACGGCCGTTCGGTCCGCCAGCAGACCTACCGCGCCACCGCGTTGTACACGCCGGTGAAGTGGTTGGAGGTTTCGGTCGACGCCGGCTGGTCGCGCACGGACAACGACTACGACTTCGGAGCCTCGACGGGTTTCCGGACCGTGACGATGGGGACGGCGTCGCCCCTGAATCCTTTTGGCCGCAACACATCGATCACGTTTTTCGACCCCCATGAGATCACGGACCGCAGCTTCACCCGCATGAAGTCCGAGGCGACCGACTACTCGGTCGGCGCGCTCATTCACCTGCCGGCCGGCTGGAGATTGACCGCGGATGGCAACTTCTCGGAAACGAATTCGCTCAGCCGTCGGAGTGGAGTTGATACCACCCGGTTGACCGCGCTGATCAACGCCGGCACCTACAACCCGCTCCGCGACACGGTGCTGTTTCCGGCGCCGCGCTCCGTCTACGACCAGTATGTCTACACGATGGAGCCCGACTATCACTACAACCAGCAGGAGGCGTTGCTGCGGGTGACCCACAGCGATCTCAAGCTCCCGACTGGTTCCGCGCGGGTCACGGCCGGGGCCTCGCGCCGGCGTTCGGACTCCGAATCCTACACCTACCGGGAGGTCCTTGGCAACGGGACGGTCCGCAGCACCATTGCCGGCGCCGGCACGACCAACACCTACGACGCGGCGTTCGCCGAGAGCGGGTTCTCCCTCCTGCCCGAACGGTGGCGCACCCGCTGGCTGACGGGGATCGAGGCGTCCATAGCCGGACGCTACGAGTCGGCGGATCGCATCAAGGAGGACGCGCAGACCTACACGACGGCGCTGAAGTTCAATCTGGCCGCGGGACTCAGCCTGCGCGGCAGCCACGGAACGGGGTTCAAGCCGCCCGCGACCTTTCAGCTGGACACCCCGCCCTCGTCCGGATTCGGACTGCCCCTCATTGACCGCCGCCGTGGCAATACCTTGGTGACGCCTCCCACGACGCTCGTGGGCAACCCCAGTCTCCTGCCCGAGGAGTCCGAAACGGATACGGTCGGCCTGATCTTCGAGCGCGGCAAAGTCCACACCCTGCGGCTCGCGCTTGACTGGACGCGCATTGCCAAGGTCAACGAACATTACAACGCGATCAGCCAGAACATCGTCGACCTCGAGGCCTACTTTCCGCAGTACTTGACGCGGGGACCGGTTCCGGCCAACGACCCGTACGGTGTTGGGCCGATCATCGGTGTCTCGCAGACCTGGGTGAACATCGCTGGTACGGAAACGACGAACTGGGATGGCACGCTGCGTTATTCATGGACTCAAGCCTGGGGTGGCACCTTGAGCGCCTACGTGCGGGCTACGAGCACGACGAGTTTCAAGGTGCAGGTCCTGCCGACCACGCCGGTGGTGGAGGGACAGGATAATCCCAACTCGACGATCACTGCGCCCCTCAAGTACCGCGCCTCGTTTGGTTCCGGCTGGACGCGCCGTTCGCTGGGACTGGGCTGGGAGGGACGCTACTTTCACACCGCGTTGCTCAAGCCGGAGTTCTATGCCCTGCAGCAGGCCGACCGGGTGGAGAAGTATTGGGAATTTGACGTCTATGGGCAGGCGGACCTGACCCGTTGGCTTCCCTGGAAGGACAAGGTGCGCCAGCTCCGCGTTCAACTCCGCATCAATAATGTCCTGGAAGCGGACCCGCCGTTCGACGTCAGCCGTGTCTCGCTCCTGGTCCGTCCCTACGGCGACTGGCGCGGCCGCACCTACGTGGCCTCCCTGACCACGTCGTTTTGAGGAAACGATTCGGAGTGCCAGGCGTGTAGCGGAACGCTGAAAGCGTTTCGGGATTGGAAGTTCCTTCTCGGAGCGCCGCCCACTTTGGGACGATCGTATCGACTGACGTGTGACCAGCCGGTTTACCCCCGTCTCCTCTCACCTCCGAGGCGCCTACTTTGGGCTTCGGGACTCTGCGGCAGCCGCCAGCCAGTCGTTCAGCCACTTCGGGTCGACCACGCCGCTGTGGGCGGTTCGCTCGTGCGTCGCGGTGAAGAAGTAGGTGCGAGGCAGTTCCCCCACCCACCGCTTGTCCACGGAGTAGCGCAGGCGCTCGACGGACTCGTCGCTGAACTGCCATCGCTCGATTCCGCCGAGCGCAAACGTCCCGAGGAGACGCACCACGTCCTTCCGAACGCTCGGGGGATCGGCGGCGACCAGCAGGATCGGGACGGTCGGATACTTGCGGTGCAGATCGGCCAGAACGGCAATCTCGCGACGGCATGGCTCGCAGCTCACCGACCAGAAGCTGAGGATGAAGGGTCGACCTGCGTGCGCCTGTTGGATCGAAGCAAGACTTTGGGCGGTGAACGAACTGACTTCGGTTTTGGGTGTCGCCATAGTCCGGGCCGAGAGCAGTCCCAGGATTACAAGCACGACCGGCTGCAGGTGACGACTGAGCGCGGTCATTGCGGGACCTCCGTCACCGAGAGCGGTTGGTCGCGCGTATTCCAGAAAACATAGGCGGCGTTGCCCCGGGTTAAAACCCGGGGATGGTCCGAAGGCCCGGCCGTCGAGGTGAGATCGAACTCGCGCCAGTGCTCTCCGCCGTCCTTTGAATCCGTGGCGCGGAGCCGCGTCTGCTCACCGTCAAATTCCTTCCACGCGATGACAATGCGGGAACCGGCGATGGCGATGTCCGCGTGCGCGGCCGCCTCGCCTCCGATGCGTCGGAGCGACTCGGTCTTGTCCCCGAGCTTGCGACCATAAAACACGCCCTGACTTTGCGGGGAGGCACTTAACCAGACGGCGTGCAGATTTCCCTTCGCGTCCTCGGCCAGGGCGGGGCCGTGGTGGGGGCAGGCATCGATGCGCCAGTCCTCGAACGAAGCCCGCGTGACGGGCCCGGCCCTGCCATCGGGGTAGAAACGAGCCAGGGCGTGGTCGCGGAGATTGGGTTCAAAGATGTGACGCCACAGCGCGGTGACACTGCCATCGCCGTGATTCACCAACGCGATGCGGCAGCACTCACAGCTGTGGTCGGCGAGTTTGTAGTCACCGCGAAACGTCGCGCCGCGATCATCCGACACCGCGAAGTAGACCGCGGCTCCGCGATACGGTGGGCCTTTCGCGGCGACGGCGGCGACGAGGTCCCGTTTGTCGATCCAGGCCACGATCACCTGACCTTGGGAGTTCACCGTGAGCGCATCGAAACGGTGAGTGATGACCTGCCTGTCCTGGTGCACGATCGTTGGCGTGGAGAAGGTCCTTCCACCATCCAGGGATCGGGCGAACTTGATCTCGCCGGTGTAGGGTTTGCCGAGCGGCTTGGTCCAGGTGACGTAAATCTCGCCCCCGGGCCCAAGCGCGATCTTGGGTCGGGCGTCGGCTCCGGTGTCGGTGGGTTCCGGTGCGGGGGTGACCAGCACCGGGTTCAACCACGACGTTCCCCGATCCTCGGATCGGCTCACGGCGATGTGGCCGCTGACCTTGTGGGCCGCCCAAAGCGTACCTCGGGCGTCGAAGGCGGCCAGTGCGCCCAGCTCCGCCTGAGCCTGCGCCTCCGCGCTCTTGCCGCCGTGGGCGTGGACCGTTTCGGCGGCGCGGATGGGTGACACGAGCCCGAGGAACCCGAGTACAAGAGCGAATCGGAGGGTGCGGTGCATGACAGTCGGAACCTTTACCACCTGAGCTCGATGCCACTGTAGACGGAGCGCGGCAAGCCGGGGCTGAACACCGGCGTGTTCGAGGACACCGAGGCGCTTTCGGCAAAGCGTTTGTCGGCCGCATTCATGACCCGGGCAACGACGCCAAAACGCTTCGAGAAGTCGTAACTGGCCCGGACATTCACGAGATCGTGCCCCGGGTACTTTCCGAAGGTGGCGGCGTTGCTGGCCTCGAGCCAGTAAGCACCAATCCGCACCCATTCAAGCTGGACCATGGCGGCCGAAACCGGCCGCCAGGTGAGGCGGGTGTTGGTGAGCACCTTCGGTGCAGCTTCAATGGATTTCCCATTGAAGTTGGCCGTTGCCGTCACCCAATCCACGTAGCGATGGCGGGCGTAGGAAATCGCCGTGTCGAGGCGCAGCTGATCGCCGAATCTCCCGCCCATTCCCACCTCGATCCCACGGTGCTCGGTCTCGCCGGCATTGACGTTGGTGCTGACATTGGTGGCGAGGTCCCTCTGACTGACCAGGTCGTCCTTTTTGGACAGCTCGTAGGCAACAAGGTTGTAGTTCCACCTGCCGAGATTGCCGCGCAAGCCCAGCTCAACCTGGGAGGCCTTGATCGGTTTCAGACCGAGCGCGAGCCGCGCGCGGGTGAGGGCGTTGGCAGCGGTGGTGTCATTACCGGCCCGGTACAGCTGACCCTCCGAGGGGGCGCGGAATCCAAAATTATAGGACGCGTAGGCGTGGGTGTGGGCGTTGAGCGCATAGGTGGCGCCGAGCTTGGGGCTCACCCGGGAGAAGGACGTTTGGTCCTCGGCGAGTTGACCGTAGAAGCGGTTGGCGCCGAGCACCGTCGCCTGAACCGTGCCGGCGGCGATCCGGTTTTCCATGTCGTAGCGAAGCGCGTCGTAGCGCAGGCCCGCGGTCAATCGCAGGGGTTTGACCGGTGAAAATTCCGTGTGCAGGTAAGGTGAGAAGCTCCGAAAGGTGACGCGGTAGTCGTAGATGCGAGTCCCCCGGGTGTAGGAGGTGAAGACGGTGTTCGCGCCCGAACCCGTGCGGATCACGAGCAGATTGTCCTCGCTGCGTGAACCGGGACTGTAGTCGAGGTCGAACCCGCCGATGATGCGAGCGCGCAGGAAAGGCAGGTTTTTGCGCCATTTCGCCAGGACGCCGTACGAGACATTGTGCGAGTTTTCGATCCGGGGATCGGAGTTCAGGTTGAAGGTGCCGTTGAGCTCCATGGAATTGTCCCGGAAATAGGGGATGACGGAGATCATTCCGGTGCCGAATTGCTGCTCGTACTCCATCGACACCCGGGCGGCGCTCACCTTGCGGTAGGCGATGGCGAAGTTGTTGCGCGTGGGATCGGCAAGGTAGTCGGCGAACGGCAGGGCGGAGTTGGCACCGGTCTGCTGATCGATCTTCGAGCCACCGATGATGGTCTTCAGCATGCCGTCGCGACCGATGCGCTGGTCGAGACGCAGGCTGGCGCTCTGGCGGTCGTAGGCGGTCCGCTCGCGCCAACCATCTGTATGGGTGGCATTCAGATCGACCTGCACTGCTCCCCGATCGTTGACCTGGGTGGAGCCGCTCCCGAGCAGGCGCCAGGTACCGAATGAACCGAGCTCGCTGGTCAGACTCAGCTGGGTTTCACCCGAGGGCGCGTGGGAGAGAATGTTGATCATGCCACCGATGGCGTCCGAGCCATAGAGCGCCGTGCCCGGACCCCGGACCACTTCGATCCCACCCGCCATGGGCAGATTCACCTCGTAGAGGGCGTTGTGGTTGAAGAACCCGGTGGCTCGGATCGGAATGCCGTCTTCGAGGAAGAGATAGACGGGGCTGGTGGTGAAGGGCTGACGGATGGCCGTGGTGTGGCCTTCGCCATTGGTGACCGCGACCGCGACGCCTGGCACCTGTCCGAGCAACTGGCCGGGATGCAGCGGTGAGGTCACTCGAATGTCCTGCGGACTGATGGCCGCGATGGAGACCGGCGTCTCCGAGAGCAGCATTTTTTCGCGGGTGCCGGTGACGGTCATGGGGTCGAGTTCGGCGGCCGGTGGAGAGACTGGCTGGGCGAACGCGGCCGTGGCGAGCGTCGCAGAGGAGAGGAGCGCTGAGAAACGGATGCGGTTTCGCAGCGTAGGAAAGGAAGGTGGGTGGGGGAGATTCATGTGGGTACGCGGGCGGGTTGGGTGCGTGCCTCGTATCCCATTCGCAGGATTTCGCAGGCGACGCGTGCAGGTATGTCCGATCGATCGGACATCCAGTGACGACCTCCCCAGGGAGGAGGATCGCAGCAGGCAAGGGCGCCCTATGCGCGGGGCGGCGGACTGGGCGGGCTGGCCCGTCCGCGCCCCTCCGTGGGGGCGATGGCCGCCAGAAGGCCCACCGGTTTCGCGAGGGGAGGGAGCACCACCGTGTCCGCCGTCAACGGGCAAAACTCGACCGCTTTGACGGACGACGTGGGCGGTGGAGTCGAACGTTCCTTCGAACCCTGTTGTTGCTGCTGCTTTCCATCCTGGGCGAGCTGGCAAAGGGTGCACGTTTCCCCCGCGAAGGTCTTCGCGGCGGCCTCTGAGAGCGACATGACTTCGGAGTAGCCGGCAAACATCCGGGCCCAGGCGACAACCTGGACCAAATCCCAGTGGCTTCCCGTGGCCATGAACCACGCGAAGAAAACCAAGGCGAATGGAAGTCGACGACGCACCGGGCAGAGGGGATGGCCAATACCGGGGTTGAAAGCAAGGCTCGGCTGGTCGGATACAGCGCGGAGGAGTGGATCCGGCCTGGGATCACCCGTCGCCGGGCTCTGGCTCGGCAGCGTAAAATATTGAGAAATAGCGGGTTGATGTCTGTGTGGGCCCGGCCTCGTCCTCGGTGAAGGACCTGTCCCCACCGGGGTGTTGCCTTGCCCAGGTTCCCGCTGAACGCTTCCCTCATGTCACTCCTTCGGACGCGTCGCTCTCTCAAGCCTGCTGCCATGGATCCCACCCGGGAGCTTTCACGGGAGGTCGTGACCGCGCTGCTGGAGGATGCACAGTGGGCGCCGACCCATGGGATGAATCAGCCCTGGCGATTCCATGTTTTTCTCACGCTGCCGTCGCGGGCGCAGTTGGCGGACGGGCTGGCGTCGATCTACGATGCGGTCACGCCGACGGCGAAACGGGACGAGGACAAACGCACCAAGCTGGGCGTGGGGCCCCGGCGCGCATCGGCGGTGGTCGCGCTCGTGGCGAAGATCGAGCCCCACGGCAAGATTCCCGAGTGGGAGGAGATCGCGGCGGTGTCCTGTGCGGCGCAGAACCTCATGCTGTCGGCGCACGAGCGCGGCCTCGGCTCATTCTGGAGTTCGCCGCCCGTCGCCGCGTCCCCGGAGTTCGTACGCTGGCTTGGCCTGGATGACATGACTCACCGCGCCCTGGGCTTGATCTACCTCGGCTGGCCCCTGCCCGGGCAGCCGGCGCCTCAGTCCACGCGCGCGCCGTTGTGCGCCTGTACGACGTGGCACGAGGGGTGAGGCCTCCCGGGCACGAAAGCCGTTCCGGCTTCCGCTACATGAGGGGGCTGGAGGTAGCGGAACGCTGAGAGCGTTTCGGGTTTGAGGAGTGGAAGCAGAGTCAAATTGACTCGTGACCTGAAGATATCCAAGCCCCCCTCGAGGAACGAAAGCCTCTCAAGCTTCCGCTACATCGGAGGAGTGGGGATATCGAGAGGTGAGGGAACGTTTCCTGCGGGCAGCTTTGGGAAAGCCACGCGCAAGTTCGGTCCTTTAGGCCCAGAATGGCTCACGCACCTCACGCTCCGCGCTAAAGGCGGCCCTGGAATTATTTTCATTCCCCCGATGGAGGATTTCGGGCGCTGGGTCGTCTCCTGGAGTGGCATGTCCTTGTGTCCTTCCACCGTTCTCCGCGTCTTAAATCTGGCGTTTGCCAGGGAGGGCGCGTTGCGCCATCTGGCCTGGGTGTGCCATGGCTGAACCGCCCGCAATCCCGTCGGATTTCACGAGCTTCTACCGCAGGACGCTCGCGCCGCTGCGACGCTACCTCGCGCGGCTGACCGGCAACGCGGCCGACGCGCAGGAGATCGCTCACGATGCGTACGCGCGCGTCTACCCGGCGATGCAGGAAAAGGACGTCGGCCATCCCCAGGCGTTCCTCTACACCACGGCCCGGCACCTCGCACTCGACCGGATCAAGCGGCGCACCCGGGCACCGTTTCAGGAGTCTGCCGCGGTGGGCGGCGACCTGGCCGTTTCTCCTTCCCCAGGGGTGGAGTCCGTGGTCATGGCCCGCGAGGAATGGGCACTCATGCAGGAAGCCGTGGCCGCGCTGCCGCCTGGGTGCCGACAGGTCCTGCTCCTGCGCACGGTCGAGCACCTCTCCCACGAGGAAATCGCCCAACGGCTGGGGCTCGCCCGCAGTTCCGTGGAGAAACACCTGATGCGGGCCGTGCGCCTGCTCCAAGAATCGCTGCATCGGCAAACCGGCGGACGTGACGCCATCGTGCAGCCCATCAACCCCCGGACCGGCACCAGCGGCCGTTGACCATGAAACCCGAAAAACCCTCCAGCCTCCACCTCGACGACGAGGCGATCCACTGGGCCACCCGTCTGGACGGCGGCGACCTCACCCCTGACGAGCGCGCCCGCCTCGATGCGTGGCTTGCTGGCGATCCCGCCGGCCGGTGGCGGCTCGCCCACTACCAGCAGTTCTATGCCCAACTCCATGGCACCTTGCCGGCCATGGCGGCGGCGGGAGCCCTCGACCCGGTCACCGTTCCGGCCGCGCGTCCGCGACGGTTTTGGCTGCGGGCGGCGGCGGGCATCGGTGTGGCCGCGGTTCTGGCTCTCGCAGGTGTGTGGTGGTCGCAGCGTCCGCTCCGTCTGGTCACGACCACGGCGCAGCGGCAGTCGGTCACACTTTCTGACGGCACGCGCACCGATCTCAATGCGCGGACCGTGCTGACGGTGGCGATGCACCGCGCCCGCCGCGAGGTGCATCTGGAGCAGGGTGAGGCGGTTTTCACCGTGACCAAGGATGTGCAGCGGCCATTCTTTGTCCTTACCGCGGCCGGCACCGTGCGGGTCGTCGGCACGCAGTTCAATGTGCGGGCGGCCCCGTCGGGCGTGGTCACGGTCACCGTGCTGGAAGGCCGCGTCGCGGTTCAGCCCGTGGACGTCACCGGCCGGGAGCTTCCGCCGCCGCCGCTGCTCGTTGCCGGTGATCGCCTGCGCATCGACCCGGCGACCGGCGGCGTGCAGACCGACCGGCCACAGGGCGTGGAGGACGTCACAGCCTGGCGCGAGGGACGCGTGGTGTTCCTGGGCACGCCCCTCGGCGAGGCCCTCGAGCGGTTCGCCGACTACCACGACCGCAGCCTCACAGCGGCGCCCGAGGCCGCCACCCTGTCACTGGGGGGTCGATACACGCTCGACGACCTCGACCACTTCCTCGCCTCGCTGGAACGAGCCCTGCCGGTCCGCGTGCTGCCAACGAGTGGCGGGGGTTTGCGGGTGGTCGTCCGTGCACGCTAGATATACGTTTCCCGCTGGAGGTGGCCTCGGTGAGGCCGCGCCGGGACCGGCCGGTCCCGCCTCTGGGGAAGTGCGGGGAACGCTGAAATTGTTTTCAAACGTTGTGTAGGTGCCGTCGCTCGCAAGAATTTTTTCCATCAAGTGGAGGTTTCTGCGGGGGACGTCGTCACCATGAAGGACCGCGGTGTGGTTTGTGCCGCCGGTCGCTTTAACACCCACCCATGCCCACCGTAGCACCTTTCGCCGGCCGCCGCGCCGGCCTTGCGGCGGACTTCCGCCTGCTGAGCGCACTCTTGGCCTACTTCCTCGTCGTCGCGGTCACCGCCTCGGCCAAGCCATTGAAGTTTGACATCGCCGCCCAGCCCGCGGCCGACGCCCTCATCCTGTTTTCGAAACAGTCGGGCATGGATGTGCTTTACTCCTACAAGGAGCTCAAGGCGTTCTCCAGCCCGGCGGTGGTGGGTGAGTTTGAGCCGGGCGAAGCGATCCAGCGGTTGCTCAAGGACAGCCCCTTCGGCGCCACGCTCGACAGCGGAAAATTCGTTGTCGCCCGGCTCGCCCCCAAGCCCGGTGCGATCAAGGGTTCTCTGGTGGGGGAGGGCGGGCGGGCGCTGCCGGAGGCCCATGTCACCCTCCGCGGAACCGGGCAGCAGGCGACCACCGGCGTGCGCGGCGAGTATGAATTTCCCCAGGTGGCGCCGGGCACGTACCTCATTGTAGCCACCGCGGCCGGGTACCAACCCATGCACATCACCGATGTCAAGGTGAGGGCGGGCGCCAGCCTGCTCCTCGGTCGCGAGGAGCTGCGCAAGGCGGTGGGAGACGTCACGACGCTCGATCCAATGACCGTGCGCGCGGACGAGATCACCGAGCTCGATCGCGTCGAGGTGGCCGGCATCAAGGAAAAGCCCTTTTCCGGCGCCAACGTTGATTTGCCCCGCTCCATCAACGACGCGCAGCCTTACTACATTTTCGATGCGTCCACGATCGACCGCTCGGGGTCGACCAGCGTGGAGGATTTTCTGCGCGGCCAGTTGACGATGAATACCTCGTGGTCACGTCCTGGCATCGGCTCCAGCGGTGGCATTACGGTCGCAGGTGCCACCAATAGTTCGATTGATCTACGGGGAATCGGCACGGACAAAACGCTCATTCTGGTCAACGGCCGCCGCCAAATGACCACGGGCACGTTTGGCACTTCCAATCAGCCGGACCTCAATCTCATTCCGATGGCGCTCATTGATCGCATCGAGGTTCTGCCGTCCTCGGCCTCGGGGATCTACGGCGGCAGCGCCATCGGAGGCGTGGTCAATGTCGTGCTCAAGCGTAGTTTCAGTGGCGGTGAGGTGCGCGTGAACTACACCAACCCGATGGATACGGATGCGCCCACGGCGACGATCGGAGCAAACTACGGCTTCAGTCTGGAAGGGGGGCGGACGCAGGTGCGGCTTGGCGCGAGCTGGTCCGACGGAAAGGAGCTCACGCTCGGCGAGCGGCGGGACATATACCTTTCCAATTTGGACCGGATGCTCGCGAACTTCCCGGGCTACTTTAACAATACCACGCTCGGATTCGCGAGCGAGCGGGTGAACATTACCCCTGTGTCCGCCGCGCAGACTACGCTTACGCTCAAGAACGGAACCGTGCTCACCACTCCGCGCACGTTTGTCGGCGCGGGCATCAGTCCGAGCTCCTCTATGGGCGATTTGTCCGCCGTGCTGGCGGCCAATGTCGGGCAGTTCAGCCGGGGCATGGCGAATACGAATGACATCTACAATGCACGGCAAGGACTGGGGTTAGTTCCGCGCAATCTCACCTACACCGCCAGCGTGCGTCGCGAGATGTCACCCTGGCTAGAACTGTTTTCGGATTTCAACTATGTGGACCAACGCTTTCAGAGCGTCTATAATCCAGTCGGGAATGTGATCACCAGGGTTCCCGCCAATGCCGCTTCGAATCCATTTGCCACGGAAATTTTTGCTCGAATTCCCAGCACGGCGAACGCCCCCATGCGCCGGGAGACCCTCAACAAGACGCTCACGGTCGGTGCCGTCGTAAAGCTGCCGGCAAGCTGGACCGCTGCCCTGGACTACACGTGGTCTGCATCGTCCGCGCGCTATGCGTATTTCCTTGCGGACTCGACGGCGATGTCGGCGGATTTGGTCAGCGGCGTGCTGAACCCCTTCGTCGATACTGTGCGGTATCCGATTTCGTTCGACCGGTATCTGGCGGCGGTCAACTCGTCCCAGA